>JAJPXR010000115.1:9331-11709 GCA_021205375.1 Clostridiales bacterium | reverse complement strand
TTATGAATTTGGGGCCAGGTGCTTTACCTGACCCCAACATTTATTATAGAACCACCATTTTAACGCACAAAACCCCGTCTGTAGGCTCAGACGGGGTTTCCTATCTGTCAAATGGAATGTGAGGGGTTCATCTTTTCCCACCTATCAGTTCCAGCTTCTCCCGGCGGGTCAGCCCCTTGATGGCCATTTCCCGGCGGAGGGCGTCCCCCTTGGTGGGCTGTTCCTCCCGGTAGACCACCTCCACCGGCAGGCGGCTGCGGGTGTACTTCGCGCCCCGGCCCCGGTTGTGGACTTCTGCCCGCCGGTCCACGTCGGCGGCGATGCCGGTGTAGAGGGTGCCATCGGCACACCGGACCATATAGACCCACCAGCTATGCGGTTCCATCCGTGCCGCCTCCTTTTTCGCTCGATTTTCTCCAGAATAGCGCGAAAAAAGGGAAATTGCAAGGGGTCCCACGCAAAAAGCGCCGCAGCGTGACTGCTGCGGCGCTGGGATATGTAAAACGAATCGCAGGATTCGGAGCTTTTAGTCTGCCCCTCGCGCCGACAACTGCCAGCGAGTGGAGCAGTGAGGTCAGAAAAGATGTGGCCCATCTATCAGGAGGGTCTGGTTGGAATCGTCCCGGCGGGTTTCCAATCAGGCTCCTTGCTTGACTGTCCTTATCTTACCACTACGTCAGGGCGAATTGTTGGCGAAACTGCAAAAGAGTTGTGAAAAGAACATGAATCGTTTTGCGAATTTTGCACAAACGGAATGTTCTTCTGTTTTTTGGGAATTTTGGGAGCGGCAGAGCCGTTTCCCGGTTCAAAGGGCTTGCAATCTCCCGGAAGGTTTGTTATGATAGGAAAAAGAGAACGTTTTTCCGCAAAACGGGGCGACATGCGCTCTGAGCGCGCCGCAGTCGGCGATACATTGAACGGGACGGGCCGCCGCCCTCCGGTTTCCCCGGCCCATGGCAGGAGGCTTTCGCAGCAGTGAAAAAACAGCGCAGAAAATTCCAATTTTCCGCCAATCCGGGACGGGTGCTGGCGTTTAGCTTTTTCGCCATCATCCTGGTGGGGACGGCGCTGCTGACGCTGCCCGTCTCCAGCCGGGACGGGACCTGGACCAGCCCCCTGACCGCCCTCTTCACCGCCACCAGCGCCACCTGCGTTACCGGGCTTGCCACGGTGGACACCGGTCTGTGGTGGAGCGGTTTCGGCCAGGCGGTGATTTTAGTGATGATCCAACTGGGCGGGCTGGGCTTTATGACGGTGTTTTGCACCTGCGCCATCGTTCTGCGCCGCCGCCTGTCCATCTCCCGACAAATGGTGCTGATGGGGGCGCTGAACGTCAACACCGTGGAGGATGCCATTGGCATCGCCAAGCACGCGGTGCTGCTGACCCTCTCCTTCGAGGGAGCGGGCGCTGTTGTGCTGGCGGCGCGGTTTGTGCCGGAGTACGGCTGGGGAAAAGGCATTTGGTACGGCGTGTTCCATGCCGTCTCCGCCTTCTGCAACGCCGGGTTCGACCTGGTGGGGGGCATGGCAAACTATGTCCACGACCCGGTGGTGAACCTGACGCTGGTGATTCTCATTATCTGCTCCGGTCTGGGCTTTTTCGTCTGGGAGGAGCTGCTTTGGCGCAGAGCGCGCGCGCTCTCCCTGCCCAGCCGCCTGGTGCTGCTGACCACGGCGGCGCTGGTGGTCTCCGGCACGGTGTTCTTCCTGCTGCTGGAATGGGACGGCGCGTTCAGCGGATTTACCGGCCCGGAAAAGCTGATGGCGGCTCTGTTCCAGTCGGTGACGCTGCGGACGGCGGGTTTCTCTACCGTGGACCAGGGGGCGCTGACCGAGAGCAGCCAGGCCCTGAGCATCTTCTATATGCTCATCGGCGGCGGCTCCGGCTCCACCGCCGGCGGCATCAAGGTAGGCACCGCGGCGGTGCTGGCCCTGGCCCTGCGCTCCGGTCTCCACGGCCGGGAGCGGGTGACGGTGCGGGGCCGCACCATCTCCCACCGGCAGGTGTTCAACGCCATGACGCTGACGCTGCTGGTGGTCATGGCCTTCTTTGCCGGGGCGGTGTTTCTCTCCGTCCGGGAGGGGCTGCCTTTCCTGGCTTCCGCCTTCGAGACGGCCTCCGCCATTGCCACGGTGGGCCTCTCCACCGGCATCACCGCGTCTCTCTCCGCCCAGTCCCAGGTGGTGCTGATTTGCCTGATGTACCTGGGGCGGGTAGGCATCTTGTCCTTCTCCTTCGCGGTGCTGACCCACAGGCCGGTGGAGGAAAAAATCAGTTATCCCTATGTGGATATGATGATCGGGTAATAGCTCTTGGCTCTTAGTTTTTAGCTTTTAGCTTGGCGGTGCTGTCTTTGAGGTACTACGTCTTTGGGTTG
>JAJPXR010000115.1:0-9231 GCA_021205375.1 Clostridiales bacterium | reverse complement strand
TGACTAACAGCTAACGGCTAATAGCTAACAGCTCATCTTCCTTTTGGAGGGTACATGATTATGAAAACCTACGCAGTTGTGGGCCTGGGGCGCTTTGGCGACGCTGTGGCCAGGGAACTGATGCGCCCTGTCAAGGGCCACCGCCCCACCAATGAGGTATTGGCCATCGACATCGACGAAGAACACATCCAGACCATCGCGGACCACGTGACGCGGGCGGTGCAGGCCGATCTCCGGGACCCGGAGGTGGTGCAGGCCCTGAATGTGGCGTCCTGCGATGTGGTTCTGGTGTGCATCGGTTCCGACATCAGCACCAGCGTCCTTGTCACGCTGAACCTGAAAGAGGCCGGGGCCAAGTGTGTCATCGCCAAGGCCAGCAGCGAGGCCCACCGCCGCATTTTGGAGCGCCTCGGCGCGGACCGGGTGATTTTCCCCGAACACGACGTAGGGCGGCGGCTGGCCCGCACTCTGAGCCAGCACAGCGCTTATGACCTGCTGGACCTGTCCGACGACTACGCAGTGGTCCGCGTCCCCATCCCCAAGAGCTGGTGGGGCAAGACCCTGGCGGAGCTGAACGTCCGCGCCAAATACGACATCAACGTGCTGGCTGTCCAGGCCAGCGGCAGCAGCCAGCTCCAGGTCTCCCCCTCGCCCCAGACGCCCCTGCCGGAGCAGGGCGGCGTCATGTCCGTGCTGACCAGCCAGGAGGCTCTGGCGCGGCTCCAGCAACTGTAACGGAGAAACGGAATGGAACGAATCACCAGCCGCAGCAATCCGCTGCTGGGCCACATTAAAAAATTGCTGAAAGAACGGAGCTATCGCCGGGAGACGGGGGAGTTTGTCTGTGACGGCGTGAAGCTGCTGGAGGAGGCTCTTCGGTGGGGAGCGACCATTACCGCTCTGATTTGCTCGGAGGGACTGGCGCTGCCAGCCCTGCCCGACACCGGGCGGCTGGTGCAGGTCCCCGCCGGGGTGATGTCCTCCATCTCCCCTATGAAAGCCCCCCAGGGGGTGCTGTTCACCTGCAAACAGCCCGATTTGACCCCGCCAGAGCGGTTGGACGGGCGGACTTATCTGGTGCTGGACGGCCTCCAGGACCCCGGCAACGTGGGTACCATCTGGCGCAGCGCCGACGCCTTTGGCGCGGCGGGGCTGCTGCTCACCGGCCACAGCGCCGACCCCTACAGTTGGAAGGCGGTCCGGGCCAGCATGGGAGCGGCGTTTCGTCTGCCTGTGTGGGAGGTCACGCCGGAGGAATTGAAAACCCTGTGCCGGGCCAGCGATTTGCCCCTGTGGGGCACCGCGCTCCAGGCGGATACCGCCGACCTGCGGCAGTTGAGCGGGAACCGCTGCGCCCTGGCCATCGGCAGTGAGGGCAGCGGCCTCTCACCGGAGGTGCTGTCCCTGTGCGACGGAACGGTGAAGATCCCCATGGAGCCGCAATGCGAATCGCTGAACGCGGCCATGGCCGCCACGGTGGTGCTGTGGGAGAGGTATCGGTGTTTAAGCTGTTAGCTATTAGCCGTTAGCTGTTAGTCAGGTACTGCAAATCAAAAGCGTAGAGCGTAAAAGGCAACACCACCAAGCTAAAAGGCAAAAGCGCTCTGAGAGCTAAAAAGGATAATCAATTGAGCTTTTACATTTTAGTTGCCACTCAAAAACCGGAGGGGTTATGCGAACACACAAGGAATTGCTGGTTTGGCAGAAATCCATGTTGCTTGTAGAGAAAATATATCATTTGGTCAAAAGGCTTCCCAAAGAGGAAACTTATGCACTGTCTGCCCAAATGCGGCGAGCGGCAGTGTCGATTCCTTCCAATATAGCGGAAGGAAACGCCCGCAACTCGCCAAAAGTGTTTCAACACTTTTTATATATTTCACTCGGTTCAGCAGCAGAACTAGAAACGCAACTGCTCATTTGCCAGCGGCTAGGATACATCAACCAGAAAGATATTGAACGTGTGACAAATCAATGCACAGAAGTAACTAAAATGCTTCGTTCGCTTCTCCGAGTGGTTGAGGCATCGCACAACGGAGCTAACAGCTAAAAGCTAAGAGCTAACAGCTCGACGAAGGAGGTTCGGCATATGCTGTCTGTGACAAAGTTCTGGGTGTGGCTGTCCATCGTCTGCCCACCGGACACCGCTTGGCAGGTCTATCGCCACTTTGGTTCCCCGGAGAAGGCGTATTTTGCCGACACCGCCGAGTACCAGGCTGTAGAAGGGCTAACCGCCCGGCAGATCGCCCAGATGGAGGACAGGACCACCGCCACCCAGCGGGTGGAACAGATCCTGGCGGATTGTGACCGGCTGGGCGTGCATATTTCCACCTGGCAGGACGCAGATTATCCCGAGCGGCTGCGGAACATCTACACGCCGCCGATGGTGCTTTACCTCCTGGGACGGCCTCTGCGCTTGGAAGAGGAGTGCGCCATTGCCATGGCTGGTTCCCGGCGCTGCTCTGCCTATGGCCGCTCGATGGCGGAGAAATTTTCCCGGGACCTGACCCGACAGGGCGCGCTGGTGGTGACGGGCATGGCGCCCGGCTGCGATGAAGCGGCGCTCATCGGGGCCATGCGGGCGGGCGGTCCGGCGGCCGCGCTGCTCCCCGGCGGGGTGGACGTGCCCTTTGTGGACAACGCTTATTACCGCCAGCTCTACCGGGATGTGTCCTCCCTGGGCACCCTCATCAGCACTTATCCGCCTGGGACGGCCAACGACCACGCCCACTTCCGCTTCCGAAACCCGGTGCTCACCGGCCTGTGCGTGGTCACCTTCTGTATTGAAGCCCCTGCCCGCAGCGGGGTGCTGCAAGTGGCGGCCTGCGCCCACGACCAACAGCGGACGGTGTACACCATCCCAGCCAATCTGACTTCCACCTCTGCGGCCGGCACCAATGCCCTGCTCTGTAGTGGGCTGGCCCTGCCGGTGATGTCGGTGGAGGACCTGTTGCTGCCTTACCGGGAGAGTTACACGCGACTGACCACCGCTCCTTCGGCGGCCCCGAAGCGCAAGACGCCGCCACCAAAGTCCGCAGTCACCGAGCCGGAGCAAACGGCGCAGTTCACCGCACCAAAGGCGGAAAAATCCCCTGCTTCTGAGGTGGAGACTGCCCCAAGCCAGCAAAAAAAGGTTGACAGCGGCGAAAAGTCAGACTATATTGACTTACGGAAAAGCCGTGCAACCTTTACGGATGACGAACAGGCAGTGTTGCTGGCACTTCAGGCGGGGGAAAAGTCCGCCGAAGAGCTGACCGCCGAGACCGGCGTTCCCTCAGCGCGCGTTCTGGCGGCTCTGACCCTGCTGACTCTGCGGGGCTATGTGGAGGAGCTGTCCGGAGGCCGGTTCAAAACCGAGCTGCGGGTGAAATAGCCGCCGCCGTCAATCTGTTTCGCACTTCAATTCGTTGGAGGAATCTTCTTTATGGCAAAAACCGATCTGGTGATCGTAGAATCACCGGCAAAGGCAAAAACAATTGGCCGATACCTCGGCCCCAACTATACCGTCATCGCCTCCATGGGCCACATCCGAGACCTGCCCAAGAGCAAGCTGGGCGTGGACATCGAAGCCGACTTCCAGCCCGACTACCAGCCCATCAAGGGCAAAGAGGACATCATCAAGAGCCTGCGCAAGGCCGCCAAAAACAGCAACCGCGTCTATCTGGCGACCGACCCGGACCGGGAGGGAGAGGCCATCTCCTGGCATCTGAAAGAGCTGCTGGAGCTGCCTGACGACCGGACGTATCGCGTCACCTTTAACGAGATCACCAAAACCGTGGTCAACGAATCCATCGCCGCGCCCCGGGCCATCGACCAGGACCTGGTGGACGCCCAGCAGGCCCGGCGTATTCTGGACCGCATTGTGGGCTATCAGCTCTCCCCGCTGCTGTGGCGAAAAATTCGCCGGGGTCTCTCCGCCGGGCGGGTCCAGTCCGTGGCCACCCGGCTGGTGGTGGACCGGGAGAACGAAATTCGTGCCTTCGTCCCTCAGGAGTACTGGTCCCTGGACGTGCGGCTGGAGCGCATCGCTCCCCAGATGGGGTCCTTCCTGGCCCATTACCACGGGGAGGGCAAAAAGAAGGCCGAGCTGCCCAACGAGGAGGCGGTGAACGCGATTCTGGCCGACGTGGCGGTGAACCCCTTTGTGGTCACCGGTGTGCGCAAGGGGGAGAAGCAGCGCCAGCCTGCGCCCCCCTTCACCACCTCCACCCTCCAGCAGGAGGCCAGCCGCAAGCTGGGCATGACTCCCCGGCGCACCATGTCCATCGCCCAGCAGCTCTATGAGGGCGTGGACATCGAGGGAGAGGGCGCCGTGGGCCTCATCACCTATATGCGTACCGACTCCCTGCGCCTGTCTGTAGAGGCCACCGACAGCGCCCGCTCGTTCATCCGCGCCCGTTATGGCGCGGCTTATGTCCCTGCCAACACCAGGGTTTACAAGGCCAAGGCTAACGCCCAGGACGCCCATGAAGCCATCCGCCCCACCAACGTGGAGCTGGCCCCCGACGTGGTGCGCAAGAGCCTGACCCCCGACCAGTACAAGCTCTACAAGCTGATTTGGAGCCGGTTCCTGGCCTGCCAGATGTCCAACGCCGTGTTTGACACGGTTTCCATCGACGTGACCAGCGGCACGCACCTGTTCCGGGCCAGCCACCAGAGCATGAAGTTCTCCGGCTTCACCGCCGTCTATGTGGAGAGCAAGGAGGAAGGGGAGGAGGCCGTTGGCTCCCCTCTGCCTGACCTGGCGGAGGGCGAGACCGTCCGCAAGGCCGCTGAGGACAAGGCCCAGCACTTCACCCAGCCGCCACCCCGGTTCACCGAGGCCACCCTCATCAAGCTGCTGGAGGAGCGGGGCATTGGCCGCCCCTCCACCTACGCCCCCACCGTCTCCACCATTCAGGACCGCTACTATGTGGTCAAGGAGGGCCGCGCCCTCCGGCCCACCCCCCTGGGTGAAGTGGTCACCCAACTGATGGAGGACAAATTCACCGACATCGTGGACCCCAACTTCACCGCCCGGATGGAAAGCGACCTGGACGAGGTGGAGCGGGGCAAAGAGGACTGGAAGGAGCTGCTGCGCCGGTTCTACGCCGGGTTCCACGCCGAGATGGAGCAGGCGGAGAAGGATTTGGACGGAGAGCGCATCAAGATCCCCGATGAGGTCTCCGACGAGGTCTGTGATGTCTGCGGCAGGCAGATGGTCATTAAAATCGGCAAGTTTGGCCGGTTCCTGGCCTGTCCCGGCTACCCGGACTGCACCTTCACTAAGCCCCTCGTCATCGAAATGCCGGGCAAATGCCCCAAGTGCGGGGGCCGCATCCTGAAAAAGACCAGCCGCAACGGGTACACCTACTACGGCTGCGAATACAACCGCTCTCCCAACGAGAATATGGTCTGCGACTTTATGACCTGGGACGTACCGGTGAAGGACAACTGTCCCATCTGCGGCCAGACCATGTTCAAAAAGTCCGGCAGGGGGGCGAAGAAGCCCTTCTGCATCAACGAAAAGTGCGAGAACTTCACCCCGGAGGAGCTGCGCCCCGGCTACCGCAAGCCCAGGGAAAAGACGGAGGACGCCGTTTCCCAGGCGGCGGCGGAGGCCATCGCAGAGCCGGACAAGACCGCTGACAAGAAAACGGCGGCGAAGAAGTCCTCAACCACGAAAAAATCCACAGCGAAAAAACCTGCTGCGAAAAAGGCGACCACCACAAAAGCCGCCGCGAAAAAGGCCCCGGCGAAAAAATCCACCGCCCAAAAGGACCCCAACAAGCCCAAGCGGGAGCTGACCGAGGCCCAGCGGGCGGCGCTGGAAAAAGGCTGGGCCATTCAAGCGGCTAAACGGGAGGCCGCCAAGCAGCAAAAATCGGAGGAATAAATGGAACCTGTCGTCGTCATAGGCGCGGGGCTGGCGGGGTGTGAGGCCGCCTGGCAGCTTGCCAGGCGGGGCGTTCCTGTCACCCTGTACGAGATGAAGCCCCACAAGCAGACCCCCGCCCACAAAAGCCCGGACTTCGCGGAGCTGATCTGCTCCAACTCCCTCCGGGCCAACAACGTGGAGAACGCCGTGGGCCTGCTGAAAGAGGAAATGCGCCGCTGTGGGAGCCTCATCATGGCCCAGGCGGACACCCACGCCGTCCCCGCCGGGGGCGCGCTGGCGGTGGACCGCTACGCCTTCTCCGGGGCGGTCACGCAGGCGATCCGGAGCCATCCCAATATCACGGTGGTGGAGCAGGAGGTCACGGAGCTGCCCACAGAGGGGCAGGTGCTGATTGCCAGCGGTCCCCTGACCTCTGACACCCTGGCGGAGCATCTGGCCCGGCGGTTCCCCCAGCAGAACTATCTGCACTTTTTTGATGCGGTGGCCCCGCTGGTGTCCTTCGAGAGCATCGACATGGACAAAGCCTGGTTCGGCAGCCGCTACGACAAGGGCACCGCGGACTACATCAACTGTCCCATGAGCCGGGAGGAGTACGATGCCTTCTGGCTGGCCCTGTGCCAGGCGGAGGAGGCCAAGCTCCACGGCTTTGAGGACCAGAAGGTCTTTGAGGGCTGTATGCCGGTGGAGGTCATGGGCCGCAGAGGACACGATACCCTCTGCTATGGCCCCCTGAAGCCGGTGGGTCTCCCTGACCCCAGGACCGGGCAGGAGCCTTACGCCGTGGTGCAGCTCCGCAAGGACAACGCCCAGGGCAGCATTTACAACATGGTGGGCTTCCAGACCCACCTGACCTGGCCGGAACAGCGGCGGGTGTTCCGCATGATCCCCGGCTTGGAGAACGCCGAGTTCGTCCGCTACGGGGTCATGCACCGCAATACGTACCTGGACTCCCCCCGGCTGCTGAACCGCTATTACCAGGTGAAAGACGAACCGCGGCTGACTTTTGCCGGGCAGATGACCGGCGTGGAGGGCTATGTGGAGTCCGCCGCCTCCGGCCTGTTGGCCGGGACGGAGCTGGCCCATCGGGTGCTGGGGCTGCCCCCTGTGGACTTCCCCCAGGAGACGGCGCTGGGCGCGCTGGCCCAGTACGTCAGCAGCCCCTCCGCTGACTTTCAGCCCATGAACGTCAACTTTGGCATCATCCCGCCTCTGGGCCGCCGGGTCCGGGGCGGCAAGCGGGCCAAAAACGCGGAGCTGGCCCGCCGGTCGCTGGAGGCGCTGGCGGAGCTGACGCTGTGAAGAAATCCAAGCGCAGGAAGAGGCCGAATGCAGGAAGCCCCGGCCTCTCCCTGCATCCCTGTCACCCCTGGGGGTGGGCATGAAGTGTTCCGTAATTGAAACGCCTTATGCGCGCCCCTTGCAAAAAACAAATAAAGGAGCGACCAAAATGAACATCATCATCGACGCGATGGGCGGCGACCTGGCCCCTGCGGAACCTGTCCGGGGCGGACTGAAAGCCCATGAGGAGCTGGGCTGCGAGATCACCTTCGTGGGCCAGGAGGACGCCATCCGCCAGGTGCTGGAGCAGGATGGCGTCAAAGAGCTGCCCCAGGGCGTCAGCATCGTCAACGCCACCCAGGTGGTGGAGATCTGCGACGACCCCTCCACTGCATGGCGCAAAAAGAAGGATTCCTCCCTGACGGTGGGCCTCAAGCTGCTGCGGGACGACGGGGCGGACGCCTTTATCTCCGCCGGTTCCACCGGCGCTCTTTTGAGCGCGGGTACGCTGCTGGTCAAGCGCATCCCTGGCATCAAGCGGGCGGCGGTGGCTCCGGTGGTCCCCACTGCCAAGAACAACGCTGTCCTCATCGACGCGGGGGCCAACGCCGAGTGTACCCCGGAGTACATGCTGCAATTCGCCTACATGGGCAGCTTTTACGCAGAAAAGGTGCTGGGCAAGCCCAACCCCAAGGTGGGCCTGCTGAACATCGGCACCGAGCCCAGCAAGGGCAGCGAGCTTTACAAGGAGGTCCACGGTCTGCTGCAAAAGGCTGGGGACGCCGGGCGCATCAACTTTGTGGGCAACGTGGAACCCACCAACCTGGCCAGCCCGGACGCCTGCGACGTGCTGGTGGCGGACGGCTTTGTGGGCAATATCATGCTCAAGGCCATGGAAGGCACCGCCAATTTCATTGTGGACGCGCTGAAAGACCTGTTCAAAACCAACTGGAAAACCAAGACAAGCTACCTGTTCCTGCGGGGCAGCATGGGCGGCTTCCGGGAACGGCTGGACAGCCGCTCCACCGGCGGCACCGCCATGCTGGGCATCCAGAAGCCTGTCTTTAAGGCCCACGGCAACAGCGACGCTTACGCCTTTCTGAACGCCGTGCGGCAGGCCAAGCTCTTTGTGGAGGCCGACGTGAACAGCGCCATTGTGGAGAACATCGACCACATGGTTCTCGACACCCCAAACAGACCACCTGAACGAAAAGAAGGGTGAATCTATGAAAACACTGGAAGAAAAGCTGGGTTATCACTTTCGGGACCCCTCCTTGCTGGAGAACGCCCTGACCCACAGCTCCTACGCCAACGAGCACCACATGGGCAGCATCCACTCCAACGAGCGCCTGGAGTTTTTGGGCGACTCGGTGCTGGGCATGGTGACGGCGGACAGCCTGTACCACACCTTCCCCAACCTGCCGGAGGGGGAGCTGACCCGGCTGCGGGCCAATCTGGTCTGCGAGGGGAGCCTGGCGATGGTGGCCCGGCAATTAGATTTGGGCAGTTACCTCAAGCTGGGCAAGGGCGAAGCCGGCGGCGGCGGCGGACAGCGGCCCTCCATCATCGCGGACGCGGTGGAGGCGGTGCTGGCGGCGGTGTACCTGGACGGCGGCATCAGCCAGGCCCGGCGCATCGTGCAGCGCTTTATCCTCAGCAACATTGACCAGGTGCAGGAGGCCAGCCGGGACCACAAGACCTACCTCCAGGAGCTGGTACAGCGCAAGAGCGGCCAGAGCCTCAGCTATCGTCTGATCGGGGAGTCCGGCCCGGACCACAACAAGACCTTCACCATGGAGGTGCTGCTCAACGGGGTCAGCGTGGGTTCCGGCAGCGGCAGGAGCAAAAAAGAAGCCGAGCAGATGGCGGCAAAGGCGGCCATCGCCCGGTTGGAAGGAAAATGAGCTGTTAGCTTTTAGTTCTTAGCTGTTAGTTATGTACTGCTGGCGGAGAACGAAGAGCAATCAACGCGACGCAGCGGGAACATCAGCGTTTTCTATCACTAGCTGTTGTTTCGCTGCCAACTAGGGCGTATCTGAAAAGTCAGTAAAATTCGTTATCTTAACAAAATAGCAATC
>JAJPXR010000094.1 GCA_021205375.1 Clostridiales bacterium | reverse complement strand
GAGTCCACCGACCGGCCCCGCTGCGGCATCCCCATCCTGTTCCCCAACTGCGGCAAGCCGGACGGCGGCGTCCACACCTTCGGCGGGATGGACTACCCCATGGAGATCCACGGTTTCGCGGACCTGGTGCCCTGGCAGGTCAAAACGGCGGCGGACGACGCCATCGAGCTGACCCTGGCTCCCAATGGCCTGACCAAGTTCGTCTATCCCTTCGACTTCCTGCTGACCATGCGTTACACCCTGAACGGCGCCACCGCCGGTCTGACCCTGACGGTGGAGAACACCGGCGACAAGCCGCTGCCCTTCAGCGTGGGCTTCCACCCCTACTTCGCTGCCAGCAAGCTGGAGAACGTCAGCTTTGACATCACCGCCGCCACCTGCTCCGAGGACGCCAAGGGTGCGCAGCCCGCCGCCCCCGCTGTGCTGACCCTGACCAAAAAGCCGGGCAGCGCCGACTCCATCCGCCTGCTGACCGGCGTAAAAAGCCCCATGCGGCTGACTGACGCGGGCAACGGACACACCGTCGAGGTGGCCTTTGACGAGGCGGTGTTCACCAACGGCGTGCTGTGGCAGCAGGATGTGGAATCTTTCGTCTGCATGGAGCCGTGGAACGGCTGGGCCAACAGCGTCAACGAGGCCGGCAAGCACATCGAGCTGGCTCCCGGCGCGAGCAAGGACTTCGCCTGGACCATCACCATCGGCTGATTTTGTACATAGTTTGTTCCTTTCCGGGAAATGCTAGGAGTATTCGAAGGAAAGGAACAAACCCATATGGATATGACAAACCAGGAATTTGGTGAATTGGTCAACCGCAAAAGCACCCCGTCCCCCTTGTGGAAGGACCTTTGTCTGGCCTTTTTGGTGGGCGGGGGCATTTGCTGCGTGGGGCAGGCCCTCCAGTTGTTCTGGCAGAGCTTTGGCCTGAGCCAGCAGGACGCGGGGACCTGCGTCACCATCTCACTGATTTTTCTCTCCGCACTGTTCACCGGGCTGAACGTCTATGACAAATTGGCCAAACACGCCGGGGCGGGGACGCTGGTCCCGGTGACAGGCTTTGCCAACTCCATCGTCAGCCCGGCCATGGAGTTCAAGAGCGAGGGCTTCATCACCGGGATGGCGGCCAAAATGTTCACCATCGCCGGGCCGGTGTTGGTGTTCGGTATCGGCTCCAGCGTCCTCTATGGGGTGCTGCTGGCGCTGTTTGACTGAGCTGTTAGAAATAAGCTGTTAGCCGTTAGCCATTAGCTGTTAGTCAGGTATCGTCACCCCAAAGCGCAGAGCTTTAAAAGGAACGCTGCCAAGCCAATAGCTGGAATAGCTGTTTGTAAGGCAAAAGTGTAGTGCTTAAAAGGGCGCACCGCCAAGCTAATAGCTAAAAGCTAACAGCTAATAGCTTTTTATTCGGAAACGAGGCGCTTTATGTACTTATTCGACCTGGACGGCACGCTGATCGACTCTGCCGGGGTGTGGCGGCAGATCGACGTGGATTTTTTAGCCAAACGAGGGATTCCCTGGACCGAGGAATACAACCAGGGGGTTATCCACACGATCTTTCCTCTGGCGGCCCAGTTTACAAAGGAATACTGCCACATTCCCGACTCGCCGGAGGACATCATGGCGGAGTGGCGGCGCATGGCCCTGACGGAGTACCGGGACCACATCCCCCTGAAACCCCATGTCCGGGCCTTTCTGGAGCAGTGCGCAGGGGAGGGGAGGAACATGGCCATTTACACCTCCTGCGAACCGATGCTGTGCCAGGCGGTGCTGCATCACCACAACATCGAGGGCTATTTCTCCCAAGTCGTCTACGCCTCTGACCTGGGCATGGAGAAGCGTTCTCCCTCCGCCTTTGCCGTTGCTCTAAAACGGTTGGGGGTCACGCCGGAGAAGTGCCGGTTCTTCGACGATTCTCCCGTCTCCTGCGCTGGGGCCAAGGCCGCAGGGCTGACCGTTACCGGCGTCTATGATTCCCTCTTCGCCGCCCAGGAGGAGGAGATGCGGCGGCTGTGCCACGATTACATCCGGGATTTCTCCGAGCTGCTGGCCCCAGCGGAAGGGTAACACACTAGGTCAGTTTTGCTCTCCATTTTTCCATATACTTTTTCGTCTGGTTCAGTATAATGGGTACAATTCTTGCAACCATAAACCAACTGCAACGAAAAGAGAGGGCTTTTTTTATGTCGATTGTATTCAATAAAACAAAGTGGACCTTTACGCTCCAGACGCGCAATTCCTCCTATCAGCTGCAAATTGGCAATCTGAACTACTTAATGCACCTCTATTACGGCCCGTCTCTGGAGGACGAGGACCTGTCTTACCAAATCATGCAGTACGACCGGGGCTTTTCCGGCAACCCCTACGATTCCCGGTATCAGCGGACCTTCTCTCTGGACGCTCAGCCCCAGGAGTTCCCCACCCAGCAGCAGGGGGATTTCCGGGTGCCCTCCATCCAGGTAGTGAACCCCGACGGCAGCCGCGCCTTCGATGGGCGGTTCCAGGCCTACCAGATCAGCGACGGAAAATACCGGCTGAAAGACCTGCCCACCTGCTTTGCCACCGAGAACGACCACGTGCAGACGCTGGAGATCCTGTTGGAGGACGCGGTCAGCAAGGTGCAGGTGACGCTGCTCTATGCCGTCTTTGAGGAGGCGGACATCATCACACGAGCCGTCAAGGTCACCAACGGCGGCACGGGGACTATCCACCTCCAGCGCATCATGTCCGCCTGCCTGGACTTCCTCAACGGCGCAGGATACGACCTCATCAGTTTCCCCGGCCGGTACGGCCAGGAGCGGCAGGTGGAGCGGCAGAAGCTGACCCACCACGTCCACACCATCCAGTCCGTTCGGGGCACTTCCTCCCACCAGCAGAACCCCTTTCTCATCCTCTGCGACCACGACGCCACCGAGGACCACGGCGACTGCTACGGCATGGCGTTTATGTACTCCGGCAGCTTTCTGGCGGAGGTGGAGTTGGACCAGTACGACCAGCTCCGGGTGCTGATGGGGATTCACCCCAAGCAGTTCGACTTTGCTCTGGCCCCCGGGGAGAGCTTCGAGGGACCGGAGGTGCTGATGGCCTTCTCCCAGCGGGGACTGACCGGCCTCTCCCACCTGTACCACGACTTCTTCCGCACCAACCTCTGCAAGAGCAAGTATATGCGGGAGACCCGCCCCATCCTCATCAACACCTGGGAAGCCGCCTTTATGGACTTCGACGACCGGAAACTGGTGGAGATCGCCAAATCCGCCCAGCAGCTTGGCGTGGACCTGCTGGTGATGGACGACGGCTGGTTTGGCAAGCGGGACGACGACAACTCCGGCCTGGGCGACTGGGTGGTGAACACCAACAAAATCAAATGCGGCCTGAACACCCTGGTCCAGCAGATCAACGATCTGGGGATGCAATTCGGTATCTGGTTCGAGCCGGAGATGGTCTCTGAGGACTCCGACCTCTACCGCGCCCACCCGGATTGGGTGATGGAAATTCCGGGCCGCCACGCCGTCCGCAGCCGGAACCAGCTTGTGCTGGACCTGACCCGCCGGGATGTGCAGGATTATCTCATCCGCTCCGTGAATCAGGTGCTGGACAGCGCCAACATCGTCTATATGAAGTGGGACATCAACCGCTCCATCACCGACATCTGGTCCAACGCCCTGCCCGCTGAGCGGCAGGGAGAGGTCTACCACCGCTATGTGCTGGGCCTGTACCGGGTGATGGACCGCATCATCAACACCCACCCGGACATCCTCTTTGAAGGCTGCTCCGGCGGCGGCGGGCGGTATGACCCGGCCATGCTGACCTTCTACCCCCAGTACTGGGTCTCTGACAACACCAAGCCGCTGGACCGGCTCAAGCTCCACTATGGCACCTCCTTCCTCTATCCCATCAGCTCCATGGGTGCCCACGTCTCCGAGTCCAGCCCCCATGTGCCGTTGAAAACCAAGGCGGTGGTGTCCATGTGCGGCACCTTTGGCTATGAGTTGGACGCCACCCACCTGAATGCCGATGAAATTGCCGTCTGCCGGGAGCAGACCGAGGCGTTCCGCACCTATTACCCCATCATTTTCTTTGGAGATTATTACCGGCTGACTGACCCTTTCCAGCCGGGGAACTTCACCGCCTGGATGTCCGTCACCAAGGACAAGGCCGCCGCTCTGGTCAGCGTAGTGGTCACCAGTCTGACGGTGAACGGCCCTCAGGAGTATCTGCACCTGAAAGGGTTGGACCCTAAGCGCCGCTATCGAGTGGCCGACAAGAATCTGGTCCTCTCCGGCGCGGCGCTGATGCACGCCGGGCTGCCCATCCCCCGGGAGGTGCCGGAGTTCTCTTCCATGCAGTTCCATCTGGAGGCGGTGGATTGACCCGCCCCTGAAAAAAAGAGCAAAATAATACCCAACCTGGCCTGTTTCGGCGCGGTTGGGTATTTTTATGTGCAATTTGCAGCCGTTTAATCCTTCTTGGCGCCAAGAATGTCCTTCTTCCGCAACTCCCGCACCGTCATACACGCGGCGTAAGCTGTGGCGGCGATCTCGGCCACCCAGAAAGCGTACCAAGCGTAGTCCACGCCGAACATCCGGGCCAGCAGCCAGATGCCCGGTACCAGCAGGATGAACTGCCGAATGGCGGTGCCCAGCATGTTCACCACGCCGTTGCCCAGGCCGGACAGAGAGTAACCCAAAATCATGGTGGTGGAGGCAAAGGCGAAGGTGGGGGAGATGATGCGCAGAGCGGGGACGCCCAGGGCCAGCATGGTCTCGCTGGCGGAGAAGATGGACAGCAGTTGGGAGGGGAACGCCCAGAAAATCACAGTCATCACCAGAGAGATGACCCAGGACACGGGCAACACCACCTTAAACAGCGCCAGGATGCGGTCCTTCCGGTCCGCGCCGTAGCTGTACCCCACGATGGGGATGGCGGCCTGGCCCAGGCCGTTCATGGGCATAAACAGGAAGTTTTGCAGCTTGTAGTACACCCCGAAGAAGGCCACCGCCGTGGAGGAGTAAGAGATGAGAATGGCGTTGACTGCCGTGACCATAACGCTGCCCAGGGCCTGGGTGATGATGGTGGGCAGGCCCACGGTGTAAATTTGGCCCAGAACCTGGCTGTTGAACCGGAACCCTTTCAGACTGACGTTGACCATGGGGTTATGGAAGTGGTTGAGCAGGACGGCGGCGGCGCCGGAGGCCCATTGGCCAATGACGGTGGCGATGGCCGCGCCCTGGATGCCCATGGCGGGCAGGCCCAGCAGACCGAAAATCAGGATGGGGTCCAAAATCAGGTTGGTCACTGCGCCGATGATGAGGGAGATCATGCTGTCGAAGGTGTTGCCCACGGACTGCAAAAACCGCTGGAACATGGTGCCGATAAAGGTACCCGCGCAGAACAGCATACAGATCCACAGGTACTGGCGGCAATAGGACCCGATGACCGCGTCAGAGGTGAACATCCCCACGAACCAGCCAGAGCAGGTCAGACCCAGCAGCATAAACACCGCCATGCCCGCCAGGGCCAGCAGCATACCGGTGGTGGCGATGTTGGTGGTGCGCTCGTACTGCTTTGCGCCCACGCTGCGGGACAGCAGGGCGTTGATGCCCACGCTGGTGCCCACGGACACGGCAATCATCAAAATCTGCACCGGGTAGGCCAGGGAGACGGCGGTCAGCGCCTCCTCGCCGATCCTGGCCACGAAAATGCTGTCCACGATGTTGTAAAGGGACTGCACCAGCAGCGAGATCATCAGGGGCAGCGACATATTCAAGACCAACCGGGGCATTGGCATGGTTTCCATTTTGTTGTTTTCTTTCATAGTTTCTCCTTTGACTGACAGATAATATAAGCCCGGCAAACGGTTTTGCTGTGAGAGCGGGTCCGTTACGCCGGGGTTACATTTTATTTTACTACGATTTCCCGTTTTTTCAACCTTTTTTTGTCCGCAAGTCTCGCCGCTGTTTCGGGTGAAATCGCACAACTTCGGCAAAATATTTCCGTAAAACCGTTTTATTTCATGAAATTTCACCGCAAAAGGCGATGAGAAACTGACATTTGTATATTGCAATTTCATCGACTATTCGATATAATACAATGCTGAAAGGTGGGGTATTAATGAATGCAAACGAAACCACGCGTGGTCATTCCTTTGAAGATTACTTCAAGCGCGCTGTCAATCCCATGGTGGTCATGTCGCTGCTGTTGGAGCGCCCGAAGTACGCCTATGAGATGACCCAGGAGTTGAAGGACAAGACCAACAGCGAATATACCATGCCGCTGCTCTATCCGGTCCTTTACCGGCTGCAAAAGCAGGGCTTCATCGAGGAAGCGGAAAAGCTCATCTCCGAAAACAACCGGGTGCGCAACTATTACCGGTTGACGCCGCTGGGACGCCAGCACTTGGAGGAGATGAAGCAGGAGTATATTCAGCTCTGTCGCAATGTGGAGGACTTGGTGGATTTTCCTGAGACGACCTGACCTGGAATCCCTGCGGTGCCCGTGCGCTTCGCGCACCCCAAATGAGAAGGAAACCAATAGAGCAGGAGACCATGTCCTTTTGGAGTGGTCTCCTGCTCGTTTTGCGTTCGGGCGCTATCGCCCGTATCGGTATAAGATGCCGGAAAAATTGTCCTGGTAGGGCTTACGATGCTCCAGCACCATTCGTTCCAGGCGGATGGCCGCCGTGTCTGGGTTAGACCGGAGGGCGGAGGCGATCTCCAACTCGGAAAGGGTGTTGAACACCCCGTCCGACAGCAGCAACACCGTATCCCCCGGTAGCAGCGTCAGCGGAATGGTGTTCCGGTCCACTTCCTCCAGGTCGCCCATGCCCACGTAGTTGGTCAGGGAGCGGCGCTGGGGATGGCTGGCCACGGCGCTGGCGGGCAAAATCTCCTTTAGGAGGGTCATGTCCAGCTTGCGCCCGTAGGTCTGCTCCCGGTTCAGGAGAATTAACCCTTCCCCGCGGGCCAGGTAAATGCGGCTGTCCCCCACAGAGAGGTGGTAGAGCTGGTCGCCCTGCACCAGCGCCATGACCAGGGTGGAGCCACTGGGCGCTTTGCCCTCCAGCATTTGGTTGACCTGGCGATTGGCATCCCCCAGTAACTCCAGCAGCCAGGGGGCGGGGTCAGTGTCCACCGGACGCTGGACAAAGGCCCGCTGGAGGGCGTCCACCAGCAGACGGCTGACCGCGCTGCCGTTGGAAAGACCGCCCATCCCATCGGCCAGGGTCAGCAGCGCTCCCCGCTGGGCATAGAGCGCCTCGTCGCTCAGGTCAGAGACGGCGATGCTGTCCTGCTGGTCGGGCCGACTGCCGATGTTCAGCAGAGTGCCGCAGGCGTGGCTTGCCAGTTCCCCGGCAGACGGTTTTTGGATGTCATTCACAGGAGTTCGCCTCCTCCCGAATCAGAGGTTCCTTAGAACAGGTTGATGGTACACTTGGGCAGCGCGGTTTGCAGCGCCTCCAGTTCCTCAGAAGAGTAGGTGTTGTCGCTGATGCGCAGCTCGATCAGGTTGGTCAGGGTGTAAAGCGGCTCCAGACCGTCGATTTGGCAGTCGCACATGACCAGCAGGGTCAAATTGGTCAGGCCGCTGACCGGGTCCAGGCTGGTGAAGGGGTTGTTGCCAATGGCCAGGGTCTCCAGCTCGGTCAGGGTCGCAATGGGACTCAGGTCAGAGATGTTGTTGGAGGACAGGTAGAGGGTCTTTAGATGGATCAGCCCGGAAAGGCAGGAGATGTCCTCCGCCCGGTTGTAGCTCATGGTCAGCGAAGTCAGACTGTACAGCCGGGAGACGGCGGAAAAGTCGCTGATGGCGTTGCCGGACAAATCCAGCTCGGTCAGGTTGACCATATATTTCAGGTCGTCGATGTCCCCGTCCCCCAGGCTGGCAGAGCTGAGGTCCAGCTTGGTCAGAGAGGTGGAATAGCTCTTGCCGCCGATGGTGACGGTGTCCGGGATGTCCAGTACCTCCACGTCCAGGGTGCAGGTACTCAGACGGCTGGAAAAAGATTCTAGCTGGCTGTTGGTCAGAGGGTTGCCGTCCACGAAAAGGGCTTGCAAGTCAGAGAGCGCGTAGAGGCTGGACAGGCTTTCCAGTTGGTTGTCGGACAGGTCCAAAGTGGTCAGCCCGGTGAGAGAAGCAAGACTTGAGATGTCCGTCAGGCGGTTGCCGGCCAAGGAGAGATTCGTCAAATGGGACAGCCGCTGCAAGGGGGCCGGGTCGGAGATGTTGTTGTCAGACAGGTCCAAAACGTTCAGGTCGGTCAGGCCGGAGAGAGGGGAGAGGTCGCTGATGCTGTTGCCCGCCGCGTACAGTTCCACCAGGCCGTCCAGCTCGGACAGAGCGGAGAGGCTGCTCAGGTCGTTGCCGCTGACGTCCAGGACCTCCAGCTCGGTCAGGGCGGAGATGCCCTCCAGACTGGTCAGACCGCAGTTTGACATCGACAGCTTTTTCAGGCTTGTCAGTTGGCAAATGGCGTTCCAGTCGGACTTGGTCAGGTAGGAGACCTCCAGCACGTCCCCGTCAGGGGAATAGGCGCTGGCAGAGGAGCCGTCCCCGGTCAGATAAAGCTCGGTGGTGTCCAGCGGGTAGTCCGTTCCTGCAATGGTGACAACGTCACCGGAGACAACACTGCTGTCGCCCGGGGAAGCCATCTGAGGCAGCACCGCCGCCGTGAACACCAGGGCCACGGCCAGCACGATGATGACGCAGATCATCAGGGCCAGCAGACGCCGGTCCGGCCGGGTGATGACAGATACCTCTGGCTCCTGGGGGGCGTTTTCCGATGTGCCGCCGGTCTCGATGGGGCGGTAAAGGGTGATATCCGGCTCGGAGATGAGCGGCTCCTCTGGCGTATCGTCCGGTTCCGATGGTTCCACAACGGTTGTCAGAGGCTCTTCCGCCGAGGGCGGAGGCAAATCGGGCTTCGTCTGTGTGGTGGGCGCAAAAACAGTGGGGGGATTCTCCGACGGCTGCTCCGCCGGGAGAACGGTGTGTTCCGGTTCCTCCACTGTCACCGGCTTTGCTGCCGGTTTGCGGTCAGCGGAGCCAGGCTTTTCCATGGGGGTGATCGGCACCTTAGTGCGCTCCGGCGGCTCCATGGGGGTGACCACCATGGTCTTTCCGTCCGGGTCAGAGAAGGCAGGAGAGGGGCGCACCGGGATGTTCAGCCGCTCCGGACCGGTGGCGGCCTTTTTCAGCTTGTTCCAGAAGGTGGGGATGTCCTGATACCGGGCGGTGACCGGCAGGGCCATGCCCCGCAGCAGCACCGCCTCCGCTTCCGGCGTGACATCTGCGCCCAGAGCAGATGGGGGCTTCAGCTTGTCGCCGCCGATGCTCCGGTCCATGGAGTCCGGCGGGATCTTCCCGGTCAGGCACCAGTAGACCGTGGCGGCGAAGGCGTACACGTCCGTCCAGGGGCCTTGCAGGTTGCTGGAGCCGTACTGCTCCGGCGGGGCGAAGCCGTGTTTCAGGGTGGCGTTGCCGGTGGTGCTCTCTTCCTCGGTGAAGCTGTGGGACGCGCCGAAGTCCAGCAGCTTTCGCTGGCCGTTTTTAGCGCACATGATGTTGTCCGGGCTGATGTCCCGGTGGATCAGCCCGGCCTCGTGGATGCTGACCAGGGAGTCGGAGATCGGCTCCAGCAGGTCCAGCACCTGATCCAGAGGCAGGGGGCGCTTCATGTATTTGACGAGGGTGGAGCCGTCCACATACTCCATGATGTAATAGGCGGTGTTGTTCGCCTCGAAAAAGTCGGTGACGGAAACCACACCGGGGGAGGAGGCCAGTTTCGCCTGACGGCGGGCCTCAAAGAGGAAATGGCGCAGACCGCTGGCGTACTCGTCCAGGGCGCGGGTCCCCTTGATGGCGTTGACAGTGACGGTGGTGGAGACGGAGGAATCGCGCCCCACCAGCGAGGAGGGGAAATATTCTTTTACGGCAACCGTGTTGCCCATCCGCAGGTCATAGGCCCGGTAAGTGATGCCAAATCCGCCCTGACCCAGGGTGCCACCCACCACATAGCGGTGGTCCAGAACCGTCCGGGGCGGAAGCGCCGGGGAACAAAGGGTCAGTGTGCGGTCGTCACCGCCGCAGAATGGGCAGGGGTACTGGCGCGGCGCCGGTGTTTCCCTCATACACAAAAGGCAAACATGATCAGCACTGGTCATTTGATAACTCCTTGTTACGCATCTATCTAACTCTGTCGCGGAATTTGTCGAACAGAGGGGTGTTAAACCAATATACTATATCATATCCGTTTTTCTCCCGTTGCGCAAGAGCAATTCACTGTGAAATTGCAGGAAAGATGCGATTTCTTTCAGGATTTCCGGCTTTCCCTAAAAAAAGAACGCCCCCTCTCCCGGAGGAGAGAGGGGGGTGAGCTTTAGCAATATTTTGCCATCATGCTGGCCACGAACTGGTTGGCGGAGCGGGGACTGCGGCTGGGATGCCGGATGTCCCACCTGACGGCCTCTGCCTGGATGGTCTCGTGGTCCACATTCAGGCCCTTGGCGTGGGCCAGATCCTCGGCCATCTGGATAAACTGGGCCTTGTTCAGCTCGGAGAACAAAATCCGCAGGCCAAACCGCTCGGCCAGGGAGGTTTTGTCCTGGATGGTCTCGTTGGCGTCCACCTCGTCGCCGCTGCGGTCGGAGAAGTTCTGCCGGACCAGATGCCGCCGGTTGGAGGTGCAGTAGACTGCCACGTTGGCGGGGCGCGGCTCCAGCCCGCCCTCCAGAATGGTTTTCAGGGAGGAGAAGGTCTTGTCCGCCTTGTCAAAGGCCAGGTCGTCGATGAAGATGATGAACTTCTGGGGCCGGTGGCCCAAGGTGCGCACCAGACGGGGGATGTCGGTCAGATCCTCCTTCTGGACCTCGATGAGCCGCAGGCCCTCGAACTCCGGCATCCCCAGCATGGCTTTGACTGTGGCGCTCTTGCCGGTGCCGCTGGCCCCGTAGAGCAGCACGTTGTTCACCGCTTTGCCGGCCATCAGCGCGCGGGTGTTCTCGATGACCTGGTTCCGCTGGCGCTGGTAGCCCCACATGGACCCTTCGGGCAGGAAGTCTGGGTGAGGCACCGGGTAGAGCTGGCCCTCCTGCCAGACGAACGCCTGATAGCGGGCGAAGGTGCCGCTGCCGTTGATCTGGTAGAACCGCAGCAGTTCCTCATAGGAGAAGGCGGCGCCCACGTTCCACTCCGGCAGTTCCTCCACCAGCGTCCGCCAACTGGAGGGTTGCTGGGCGGCAAGCTCGCCTTTCAGCTCTTTGCAGCGGAGGTTGGAGACGTTTTGCAGCACCTGGATGTCGTGTCGTGCGGCCCGCTCCATGACGCCGGAGACCTGACCACGGGCGGCAGCCTCGGCAAAGGGGGACTCATCGTAGCGGATGTGCTCGTGGAGGTACTCCGCCAGGCTGTCGCAGCCCTCGGCGGTCAGGGCGTAAAAGACGTTGGCGTAGTCGTCCACTTTGGCCTCGCCAGCCTCCAGATTTTTCAGCAGGGTTTGCAGGGCGCTGACTGGCTTTAATTGGAGCAGCCCCCGGTAGACCAGAAGGCTGCTGAGCTGTGCGTATAAGTTTTGTTCCATTGTGGTTCGCTTCTTTCTATGTTAGCTCTTAGCTGAAAACCCCTCCGCCGTCAAGCGGCACTTCCGGGGCTTTGCCCCTCCCTGCGCCACCGCCTAAAGGCGGCGGCCCTCCTCCCCTTTGCGACTCGCATGGCCCGAAAGGGCCATAGCTCCCTGCATTTGCGC
>JAJPXR010000148.1 GCA_021205375.1 Clostridiales bacterium | reverse complement strand
TTATTAAAGTCAATAGCAAAGAATGATTTTATAAAATTTATTTTCCCGCTCGGAACAGTGCGGGGACTTCCCGAAGTCGAATGGACAAACGGTGTAACTCCGGCGGCGAGGATTACCCGCAGGAGCTGCGCAAGGTCCGGGAAAGGCTGCGCGGAAATTTCCAGGTAAGTGCCTGAAAGGTTTTGCGAAAATCGCAAGATGGAAAACGTACTCTCATTGATTCTCTAGAGTGAAATGCGTGGTTCATTCTATGTTATACGACACTTGTCTGATTTTGTCCCTTGATGAACTGCTCACAGGAGGGTATAATATAAATCGTGCGATACATGTCGCACGGTAAATATGTCAGCCAGGGAGATGCACCTGGATGGAGCAGGCAGAGGGAACACAGCCATGATGGAACACGACAAGCAATCAGAAAGCGGTGTCAACGTCCTGTACTGTGGGGACAGAAACATCGAGGACGGCCTGATCCTGTCTGTCCTGTCGCTGCTCAGACACACGGCGGAGCCGCTGCATATCTTTGTGATGACGATGAATCTGACTTTGGGGGAGCATCAGATTATACCCGTCACACATGAGACCGTTCGGTATTTGGATTCCTATGTCAAACGGCAGGACAAAAGAAACACTGTCACACGCATCGACGCAACCGGTCTGTTCCAGGCGGAGCCGCCCACGGCCAACCTGGGCACCCGCTTCACCCCCTGCTGTATGCTGCGGCTGTATGCCGACCAGGTGCCAGAGCTGCCGGAGCGCATCCTGTATTTGGACAACGATGTGCTGTGCCGGGGGGACTACAGCGCCTTTTACCACCAGGACATGGATGGGTGTGAGATGGCCGGCGTGCTGGATTACTATGGCAAATGGGTCTTCCGGAATCAATTGTTCCATATGGATTACCTCAACTCCGGGGTGCTGCTGCTGAACCTGAGACATATCCGGGAGACCGGCCTGTTCGCCCGGTGCAGGGCCATGTGCCGTGACAAGCAAATGTTCATGCCGGATCAGTCCGCTATCAACAAGCTGGCCCAATCCAAAAAGCGCTGGGGCCGGGCCTACAACGAGCAGCGGAAGCTGCATCAAAACACCGTGTTTCAACATTTCACCACCAGCTTTCGCTTTTTCCCCTGGATACACACCCTGACGGTGAAACCCTGGCAGATCGAGCAGGTGCACCAAAAGCTGAAGCTGCATGAATATGATGACATTTTTCAGGAGTATACTGATGTCACCACCGCCATGAAAGGATACTTGCTATGAAGCAGGATGAAATTCCAATCTTTTTCACCGTAGACGAGAGCTATGCCCCCTACCTGGACTGTGCAATTCGCTCCATGATGGAAAATGCGTCCAAATCCCACACGTATCAAATCATCGTCCTCCATGAGGACTTGACTGAGGAGAGCCAGGAAAAGCTCTCAGCCAATGTAAAGCCTCCCTTCCAAATACGCTTTCTTGAGATGCAGGGAGCGAAGCGGAAGTACCGCTTGACGGTAAAAGACAAACTGGCAGGCATCACAGACCGAGCCGAGAATAGATTGCGGTGTGATTACTTTACACTAACAATCTATTTTCGGCTCTTTATTGCTGATTTGTTCCCCGAATACGACAAGGGGATCTATCTGGACAGCGATATTGTGGTGCCGGGCGACATCTCCCGGCTCTTCCAGACCGAGCTGGGGGACAACATCATCGCCGCCTGCGCTGACCGCTCTATCACGCCAGTGCCCGAACTGGTAGAGTATGTGGAGAATGCTGTGGGCGTTCCCATCGACCAGTATATCAACTCTGGTATCCTGGTGATGAACCTGAAAAAGATGCGGGAGGTGGACTTCTCCAGGCATTTCCTCCACCTGCTCCAAACCTATCACTTTGACTGCCTCGCGCCCGATCAGGATTACTTCAACGCCATGTGCAGCGGGAAAATCGTCTACCTGGACGAGAGCTGGGACGCCATGCCGCCGGAGGGCGGCGGAACGGGTACGACATTGGAGCACCCCAACCTGATCCACTACAACCTGTTTCAGAAGCCCTGGTGCTATGACAATATCCCGTATGCGGACTACTTCTGGCGTTATGCAGAGGGGTCCCCCTTCTATGAGGACATCGTGCGGCACAAGGAGACTTATTCTGAGGAGCAGAAGCTGTCTGACCGCACCTGCCTGGGCAACATGGTGCGCAAGGGGCCGGAAGTGTGCAAACAGCCCATCACCTTCCGCAAGATGAACGAAAAAGGAGAGAGGATTCGTGTATGTTGATCGGAGGCAACAAAGAGCAGGTCGTGGCCAATATGCGCGCCGCCGCGGAGCGCGGTGACCTGAACTGCAAAGTAGAGGTGGATGACCCTGATTTGTCCAAAGAGGAACAGGACGCCATCACCCAGCATTTTCTGGACAACTATAAAACCTTTGGCTATCGGTTCTGCAACGTCTGCGCCAGAGCGCTGACGGACACCGTCACCAGATACCTGAACCGAAGCACCAAAATCGAGGGGCTGGAAAACCTGGCCGGGGTTCACGGCGGCGTCATCGTGACCAGTAACCACTTCAGTCCGTTGGACAATACAGCGGTGCGCAGCGCCATCAACAAGGCGGGCTGGCGGCGGCTTTTCATGGTCAGCCAGGAGACGAACCTGGCCATGAAGGGGTGGATCGGCTTTTTGATGAACCACGAGGATATCATCCCTCTGGCCAACAACACCACCTATCTCCGCAAGCACTTTGGCCCCATGCTCCACGAGCGGCTGGCGCAGGGGCACGCCGTGCTGATTTATCCGGAGCAGGAGATGTGGTTCCACTACCGGAAGCCCCGGCCGCCCAAACGGGGCGCCTACCACTACGCCGCCATCAACCGTGTTCCCGTGGTTTCCTTCTTTGTGGAGATCCGGGACTTACCGGGGCAGGAGAACGACCAGTTCCACAAGACCCGGTATGTCATGCACATTCTCCCGCCCATCTATCCCGACCCAGCCAAAAGCGACCGGGAAAACAGTGAGGAAATGATGGCGCAGGACTACCGCCAGAAGGTGGCCGCCTATGAACAGGCCTACGGAAAAAAGCTGACCTATGACTTTGACGAGAGCGACATCGCCGGCTGGATTCCACGGGCTCAAAGGGGCGAATAGCCCGCACAGAAAGGAAGGATCGTTGTGGAAGAGACAGTCAAAACCCTTCGCCTTGGTATCGACGTGGGTTCCACAACCGTCAAAGTGGTCGTCACCGACCCGGAAACCGGGAAAATGCTCCACGCACGCTATGTGCGGCACAACGCCAGGCAGCAGGAAACAGTAGAAAGTCTGCTCCGGGAAGCGGCAGGACTTTTCCCTGCGGCGCAGTTCCGGGCGGCGGTCTGCGGCTCCGGCGGCAGGCCGATCGCGCAAAAGCTGGGTGTCCCGTACATACAGGAAGTGGTGGCCAACTCCGCCGCCGTTCGGGCGCTGTACCCCAATGTGAAAACCGCCGTGGAGCTGGGCGGACAGGACGCAAAGGTCGTGTTCTTCTACTACGACGAGCAAAAGGGCCAGCTCCAAACCTCAGATATGCGGATGAACGGCAGTTGTGCCGGTGGCACCGGCGCATTCATTGACGAGGTGGCGGCGCTGCTGAACGTGGAGCCGGAGCAGTTTGAAGCTCTGGCGGAGCAGGGCCGTACGGTTTACGACATCTCCGGCAGGTGTGGTGTGTTCGCCAAGACGGACATCCAGCCGCTGCTCCTCTCAGGAGCCAGGAAGGAGGACATCGCCCTATCCACCTTCCACGCCATCGTGAAGCAGACCATTGGCGGGCTGGCCCAGGGGCTGGAGCTGACAGCTCCTATCATTTTTGAAGGCGGCCCGCTGACCTTCCACCCCACTTTGGTACGGGTGTTTGCGGAGCGGCTGCACCTGGCGGAAAACGACATTGTCCGCCCGGAACATCCGGAAACCATCGTGGCCTACGGCACGGCCATCGCCATCGACCAGCTTTTCCCCAACGAGAGGGACACCGCCACCCTGGGGGAGCTGTTGAAACGGCTGGAGCAGGCGGAGGAAACCTCCAGCGCAGACGAGGACGTGCAGAAGCCCTTTTTCCCCTCTTTGGAGGCGCAGCAGACCTTTCAGGCGCGGCATGACCGGGAGCTGAAAGACCTGTGCCAGCCGACGCCGGTGAACGGGGAGCTGCGGGTCTGGCTGGGCATCGACTCCGGCAGCACCACCTCCAAATTCGTCCTGCTGGACGAGGAGGAGCGGGTCATTGACCGGTTCTACGCAAACAACAAAGGGGAGCCTTTGCTGGTGGTGCGGGACGGTCTGAACGCCCTCAAGCGGAAGTACGACGCCCAGGGCATCAAGCTGACGGTTCTGGGCCTGGGCACCACCGGCTACGGTGAGCAGCTATTGGCCCAGGCATTTGGCGCGGACTACCACACCGTGGAGACTGTGGCCCACTCTATGGGCTGCACCCAGTACTATCCAGAGGCCACCTTCCTGCTGGACATCGGCGGCCAAGACATGAAGGCCATCTGGCTGGAGGATGGCATCATCACCAACATCATGCTGAACGAAGCCTGTTCCTCCGGGTGCGGCTCCTTCCTGGAAAACTTTGCGGTGAACCTGAACCTCCCTGTGGAGAAAATCGCAGAGGCGGCGTTTCGGTCGGAGGCCCCGGCCCATCTGGGCAGCCGCTGCACCGTGTTTATGAACAGCACCATCATCAACGAGCAGCGGCGGGGCAAAGGCCCGGACGACATTATGGCGGGGCTGTGTCGTTCCATCATTGAGAACGTGTTCACCAAGGTGGTGCGCATCTCCAACACCGCCCAGTTGGGGGACTGCATTGTGGTGCAGGGCGGCACCTTCCGCAACCGGGCGGTGCTGCGGGCGCTGGAGGAGTATCTCGGCGCGGAGGTGAAGCTGGCCCCCTACCCCGGCGAGATGGGGGCCATCGGCGCAGCCCTGGCGGTGAAGCGTCAGGTGGCGGAATCCGGCTACGGTCACGGCAGCTCGTCCTCCTTCATCGGCTTTGACGCGGTGGAACGCTTCAACTACGAGACGCAGACGGGCGTCCCCTGCCTGGGCTGCGGCAACCGGTGCAGCCGCACCATCGTTCGCTTCTCCACCGGGAAGCAATGGACCTCCGGCAACCGGTGCGAGAAGGGGGCGGCGGAGGCGCAGAACGGCTCCGCGCCGGAGAAACCGGCAAAGGACAAACCGGCAGACCTGTTTGCGGAGCGGGAAAAGCTGCTGTTTCAGGACTACCCTTATCAGCAGACCGCCCCGGATAAGGGCGAGGTCGTCGGCCTGCCCAGGGTGCTGGAGTTCTGGGACAGTATGCCCTTCTGGAGCACCTTCTTCCGGGCGCTGGGCTACCGGGTGAAATTCTCCCACAAAAGCTCCCGCAAACTGTATGAGCAGGGGCTGCAATATGTGGCCTCCGACACGGTCTGTTTCCCGGCCAAACTGGTACACGGCCACATCATGGACTTGGCGCAGGCGGGGGTTGACCGCATCTTTTTCCCCTATGTGATGCACATGCCCCCGGAGGGGGTGGACAAGCTCAGCCCCTACGTCTGCTCCGTCCTCCAGGGCTACCCCATGGTGGTGCGTAACGCCCAGGACCCGGGGCGGGACAACCAGGTGATTTTCGATACCCCCGTCTTTCACTGGTTCGCGGAGCAGGACCGGAAGAAGCAGATTTGCCGCTATGCGGTGGAGACTTTGGGCGCCTCCAGGGAGGCGGCGGAGTCCGCCTTCGCGGACGGCGAGCAGGCGCTCTGCACCTTCCGCAGCACCCTGACCGGACGGGGGGAGGAGGTGCTGCGCCAGACGGAGGAGCGCGGCTCCTATGCGGTGGTGCTGGCAGGCCGCCCCTACCACACCGACCCCTTTATCTGCCACGACATCTTCAAGCGGTTCGAGGAGCGGGGTATCCCGGTGCTGACCGTGGACAGCCTGCCCCACCTCAGTGAGCAGGACCTGAAAAACACCACCATTGAAATCACCAACAACTTCCACACCCGAATGCTGGAGGGGGCCATGGTGGCGGCGAAGAACCCGGCGCTGGAGTATGTGCAGATCGTCAGCTTCGGCTGCGGCCACGACGCCATTCTGTCCGACGAGATCAGCCGGATCTTGAGCGAGAGCGGCGGCAAGTCCCCCCTCATCCTCAAGGTGGACGAGAGCGACGCCACCGGCTCCCTGGGTATCCGCATCCAGTCCTTCCTGGAGACCATTGACATCAAGCGGCGGGACGCCCGTCTGTGGGAGGCGCTGGAACACTGGCACCGGGACTTGCCTGAGCCCAGCCCCACCAAGTTCTACAAAAAGGACAAGAAGACCCGCACCATCCTGGTGCCCAACATCTCCAAGGAGGTCTCGGTGTTGCTCTCCGCCATCATGGAGAAGGAGCATTACAGGGTTCAGACGCTACCCATCGGCGGGCGGGAGCAGATCGCCCTGGGCAAGAAGTATGTCCACAACGACATCTGCTTCCCCTGTCAGATGGTGATAGGGGAGCTCATCAGCGCCCTGCAGGAGGGGCACTACCAACAGGACGAGGTGGCCGTGGCCATGGTGAAGTTCCAGTGCGACTGCCGGATGTCCCACTATGCGGGGCTGCTCCGCAAGGGGCTGGACCGGGCCGGATTTACGGAGGTGCCCATCGTCACCACGGACATGGGCGACACCAAGGAGATGCACCCCGGCGTGGCGGTGCTGGGCGTCAGCGCGGTGTGGGAGGCGGTCTGGACCTTTATGATGCTGGACATCCTCACCGACCTGTGCCGGAAGATACGCCCCTACGAGCTGCACCCCGGCGAGACGGACGAGGTCTATAACGACTGCGTGGCCCAGCTGGGGGAGAGCATCCGCAAGGGCGTGAGCAGCGCCAGGCGGGCGTTCGCCCACTGCATCGACCGGATGGGGCAGATTCCCTATGACCGGAGCCACCTGAAGCCGAAGGTGTTCGTCACCGGCGAGCTGCTGGTGACCTATCACCCCGGTTCCAACTTCAACATCGAGCGGTACCTGGAGGACAACGGCATGGAGACGGCCTTCCCCCGCATCACCGACCAGCTGCGGAAGGACTTCCGGGCGACAGAGTGCGAAATCAAGGACTATCACGCCAACATCCCGCCCTATCCCCAGCTGGTGGAGGGCCTGTTCGACTACGTCCAGCGTCAGCTGGAGAAAATCGCCGTCCGGCACCCCCTCTACGAGTGCGCCAGACGGCCAAAAGAGCTGTACCAGGAGGTCAGCGACATCATCCCGGAGACGCTGAGCTGTGGGGAGGGCTGGCTGATGGCGGCGGAAATCGCCCACAACGCCAAGGAAGGCGTGAAATCCTTCATCATTTTGCAGCCCTTCGGCTGCCTGCCCAACCACGTCTGCGGCCGAGGCGTCATCAAGCGGCTCAAGGAGGAGTATCCGGGCATCTCCATCCTCCCCCTGGATTTGGACCCGGACACCAGCTATGCCAACGTGGAGAACCGCCTGCAAATGCTCATCATGAATCACGGGGCGGCGCAGGCCGCCAGTTGAGGAGGGAACGTCCCTTCTGAGTTCTTAACCAAGGTAAAAACGAACGAGCGAGAACTTTCTACAGGGAAGTTCTCGCTCGTTTTTGGCTGTTCTATTTGTCCGTTGTCCCGTTTTCCTCCGCCGCCGGACGGTACTCCACATACACATAGGTACTCTGCTCGCTTCGCTTCTGCATACAGGCGTAAACCTGATCCCGCAGCGCTTCCTTTTGCGCCTGGGGCGAGAGACTGGCGTCGGCGCAAAATGGACCGTCCAGATATACGGTAGTTCTCGGCTTTTTTGAGAACCTTCGGCGCTGGTAAGTGGTGGTCATGCAAAAGGCAGGGACCTCGTTTTTGACTGCGTAGTCGAATGAGGTCGCAGGGTACGGCCTGATTTGGGTGCAGTACGGCCAGACGTGCTGCTCCGGGTAAACGACGACGCAGTTGTTTTCCTGTAACCGCTGGCGGACCGCGCCGAGGAATTTTTTCATCTGCCGGAAGTCCGATGGAATCGGCAGCGCGCCCATCCACGGCAGCAGCGCGCCAATGACCGGGATCCCCAGGTTGGCAGGGCTTGCAATCGTGTAGCACCGTTTAGGGGCACATACCAGGCCAGGGACAAACACGTCTCCGATGGGCTGCGTGTGGTTGCCATAGACGACTGCGCCGGTAGTGCGATAGTCCTTCATGTCAACGGCCCTGACGATTTTCAGGTGGAGGACGAGCTTCCCGTAGAGCAGCGCGAACAGGTAGCCGATGGCGTACAAAACTGGCCGGGCGAATCTGGCCCCTTTGCTCTCCCGTATCCAGATATAATCATCTGGCAAAGTATGCTCCTGGTCGGAGCTTTCTACGAAGTCGTCCTGGAGCGTTTTGTAATATCGGATTTGTTTCTTAGACGGCATCTCTGTTTTCATCTCGGTCCTTTCCAAAGGGAGTTCAGTGATGGCGAAATTGGAAAGGCTCAAAAGTGAGTCTCCTCCTGGCTTGCTTTTCGGCTGAGTATAGTATATCACAAGCAGCGGCAATTTGGTGGACCGGAGCAGATTTTTTCATCTATATTATAATCTTCATGAGCTTCCCGTCCAATATCAGTGTGCCTGAACGGTCAGCGGCCAGAGAGTTGTGCGTACCGTTCCCTGACCGCTGCATTGCAATTGAAAATGGGAAATTCTACAGGACAGCGGAAAAGTTGCTCCTGCCAAAACACGCCCCAAAATGAAAAAATGGGGTATGTCCCTCGAAAAAAATCGAGGAAAAGCAAATTTTCCTGGGCATTCTTTGAAATTCCCCCTTTTTTCTTGGCGCAGTTTATGGTATAATGCCCACTGTATGAATACCCCTCTCTTTCTCAAGAGGGATCAAGATAGAAAGGAACATCACTTATGGGTGTGCTTAAAACACTGTTTGGCAGCAATTCCAAGCGGGAGGTCAAGAAGATCCTCCCCATTGTGGATAAAATCGAATCCATGGCCGATGAGTACAAGGCCCTCAGCGACGCGGAGCTGCGGGCCAAGACCGACGAGTTCAAGGCTCGTCTCGCCGACGGCGAAACGCTGGACGAGCTTCTTCCGGAGGCGTTCGCCACCTGCCGGGAGGCGGCGGACCGCGTGCTGGGTCTGCGGCCCTATCGGGTGCAGCTCATCGGCGGCATTATCCTCCATCAGGGCCGTATCGCCGAGATGAAAACCGGTGAAGGCAAGACCCTGGTGGCCACCCTGCCCGCTTACCTGAACGCGCTGGCCGGGAACGGCGTCCATATCGTCACCGTCAACGACTACCTGGCCAAGCGCGACTCCGAGTGGATGGGCAAGGTCTATCGGTTCCTGGGCCTGAACGTGGGCCTCATCGTCCACGGCCTGACCAAAAAGGAGCGCCAGGACGCCTATGCCGCCGACATCACCTACGGCACCAACAACGAGATCGGTTTCGATTACCTGCGGGACAACATGGCGGTCTATGACCGGGACGTGGTGCAGCGTCACCTGTCCTTCGCCATCGTGGACGAGGTGGACTCCATCCTCATCGACGAGGCCCGTACCCCCCTCATCATCTCCGGCCGGGGCGAGGAATCCACCCAGCTCTACCAGCAGGCGGACCTGTTCGCCAAGAGCTTGGACTGCTACACCATCGCCGAGACCGAGGACAAGGAGATCGACGAGACCGTTGAGCAGAACTACGACTACGTGGTGGAGGAAAAGCGCAAGACCGCTACCCTGACCGCCCGCGGCATCGCCAAGGCGGAGCAGTTCTTCCACGTGGAGAACCTGGCCGACGAGGACAACACCACCCTGAACCACCACATCAACCAGGCCATCCGCGCCCGGGGCGTGATGAAGAAGGACATCGACTATGTGGTGAAGGACAACCAGATCATCATCGTGGACGAGTTCACCGGCCGTCTGATGTTTGGCCGCCGGTTCAACGAGGGTCTGCACCAGGCCATCGAAGCTAAAGAGGGCGTCAAGGTCCAGAACGAGTCCAAGACCCTGGCCACCATCACCTTCCAGAACTTCTTCCGGCTGTACGACAAGCTCTCCGGCATGACCGGCACCGCCATGACCGAGGAAGACGAGTTCAGCTCCATCTATAACCTGGACATCGTGGAGATCCCCACCAACAAGCCCGTCATCCGCAAGGACAACCCCGACGTGGTCTATAAGACCGAGGAGGGCAAGTACCGCGCCATCGTCGCCCAGATCAAGGAGTGCTATGACCGCAGCCAGCCCGTGCTGGTGGGCACCGTCTCCATCGAGAAGTCGGAGCACCTGTCCAAGCTGCTGCGCAAGGCGGGCATCCCCCACAACGTCCTCAACGCCAAGAACCACGAGAAGGAGGCCGAGATCATCGCCCAGGCCGGCAAGCTGAAAACCGTCACCGTGGCCACCAACATGGCCGGTCGTGGTACGGATATCATGCTGGGCGGCAACGCCGAGTACCTGGCCAAGGCCGACCTGCGCCGGGCCGGTTACAACGGCGAGGTCATCGCTGAGGCCACCGGCTACGCCGACACCAACAACGAGGACGTGCTGGCCGCCCGGAAGATGTTCGTGGAGAGCCAGGCCAAGTATAAGGCCGAGATCGCGGATGAGGCCCAGAAGGTCTGCGACGCAGGCGGTCTGTTCATCCTGGGCACCGAGCGCCACGAGGCCCGCCGTATCGACAACCAGCTCCGTGGACGTTCCGGTCGTCAGGGCGACCCCGGCGAGAGCCGCTTCTTCCTGTCCCTGGAGGACGACATCCTCCGGCTCTTCGGGTCCGACCGGATCCAGAAGATGATGGACAACCTGAGCATCGACGAGGACACCCCCATCGACGCGAAAATGCTCTCCAACGCCATCGAAAAAGCCCAGATGAAGGTGGAGTCCCGGAACTTCCAGACCCGTAAGAACGTGCTGGACTACGACGACGTGATGAACACCCAGCGGGAGGTCATCTACGCCGACCGGCGCAAGGTGCTGGCCGGGGAGAACATGAAGGACAGCATCCTGGAGATGATCTCCGCCAGCATCACCAACGCCATCAACGCCAAGGTGGGCGAGCAGCACCACCTGACCGTAGAGGACTTCCAGGACGCCATTGCGAAATACCGCACCATGTTCCTGACGGAGGACGAGCTGAACTACACCGAGGAGGAAATGGCCCAAAAGACGCCGGAGGAGCTGATCGAGGCGGTCAAGGCCCGCGCGCTGGACATCTACGCCCAGAAAGAGGCCATCGTCAACGAGAAAATGCCCGGCGACGGCGGTATGCGGGAGGCCGAGCGCGTCATCCTGCTGGGCGTCGTGGACGAGTACTGGATGGAACACCTGGATGCCATGGACGACCTGAAGCAGAGCATCCGGCTCCGGGCCTACGGCCAGGAGGACCCGGTGGTCGCCTTCAAGAAGGCTGGCTTCGAGGCCTTTGAGCTGATGATGGACGAGATCCGGGAGGAGACGGTGCGCCGCCTGTACCTGTTCCGGCTGCGGGAGCGCTCCCTCCAGCGGCGGGCGGTGGCCCGTGTTACCTCCGAGGGCCGCGGTTACACCAACGCCGCCACCGACCCCCGTACCCAGAACATCCAGACCGGTGGCGTGACCCGCCGTCAGGCGGCGGCTCCTGCCGGTACGGAGCATGGCAAGGTGGACAAGGTGGCTGCCAACGAGTCCGAAAAGCCCAAGCGGATGCCCATCGTCAAGGGCGCTAAGGTGGGTCCCAACGACCCCTGCCCCTGCGGTTCCGGCCTGAAGTTCAAGAAGTGCCACGGCAAGAACGGCGCCAAGCGCTATGTCCCCGATGAGGTGGACGAGGCCGCCCAGGAAGCCGTGCAGGAGACCGTCAGCGAGAACAAGAACGCCTGATTGTAGCTGTTAGTTGTTAGCCGTTAGCTGTTAGCCGGGAACCCCTCCACCATGCTTCGCATGGTCCCCCTCCCCTTTCAGGGGAGGCGAGAGG
>JAJPXR010000048.1 GCA_021205375.1 Clostridiales bacterium | reverse complement strand
CTGGACGAGCTGCCGGAGTTCCAGCCCGCCGCCCTGGAGGTGCTGCGCCAGCCCCTGGAGGACGGGGAGGTGCAGATCTCCCGGGTCTCCGGCTCCGTGACCTACCCCAGCCAGTTCCAGATGATCTGCGCCATGAACCCCTGCAAATGCGGCTGGTACGGCCACCCCTCCGGCCGCTGCACCTGCTCCCCCAAGAGCGTGGCCCAGTACTTGAGCCACCTGTCCGGCCCCCTGCTGGACCGCATTGATTTAAAGGTAGACGTGCCCTCTCTGGACTTCGACGAGCTGAGCCGCCGGTCCCCCGGCGAACCTTCCGCCGCCATCCGGGAGCGGGTCAACGCCGCCCGACAGCGGCAGCGCCAGCGCTTCGGCCCGGACGGGCCACGCTGCAACGCTCAGATGGGCCAGGCGGAGCTGCGGGAGTACTGCCGCCTGGACGAGGCGTGTACCGCCCTGATGAAGCAGGCTTACGAAAAGCTGGCCCTGACCGCCCGCAGCTATGACCGCATCCTGCGGGTGGCCCGGACAGTGGCGGACCTGGCAGGGGCCGAGCAACTGGAGGTTTCCCACCTGGCGGAGGCCCTCCAGTATCGAACCACTGCATATCTCCGATGAAACCGCCGCTTTTTTCGTCTCTTTGCCCCTTGACTTTTCCCCGCTGCTCTGCCAGAATGGGATTCTTGGAATGAGAGCTTTTTGTCCGATTCCTCGGTTGATTCCCGGGAATTTTCCTGTTTTCTAAAGTGAATTTGACCAATCTGTAAAGTATCTGTGAATAATCTTTCGGCCCTGTTGACTTTTCCTGTCCTGTGCCTGTATCCTAAGTTTATCTATCTTGTGTTTCATACGCAATCTTAGTGAACTAAAATAAGGAGTTGGATAGATTATGCAGGCAGCAAATGAGGTTTTACACGCATATTTGCAGGTCAGCCGCCGCGTCTCCGAAGAGCTGCGGGGCCATTATGGTAAACAGAACATGACTTTCCCCCAGACTCTGGTGCTCACCCTGCTGGACAGCGACGGACCCATGCCCATCAGCGCCCTGGCCAAGGCCACCGGCAGCGCAAACAGCACCATTTCCGGCGTGGTAGACCGGCTGGAGAACGCCGGCCTCCTGCGGCGGGTGCGCTCCGAGCAGGACCGCCGGGTGATTTTTGTGGAGGTCACCGACAAGTACCGGGAGATCCAGGAGGATTCCCACAACTATGCGCTCGCCCGTTTTTCCAAGTCAATGGATACCCTGAGCGAGGACGAACTGCGCCAGGTCATCAACGGCCTGAACCTGATGCAGCAGGCGTTTGAACGCGCAAAAAAAGAAAACGACTGACGGATCGCGCTCCCTCTCCGGCGGGGCCGCGGTTCCCTGAGATGAGGCGATTTTTCCATGATTTTTCGCAGAACGGATAAATATGGCTACAGCCGCTACTACGGCGGCGGCGGTCCGGCCTTTGTCATCAAGGTCATCGTGACCATTTTGGTGGTCGTGGCGCTGGTGCTGGGGGGCATCGCCCTGGCGCTCCAGCGGTACATGGTTTACACCGCCAACGGCGGCCACCTGGAGCTGCCCTGGGCCAATTCCTCCAGCGTTTCCGACGATGACGGCAACGGCGACAACAACAACGACGGCCTTCTCATCACCGAGGAGGACGGCGACCAGTCCACCGACGCCGCAGAAATCAGCGCGGATGCCAGCGCAGATAACAGCACTGATGCCAGTACATCCACCCAGCCCACTGAGGAGGAAACTGAGCTTGTGGCCGACGAGCCGGAGGCCGATGCCAGCAACGGCGCAGCGTCCAGCGGAGATACCAGCGAGGCTGCGGACGAGAACAACGACGCAGACGCGGACACCAGCGCGGAAAGCGGCCAGGACGAGGAGCAGGTGGGCTTCTTCCAGCGCATCTGGAACTTCTTCGCCAACCTGTTCGCCACTAAGGACAACAGCGGCGACGCCTCCCTGACCCCCGATGAGGAAAGCTCCGCCGCAGACGGCTCCGTCAGCGCGGAGGCCGACGCCAGCATCCAGGACGACGGCGAACCCTCCGAGGACGAAAGCACCCAGAGCGAACCGAATGAAGAAACGGTCACCCGGCCTGAGGCCCTGACCGGCGGCCTGCTGGTTCAGCACGTCTCCATCGGCGACGTGACCGCCGGTTACGCAGAGGGCGACCTGAAGAATGTCAGCGCCAACGGCATTATGCTTTATTTAAAGGAGTCCAGCGGCGCGCTGAACTACGCCTCCAGCCTGGACCTCTCCGCCGTGTTCAACGCCTCTTGCAGTGAATCCAAGAGCAAGACCATCGCGGACACCATCGCGGAGCTGAACGAGAGTGACTACTACACCCTGGCTTATGTGGACTGCTTCCAGGACGGCAGCGCCGGGGATTCGGCGGACTACCAGCTCTACGACGCGGACGGCGACGCCTGGTACGACGGAGAGGACTGCACCTGGGCCGACCCCGCCAATGAGGAGTTCCAGAACTACATCGTCGGCATGGTGCAGGAACTGGCGGCTATGGGCTATGACGAGGTCGTGCTGAACAATGCGGCCTATCCCACCACCGGCGACACCGATTCCCTCAGCGCAGACTGCTACGACCCGGACACCTTCGAGGCCACCATCAGCGTCTTCTACGCGAAGCTGGCCGAGGCCGTAGAGGGGACCGACACCATCGTCTCCGTCATCACCACCACCGACGCCATCACCGGCGGCGCGAACGCCGTCACCGGCCAGACCCTGGAGAATATGCTCCAGTTGGGCGGACGGCTGTGGGTGGAGGCCGACACGGACGACGCCGAGGCTCTGTCCCAGGCCCTGACCGACGCCGGGTATCCCGACAACGCCCTGGGGCTGCTGGTCAGCTCCCTGGACGGGGATGCGGCCTACTGCCAGATGAATCTGGACTGACAAGCGAAAATACCCCTGCCAAGCGGCGCTTCGTGTAAGAAGCGCCGCTTTTTTTGCATCAAAAAATTCATTTTTCCTTTCCTTCGGCTTTTTTTAAGATTCATTAGTTTTAATTTTCATAGTATGTTGATTTTTATAAAATATGGTGGTATACTACCCAATAGTAACCGCGGATAACCTGCCCTCTTTTGCCATTTTGCCCATTGCGCTTGTCAATGGCTTTTTTTGCACAATACTTTTTTTGATAATGTGCCAAAAAGAACAAAAATTGTCCTTGTGCAAAGGGTACAAATTGAGGTACAATAGGAACAGGCGAAATGTTGAGTGGTACACACAAGATGTAGCATACCCATTTGTGGGTCCATCGAAGCAATTTGCGGAAAAATCTTAAGAACGAAAGGCGGTGAGACGATGTCTCTGGAAGCAGTCAAACAGGTGAACCAGGCGGAAGAGGACGCCAGGGTCCAAAAGGCCCAGGCCGCTCAGGATGCCCGCAGGCTCGTTGCTGACGCGGAAAAGGCCAGCGCCCAAAAGCTGGCCCAGGCCAGGGAGAAGGCCCGGGCGGAAAACGCGGCGCGGATGACCCAGGCGGAACAGAACGCTGCGGCCCATCTGGCGGCGGTGGTCCGGGAAACCGAGGGTGCCTGCGATCAGCTTCGTGCCGAGGCCCAAGGACGGCTTGAAAAAGCAGCGTCACTGATTGTCAGAAGGGTGGTGGATGGCTAATGTCCATCGTCAAGATGAAGCGCGTCAAGCTGTTGGCGTTGGCCTGCGACCAGGAAGCGCTTCTGTCCCAACTGGAGCGGCTGGGCTGCGTGGAGATCTCCGAGCCGGCGGACAAGCTGGCTGACCCGGACTGGACGGCCTTGCTGGGCCGGAACACCAGCGGGCTGGGCCAGGTGAAGGGCCAGCTCAACGAGCTGAGCGCCGCACTGGACGCCCTGAAAAAGTACGCAGGCGTCAAGGGCAGCGCCCTGAAACCCCGCACCAAGATCCAGGAACAGGACCTCTTCGACCAGGCCCGGCTGGAGGACGCGCTTGGTCATGCCAAGGCGATCAACGACAGCGTGTCTGCCATCACCCAGCTCAACTCCCGGGAAAACCAGCTCAACGCCCAGCGCGCCAGCCTGGTCCCCTGGACAACGCTGGACCTGCCGCTGGAGACCGGCTCCACGGAAAACGTGGAGATCGTGATGGGCGCGCTGCCCGCCACCTCCTCGCTGGACGACCTGCGGGGGGAACTGGACCAGGCTGCGCCGCTGTCTCAGGTCATCTCAGTCAGCGCAGACAAGGAGCAGCAGTACATCCTGCTCCTGTGCCACAAATCCCAGTGGGCTGACGCTCAGGCGGCGATGAAGCCCTACTCCTTCACCGCCACCCGGTTTGATAAAAACATGACCGGGACGGCGACGGAAAACATCGCCGCAGTGGACCGGGAGCTGGCGGAGGTCGCCGCCCAGCGCCAGGCCGAAATCGAAAAAATCAAGACCCATTCCGACTGCCTCAGCACCTTGCAGGTGATCACCGACCGCCTGAACCAGGACGCTGCACGGGAGGCCGCACGGGAGCGGGCCATGACCGACGGCACCATCATCTTCCTGGAGGGCTGGGTCCCCGCCCCCAAGCTGAACAAGGTGCAAAAGGTGCTGGACTCCTTCGACGCGGCTTATTCCTTCCGGGACCCGCAGGAGGGCGACGACATCCCCACCCAGTTGGACAACCCCAAGTGGATGGAATGCATCAACATGGTCACGGAGATGTACTCCCTGCCCGCCTATAATGGCATCGACCCCAACCCCCTGTACTTTTTCTGGTACGTGTTCTTCTTCGGCTTCATGTTTGCCGACGTCGCCTATGGCATTATCATCATGGTGGTCTCCCTGATCGTCATCAAGACCATCAACCCCAAAAAGACCATGGGCCGGATGTTCCACTTAGGCGTCTGGCTGGGAGGCAGCACCGCGCTCTGCGGTGTGTTCGTGGGCGGCTTCTTCGGCAACGCACTGGAAGTCATCTACGAGAACTTTATCCCCGGCGGCACTGCCGCCATGCCCGGCTGGATGGTGACCTTCTGCAACGGCATCATCGTCAACCCTGTGAACGACCCCATGACGGTGCTGATCATCGCCATCGTCATCGGCTGTTTCCATCTGGTCATGGGCCAGTGCATCCACATCTATATGGGCTTCCGGGACGGAACGCCGGTGGACGCGCTGCTGGACGTGGTCCCCTGGTGGATCGTCTTTGTGGGCATCGGCGCCATCGTGCTGATTGGCACCCCCGTCGTGCTGATTTTGGGCGTTGTCGCTCTGATCTGCACCCAGGGCCGCCACGCCGCCAGCTTCTTCGGCAAGCTCTGGGGCGGCATCTCCAGTCTGTATGACATCACAAGCTGGCTCAGCGACGTGCTGTCCTACGCCCGTCTGATGGCCCTGATGCTGGCCACCAGCGTCATCGCGCAGGTGTTCAACACCCTGGGCGCGCTCCCCCGGAACATCCTGGTCTTTATCATCGTGTTCCTCATCGGCCATGTGTTCAACATCGGCGTCAACCTCATCGGCACCTATGTCCACGCGGCCCGTCTCCAGTACCTGGAGTACTTCAACAAGTTCTATATTTCGGGCGGCATTCCCTTCCGTCCCCTGAAATACGACACCAAATACACCGACATTCTCACCAAGGAGGAAAATTGAACATGGAAGAATTACTGGCTAACGGCGGTCTGTATATCGCTGTCATCGGCGCGTCTCTCGCCGTAGGTTTGGCTTGCGCCGGCTCCGGCCGCGGCGTTGGTACGGTTGGCGAAGCCGCCGCGGGCGTCATCTCTGAGGACCCCGGCAAGTTCGCGTCCTGCCTGATTTTGCAGATCCTGCCCGGCACCCAGGGCCTGTATGGTCTGGTCGTCTGGTTCTACGCCCTGTTCACCCTGGGCATCATCGGCGGCACCCCCGCCACCCTGACCGTCGCGCAGGGCATCGGTTACTGCTTCGCCTGCTTGCCCATGGGCATCGGCGGCTACGTCACCGCAATCGCCCAGGGCCGCTGCGCCGCCGCCGGTGTCAACCTGGTGGCCCGCCGTCCGGAAGAAATGTCTAAGGGCATCATCATGGCCATCATGGTCGAGTTCTACGCCATCCTGTGCCTGCTGGCCTCCTTCCTGATGCTGCTGTTCATGGCTTGATCCCATCCTGCCCACCATTGCAGAAAGGATGGATTGAACGATGCAAGGTATTGAAAAAATCACTAGCCGCATCCGCAGCGACGCCCAGGTGGAGATCGACGCGATTTTGGCAAAGGCCAAAGAGGACGCCGACGCTATCACCGCCAAGGGCGACGCCGAGGCCCGGCGCACCTATGAGGACCTGACCCGGAAGGGCCAGGCCGCCGCCCAGGAGCGGGAGGAGCATTTGGCTTCCTCCGCCCAGATGGAGGCCCGGAAAATGACTCTGGCCGCCAAGCAGGAGATGCTGGACGCCGCCTTTGGTCAGGCGTTGCAGGAGCTGCGGGGGCTGGACGATGCCGCCAACACCGACCTGCTGGCGAATCTGGCTGTCCGGGCCAGCAGCACCGGCGCGGAGCAGGTGATCCTCTCCGCCAAGGACCGGGACGCCTGCGGCGCTCAGGTGGTGGCCCAGGCCAACAAGCTGCTGGAGGAGGCGGGCAAACCCGCGAAGCTGACCCTCAGCGACCAGACCGGCTCCTTTGAGGGCGGACTGCTGCTGAGCGACGGAGACGTGGAGGTCAACTGCACTTTTGAGACGCTGGTGCGGCTCACCCGGAGCGAGTTGGCGGGCCAGGTGGCAGAGGTCCTCTTTGCCTGAGTACCAGGCTCGACCCGCTCCGAGTTCTGGCGGAGGGGCTGAGCGCCCCGCCTGCCTGTGACAAGGAGGAACAAATGGCGAACCAAATCAAAGACACCGATTATCTGTTCCTCTCGACCCGCATCCACGTCCTCCAGCGCGCCCTGCTGACCCAGGAGCGCATGGACCGGATGCTGGAAGCCCCCACTGACGCAGAGGCCGCCAAGGTACTGGTGGAATGTGGCTATCCCGAACTGCCCGTTGTGGACGTGGATAGCATCAACACCGCCCTGGCCACCGTGAGGGACAACCTTTATCGGGACCTGAACAACAACGCGCCCGATCCCAAGCTGATCGACGTGTTCAAACTGAAATACGATTACCACAATGCGAAAACCCTGCTGAAAGCTGAGGCCATGAAAACGGACCCCGCCCGGCTGCTGGTGGAGGCGGGACGGTTCCCGTCCGCGGTGGTTGCGGAGAGCCTGACCAACGGCAACTTCTCCGCGCTGACCCCCACCTTCGCCGCCGCCATTCGGGAGGCCCGCGAGATCCTCAGCACCACCCACAACCCCCAGCTCAGCGACTTCGCGCTGGACCGGGCGTACTTCGCGGAGATGCTCCAACTGGCTAAGGACACCGGCTCCGACTTCCTGGTAGGCTATGTACAGTTGCTCATCGACGTGGCAAACCTGCGCAGTCTGGTGCGGGTGCTCCGCATGGGCAAGAACGAGGACTATCTGAAAAACGTCCTCTTTGACGGCGGCACCGTGGCCGTCCGCCCGCTGCTGAATGCGGCCACCTCCGGCGGCGAGTTCGGCGCCATCTACGGCGTGACCCCCCTGGCCCAGGCTGCCGAGGCGGGCGAAGCCGCCATCAAGGGCGGGTCGCTGACCACCTTCGAAAAGGACTGCGACAACGCCGTCATGGACTACGTGTCTGCGGCGAAGTACGTCTCCTTTGGCGAGGCCCCTGTGGTGGGCTACCTGGTGGCCAGAGACAACGAGTTTACGGCGGTGCGGATCATCATGACCGGCCGCCTGGCCGGGCTGAGCACCGACCTGATCCGAGAAAGGCTGCGTGAGGCTTATGTATAAGATCGCTGTGCTGGGCGACCGGGAGAGCGTACTGGGCTTCAAGGCGCTGGGTCTGGATGTCCACCCCGCCGAGACCGCTGCGGAGGCCAAAAAGATCCTCCACCAGTTGGCCCGCGACGGCGAGACCGCCATCATCTACCTGACGGAGCAGTACGCCGCCGAAATGCCCGACGAGATCGCCCGCTACAAGGACGAGGTCACCCCCGCCATCATCCTCATCCCCGGCAAGGCCGGCAGCCTTGGCATCGGGATGCAGAACATCACCGACTCGGTGGAACGAGCGGTGGGCGCCGACATTATCTGATTTTTCCCCCCGCAGCCTGTTCAGGTGCGGCGGGGTTCCCCCCATCCTGTTTTGAAAGAAGGTTACCCTATGGGCAAAATTGTCAAGGTTTCCGGCCCGCTGGTGGTGGCTACCGGTATGCTGGACGCCAACATGTCCGACGTGGTCCGAGTGGGCGAAGACCGCCTGATCGGAGAAATTTTGAACATGACCGGCGACGCCGCCTCCATCCAGGTCTATGAGGAGACCTCCGGCCTCGGCCCCGGCGCGGAAGTCGTCACCACCGGCGCACAGCTCTCCGTAGAGCTTGGCCCCGGCCTGCTGGAAAACATCTACGACGGCATCCAGCGCCCCCTGGAGGGCATCATGGCCATCTGCGGCTCCAACATCAAGCGCGGCATCGAAGTCCCTGCTCTGGACCGTGAAAAGAAGTGGACCTTCGTCCCCACCGCCAAGGTAGGCGACAAGGTCATCGGCGGCGACTTCCTGGGCGACGTGCAGGAGACCCCCTCCGTGGTGCATCACATCATGGTCCCCGTGGGTGTTTCCGGCACCATCAAGTCCATCACCGGCGGCGATTTCACCGTCACCGAGACTGTCGCAACCCTGGAGACCGACAGCGGCGAGACCAAAGAGCTGTGCATGATGCAGAAGTGGCCCGTCCGTGTTGGCCGTCCCTACACCAAAAAGTTCCCGCCCAAGACCCCCCTCCAGTCCGGCCAGCGTGTCATCGACACCCTGTTCCCAGTGGCGAAGGGCGGCACCGCCGCCGTCCCCGGTCCCTTCGGTTCCGGCAAGACCGTGGTGCAGCACGCCCTGGCCAAGTGGTCTGACGTGGACATCGTGGTCTATATCGGCTGCGGCGAGCGCGGCAACGAGATGACCGACGTGCTGCGGGAGTTCCCCGAACTGATCGACCCCCGCACCGGCGAGACGCTGATGAAGCGGACCGTCCTCATCGCCAACACCTCCGATATGCCTGTGGCCGCCCGTGAAGCGTCGGTCTACACCGGCATCACCATCGCGGAGTACTTCCGCGACATGGGTTACGACGTGGCCGTCATCGCTGACTCCACCTCCCGCTGGGCCGAGGCCCTCCGTGAGATGTCCGGCCGTCTGGAAGAGATGCCCGGCGAGGAAGGCTACCCCGCTTACCTGGCCTCCCGTCTGGCCCAGTTCTACGAGCGGGCGGGCGTGGTGCAGTGCGTCGGTTCCGACAGCACCCGCACCGGCTCCCTGACCGCCGTTGGCGCGGTCTCCCCTCCCGGCGGCGACCTGTCCGAGCCGGTCTCCCAGGGCACCATGCGTATCGTCAAGGTGTTCTGGTCTCTGGACTCCTCTCTGGCCTACCGCCGTCACTTCCCCGCCATCAACTGGCTCAGTTCCCACTCCCTGTATATTGACTCCCTGAAACCCTGGTACGATGAGAACCTCGGCCCAGACTATATCAAAAACCGCAGTTGGGCCATGGCCGTCCTCCAGGAGGAGGCCAGCCTGAACGAGATCGTCCAGTTGGTCGGCAAGGACTCCCTCTCCGCCAAGGACCAGATGACCCTGGAGACGGCGAAGATGATCCGCGAGGACTTCCTCCAGCAGAACGCCTTTGTGGACGTGGACTCCTTCTCCACCTATCGCCGTCAGTACCTGATGCTGAAAATGATCAAGGACTACGACGCCGAATGCCGCGTCGCCCTGGAAAAGGGCGCCAACCTCTACGACCTCTTCGCCATCGACGCCCGCAACGGCATTGGCCGGGCCAAGACGGTGCCGGAGGACCAGTACGAGGAAGTTTATGCCAAGATCTTCGCCGACATGGAAGCCCAGATCAACGAGGTGGCCGAGAGAGGAGAAGATGACTGATGATCAAAGAGTATAAGACGATAGAAGAGATCTCCGGTCCTCTGATGGTGGTCCGCAAGGTCGCTGGCGTCACCTATGACGAACTGGTGGAGATCGAGCTGCCGGACGGCAGCATCCGCCGGGGCAAGGTGCTGGAGGTCAACGGCGACAACGCCGTGGTCCAGCTCTTCGAAGCCTCCGCCGGCATCAACCTGCGGGATTCCAAGGTCCGCTTCCTGGGCCACCCCCTCCAGTTGGGCGTCTCCAAGGACATGCTGGGCCGGGTCTTCTCCGGCATGGGCGAGCCCATCGACGGCGGCCCTGAGATCCTGCCTGAGGCTTACCGGGACATCAACGGCCTGGCCATGAACCCCGCCGCCCGCGACTACCCCAACGAGTTCATCCAGACCGGCATTTCCACCATCGACGGCCTGAACACCCTGGTCCGTGGCCAGAAGCTGCCCATTTTCTCCGGCTCCGGTCTGCCCCACAACCAACTGGCTGCACAGATCGCGCGTCAGGCCAAGGTGCTGGACGGGGAGTCCAACTTCGCCGTGGTGTTCGCCGCCATCGGCATCACCTTCGAGGAGTCCGAGTACTTCACCCAGGAGTTCACCCGCACCGGCGCCCTGGAGCGTACCGTGCTGTTCATCAACCTGGCCAACGACCCCGCCGTCGAACGTATTTCCACTCCTCGTATGGCGCTGACCGCCGCCGAGTACCTGGCCTTTGACCTGGGGATGCACGTGCTGGTCATCATGACCGACATCACCAACTACGCCGAGGCCCTCCGTGAGGTCTCCGCCGCTAAGAAGGAAGTCCCCGGACGGCGCGGCTACCCCGGCTACCTCTACACCGACCTTGCCACCATGTACGAGCGGGCCGGCCGTCACCTGGGTCAGCCCGGTTCCATCACCATGATCCCCATCCTGACCATGCCCGAGGACGACAAGACCCACCCCATCCCCGACCTGACCGGTTATATCACCGAGGGTCAGATCATCCTGGACCGTGAGCTCTACCGCAAGGGCATCCTGCCCCCGGTGGACGTGCTGCCCTCCCTGTCCCGTCTGAAGGACAAGGGCATCGGCGCAGGTAAGACCCGCGAGGACCACTCCGGCACCATGAACCAGCTCTTCGCCGCCTACGCCACCGGCAAGGAGAACCAGGAGCTGATGGCCATTCTGGGCGAGGCGGCATTGTCCCCGGTGGACTTGCAGTACGCGAAGTTTGCCGACGAGTTCGAGCGCCGCTACGTCACCCAGGGCCAGGACGAGAACCGCTCCATCTTCGAGACGCTGGATCTGGGCTGGGAGCTGCTGAAGCTCCTGCCGGAGAACGAGCTGAAGCGTATCAAGCCAGAGTATATCGAGAAGTATCTCCACGGCAAGGGCGCAGAATAAGGAGGGATAGCCTATGCCTTCCGCAACAGTCAATGCCACCCGTATGGAGCTGACCAAACAGAAGAAACGTCTGGCCACCTCCACCCGGGGCCACAAGCTGCTGAAGGACAAGCGGGACGAGCTGATGAAGCAGTTCCTGGACCTGGTGCGGGAGAACCGCGCCCTGCGCAAGAAGGTGGAGGACGCGCTGATGCGCGCCCACGGCTCCTTTACCGTGGCCTCCGCCCTGATGAGCAGCGAGGTGCTGGAGCAGAGCCTGCTGTACCCCAAGCAGAGTGTGGAGCTGGACATGACTTACAAAAATATCATGTCCGTCAACGTACCCATGTACCACTTTGAGACGGCCAGCGCCGACGCGGGGGAGATTTACCCCTACGGCTTCGCCACCACCAGCTGCGAGCTGGACGACGCGGTGGACGCCCTTTCCTCCGTCTTTGAGGATATGCTGAAGCTGGCCCAAATCGAAAAGGCCACCCAGCTGCTGGCGGAGGAAATCGAAAAGACTCGCCGTCGGGTGAACGCCCTGGAATATGTGGTGATCCCCGACTGTCAGGAGAAAATTAAGTCCATCAGCATGAAGCTGGACGAGAACGAGCGCAACAACACCATCCGCCTGATGAAGGTCAAGGATATGATGTTGGCTGACAGCATCGAGGAGCGCCGGAAAGAGACCGAAGAGGCCATCGCCGCGTCCCACGACGCCAGCTAAGCGCATAGCACAACGGAATCCACATAAAAACGGTTCTATAATAAATGTTGGGGTCAGGTAAAGCACCTGGCCCCAAATTC
>JAJPXR010000173.1 GCA_021205375.1 Clostridiales bacterium | reverse complement strand
AGAGGAATTGGCCATTCGGCCAGCGCTTCACAGGGGAGGCAAGAGGGGTGGTCAGTTACCGAACGGCGGTTCTCTGTGGAAAACTTACACTATACTGGGCAAAAAATGCTGATTCAGAGGGATACCACAAAAGAAAACCAACGAAAGGGGAACTGTTCCATGAACGCTTTGAAAAACTTTTGGGAATCCTTCGCTGACTCCCATCCCGGCGCGGCCCGTTGGCTGCGGGAGGGTGGTCTGTTCGTCATTTTCAGCTATGTGGTCACCTTTTTGAAGTACCTGATGCTGATGTTCCTGCCGGCGCTGTTCGCCGCTTACGCCACCATTGGCTGGGGCTGGCCCTCCATCCAGGGCAGCCTGTTCGGTGTCAGCTTCACCTTCAACGTCATCGGCTACGCCGTGGAGGACGGCGGCCTGGCCTACCTGTACGCCTACCTGGTGTCCAGCTTCCTGGGCGAGTGCATCAACTTCCCCCTCCAGCGGAACGTGACCTTTAAAAGCCACGGCCCCCTGGCCCTCCAGATCCCCATCTACTTCCTGGGCTGGGTGGTCATCACCCTCATCGTCAACTCCATCAACAGCGTGTGGGTCGGCGTAGCCAGCTACCTCGTCCCTGCGGCCATTTACAACATCGTCACCATCGTCCTGAACGGCGGCGTGTCCATGGTGGTGTTCTTCGTGCTGAACAAGATCATCTTCGCGGAGAACTTCGGAAAGAGGAAGTAAGCCGCTCAGAGACAACCAAAAAAAATCAAAAAACGGGATCGGCCTGCTGGCCGGTCCCGTTTTGGCGCGATTCATATAACTACAAAGTGGTGATTTCCTTTGCAACAGCCGTGTTTTTAGCGGTTAGAAAGAGAATTTCCCCACTGAAAACTCCGTATCTATTGAACAAAAACACCACCAGATGACAATCACTAGCCCCTCTTGCCTCCCCTGAAAGGGGAGGAAGGCCGCCGCCTTCAGGCGGTGGCGGAGGGGTTCTCAGTACATGGCTGAGTAAATCGGATAATCAGAAATAAAAATATCCCCTGGGAGGGGACCAAATGGTGGACGATAAGAGATTTGAACTCCTGACCCTTCGCACGTCAAGCGAATGCTCTAGCCAGCTGAGCTAATCGTCCAAATTGTCGTTGGCACATTCCCAACGTATGATATTATACTGACCCGGCGGGGAAAAGTCAAGCATAATTTCAGGAAATTCGCAAATCCGACTGTTCCGGGCTGCGGAAGGCCGGAGGCAGAGGAATTTTTCCCAGCGCACCGCCGCAGGTCGGCAGTTCCCGGAAGGACAAACGTGAAAAATAAGATATTTTATGAAAGTCTTTTAAAATGGTTGTTTTTTTACTTTTCCTCTTTACTTTCTCCGTGTTTTTGTTATAATTACACTTGGAACAAAGTTAGCGTTTGTTCTTTCTGCCAGTGCTTCTCTGTGACGACAGATGTTGCCGATGAAAGGACAACCACAAAAAGCAACCGCGAAAAGAAAAAATGGAGGTGTAACGTTATGCGAGTTCAATTCACTGAAACCGTATTGCGTGATGCAAACCAGTCCCTGATGGCTACCCGCCTTCCTTATTCTGATTATGAGCCGATCCTCTCCACGATGGACAAGGCCGGCTATTATTCAGTGGAGTGCTGGGGCGGCGCCACGTTCGACTCCTGCCTGCGTTACCTGGACGAAGATCCCTGGGAGCGTCTGCGGGGCATCCGCAAGAATATGCCCAACACCAAGCTGCAAATGCTGCTGCGGGGTCAGAACCTGCTGGGCTACAAACATTACCACGACGACGTGGTGGAGAAGTTCGTCGAGCTGTCCATCAAGAACGGCATCGACATCCTGCGTATCTTCGACGCGCTGAACGACTTCCGCAACCTGGGCACCGCCCTGGACGCCACCAAGAAGTACGCCACCGCCAACACCGTGGCCTCCGGCTGTATCTCCTACACCCAGTCCCCCGTCCACACGGTGGATAAGTACGTGGAGATGTGCAAGGAGCTGCAGAACATGGGCTTCGACACCATCTGCCTGAAGGATATGGCCGGCACCATGAGCCCCTATGAGGCCGAGCACCTCATCAAGGGCATCAAGGACGCCGTGGGCGACATGCCCCTGATCCTCCACACCCACTGCACCACCGGCATGGCTTACCAGACCGTCACCAAGGCCATCGAGTCCGGTATCGACGTCATCGACACCGCTACTTCCTGCTTCTCCAACGGCACCTCTCAGCCCGCCACCGAGACCATGTTCTACGCTCTGTCTCAGTACGGCATCGAGACCGGCCTGAACGAGAAGGCCATCAACGAGGTCAACGACTTCTTCAAGCCCGTCAAGCAGAAGTACATCGACAACGGCCTCATCAACCCCAAGAGCATGGCTACCGATTCCCAGGCCCTGGTCTACAAGGTCCCCGGCGGTATGCTGTCCAACATGATCGCCAACCTGACCGACATGGACGCCATGGACAAGTTCGACGAAGCTCTGGCCGAGATCCCCGCTGTCCGGGCCGACATGGGCTATCCTCCTCTGGTCACCCCCCTGTCTCAGATGGTTGGCAACCAGGCCGTCACCAACGTGCTGGTGGGCGAGCGCTACAAGAACATCTCCAACGAGGTCAAGAACTACTTCAAGGGTGAGTACGGCATCGCGCCCGCTCCTGTGAACCCCGACCTGGAGAAGAAGATCCTGGGCGAGGGCGGCAAGCCCATCGACTGCCGCATTGAGGACTCCAAGCGCACCGGCGAGGACTTCGAGCAGGCCAAGAAGGACCTGGGCGACCTGGCCCGCAGCGAAGAGGACATCATGAGCTACATCTGCTTCCCCAAGCAGGCCAAGGACTACTTCGAGGCCCGCAAGGAGAAGGAAGAGCGCACCTGCAAGTACACCATGGAAACCCTCGACGAGGAATAAGCGCAGGAGGTATATTCTATGGAAGAAATTACGATTGTTGAAGGCCTGGGCGTCACCGTGCTGGGCATGGCCGTCGTGTTCGGCGTGCTGGTGCTGCTGATGGCGATCATCATCCTCGAGAGCAAGGTCATCGCCAGCATTGAGAACCGCGGCAAGGCAAACGCCGCCCCCAACTCCGTTCCCGATGCTCCCGCTCCTGCCGCCACCCCCGCGCCTCTGGCCAAGGGGTCTTGCGGCGGCGTCATGCTGCATGACGTGCCCGACCGCACCGCCGCCATGATCATGGCCATCGTCGCCGACGAGCTGAAAACCCCGCTGAATGAGCTGAGATTTATTTCCATCAAGGAGGTAAAGTGAGATGAAATATAAAATCACACTGAACGACAAGACCTATGAGGTCATTGTCGAAAAGGGTCAGGCCATCCTGGCCGACGAGTACGACGCTCTGGCTCCCGCCGCCGCCGCGCCCGCTGCCCCTGCTGCCGCACCCGCCGCTGCTCCCGCTGCTGCACCCGCTCCTGCTGCCGCGCCCACCGCTGCCGGTGAGCCTGTCACCGCTCCGCTGCCCGGCACCGTCGTCTCCATGAAGGTCAGCGCCGGCCAGACCATCAAGAGCGGCGACATCGTGGCCATCATCGAGGCCATGAAGATGGAAAATGAAGTTCTCGCTCCCCGGGACGGCACCGTCGCGCAGGTCGTTGCCGGTCAGGGTACTGCTGTCAAGACTGGTGATCCTCTGGTGATCCTGTCCTAAGGAGGAACCAATATGGAATTTATCGGTAGAATTTTCTCCAACTTGGCGGCCCAAACCGGCTTTGTCAATATGTTTGCCGATGGTCCTGTCGCTGCGCTGAAGACCATCATCATGATTTGCATTGCCTGCCTGTTGCTGTACATGGGCATTGCCAAAAAGTATGAGCCGCTGTTGCTGGTGGGCATCGCCTTCGGTATGCTGCTGACCAACTTGCCCGGTTCCGGCATCTATCACGCGGAGCTGTGGTATGCAGGTGCAGGCGCCAACATCGACTTTGGAGCCGTCCTCCACGAGGGCGGGTTCCTGGACATCCTCTATCTGGGCGTCAAGCTGGGCCTTTACCCCTCCATCATCTTCATGGGCGTGGGCGCTATGACCGACTTCGGCCCCATGATGGCCAATCCCAAAAGCATGATTTTGGGCGCTGCCGCCCAGTTCGGCGTGTACGCCGCCCTGCTGATGGCCATTGCTCTGGGCTTTTCCGGCCCTGAGGCCGCTTCCATCGGCATCATCGGCGGCGCCGACGGTCCTACCGCTATCTGGCTGACCAGCCAGTTGGCCCCCGACCTGCTGGGTCCCATCGCCGTGGCTGCCTATTCGTATATGGCGCTGATCCCGCTGATTCAGCCGCCGTTTATGAAGCTCATCGTATCCAAGGAGCGCCGCTCCATCAAGATGGAGCAGCTTCGCCCCGTGTCCCAGACCGAGAAGATCGTGTTCCCCATCATGGTCACCATCGTCTGCTGCCTGATCCTGCCCTCCGTGGCCGCTCTGCTGGGCTGCCTGATGCTGGGCAACCTGTGGGCCAACTGCGGCGTGTGCGACCGTCTGTCTGACACCGTCCAGAACGCCCTGATGAACATCATCACCATCTTCCTGGGCATTTCCGTTGGCGCCACCGCCACCGCTGACCAGTTCCTGTCCGTCAGGACTCTGATGATCATCGTGCTGGGCCTGCTGGCCTTCTGCTTCGCCACCTGCGGCGGCCTGCTGGTGGGTCAGATCATGTGTACCCTGACCCATGGCAAGATCAACCCCATCATCGGCTCCGCCGGCGTGTCCGCCGTGCCGATGGCGGCCCGTGTTGCTCAGGTCCAGGGCCAGAAGGACAACCCCTCCAACTTCCTGCTGATGCACGCCATGGGCCCCAACGTGTCCGGCGTCATCGGTTCCGCCGTGGCCGCTGGCTTCCTGCTGGCTGTGTTCGGCTGATAACCGCATAAACACAATATTCGGGGCTGTGCCGTTGGGCGCAGCCCCGATTTGTAACAGCGAAAAGGTGATTTTTGTGTGGAAGGACATTCGCAAGGACGGCGACATTGGCTCAGAAGGCGGAATTGTTTTGCTGGACGAGGAGTACAAAGACCAATGCAGAATAACACTAGAGAGATGTCGAGCCTATTACGCCATTACCTGCGGCGTGTACGGTAGCATGGTCCATACTGCTTTCTGTGATGAGAAGGAGTATCAGCTCAAATATGAGCGGATGAAACTGGATTTGCAGAACTTTATGGATACGGACACAACCTGGGACGAAGAACTTGAGTTCTATGACGCCTTTTCAGAGAAATATTAAAGATTTTCACACCGAAAAAGGAAATTGTCGGACGAAAAGCGCCGAAAACCCGCCCAACCCCCCCATGCAACCACCGGTTGACAAACTGCAAGGCCGGAATGGTTGCGCCGCAACCGCTGTTTTTCGTACAATGGAGCCACCAAAACAAGGAGGCATTTCGATATGAACATTGCAGACAGGATCCAGCAGCTACGGAAGGCGAAGGGGATCTCCCAGGAGGAGCTGGCGGACCGGGTGGGCGTTTCCCGCCAGGCGGTCAGCAAGTGGGAGAGCGAGCAGAGCGTTCCCGACCTGAACAAAATCATCCTGCTCAGCGACTACTTCGGTGTGACTACCGACTACCTGCTCAAGGGCATTGAGCCGTTGCCGGAGCAGCCGGTGAAGGGAAAGCCCGACGCCCGTATCTTCACCATAATCGGCACCGCCCTGAACTTCATCGGGCTGGTGACAGCCATTGGCATTTGGCTGACCCGGTACACAGAATTGGCTGTGATGGTGGGTTTCATCCTTATGGCGGCGGGCTGCGCGGTGTTTGCCGTGGGCCAGCTCCTGGGGGAGAACACCCGGAGCGCCGCCAGATGGTTTTGGCTGGTCAACGTGTGGCTGCTGGCGCTGATGCCCATCTCCTGCGTGTTCAATGTGCTGTCTGGCTGGTATTTGGCGCCTATCCCGGACCCGCGTGGTTACTTTGTCGTCGATGCGCTGTGCTGGCTGTTCTACGGGGCGGCGTGCGTGGTCGCAGACCGCTGGCTCAGGAAAAAGCTGCCCAAAGAGTGAAAAATAGAGCGGCGCGAGGCCGCTCTATACTATAAAACCAACCCAAAACGGAGGTATCTCAATGAACACAAACAAATTCCTGGCCCTCGCCTGGTTCGTCACCGGCGTGGCGGACATCCTGGCGGCCATTTCCTGGCTGCTGGACGGCAAAAAGTCCCTGGGCGCACAGTGGCTGTGCATCGGCAGCATGAACCTGTGCCTGGGGGCTATCAATCTGGGGAAGTCCCGGAAAGAACGGGGCGGTGAAGTGACCGTCGAGGAATGACGGTGTACGCCGGGGTCAGACAATGAAACTGGAACTAATCAGAGCGACTGCGGGGGACGCAGAGGAACTGTGGAAGATGCAGCGGGCGGCGTTCGCCCAACTGTTGGAAAAGTATCAGGATTTCGACACCAGCCCCGGAAATGAGCCGTTGGAAAAGGTGCAAATGCGCCTGAAACAGCCCTTTACCTATTTCTACTTCATCTGCGTGGAGGGAGAAAAGGCGGGAGCCATTCGGGTCGTTGACCCAAAGGAAGTGGGCCAACCGAAACGAATCAGCCCGCTGTTCCTGCTGCCCGCCTACCGGGGGCAGGGAATCGCGCAAAAAGTGATTCAGTTGTGCGAACATCTGCACGGAGAAACCGGCTGGGCGCTGGACACCATTTTACAGGAAGCGGGGAACCGCCATTTATACGAAAAAATGGGATACCGCGCAACTGGTAAGACGGAGCAAATCAACGACAAAATGACGTTGATTTTTTACGAGAAGGAATGAACTGCAAGCACATTTCCTGTTCAACCAAGCAGCCAATACACCTCCAGCAGCCCGTACAGCACCGGCTGGTGCAGCAGATAGACCACCAGCGAGTGCCGCCCCAGCCAGCTCAGGCCGGGCGCGCCCCGGCGCAGCAGGGGCAGCTCCTTCCAGCGGTCCCACCACAGCCGATGGGCGAAGTACCCCGCGCAGAACAGGAAAAACCAGGGCAGCAGGGGGAAGTAGTCGGCGGAATAGAACCCCGCCGGGGGAAATCCGAAGAAGGCGGTGGCCAGGTTTTGGTAGAGGGCGCGGGGCAGCGCCAGCGTCCCCAGTCCGGGGAGGCCCACCGTTCCCTGAGCGATGCTGCGGGTCAGGGCGAAGAGCAAAGCGCTGAGCGCCAGTCCCACCGCCGGATGTAGCTTCCGCAACAGCGGCTCCAGCGCCGTCAGCAGCAGCCCCGCCGCACCCAGCAGGGAGAGTACCCCCCACCAAATCAGGGCGGTGGGCTCCACCAGCGCCGTCACCGCCGTCACCAGCAGGCCGCAGGCGAACACCACTACGCCGTGGCGGACCGGGTGGCGGCTCATGCCCCAGCAGAAGCCGGAGAGCAGGATGAACGTCCAGCAAATGCCCTGCTGCCAGTAGAAGGCTCCGCCTTCGTTGTACCAGCCGGGGGTGAACCCTGCCAGGTAAATCAAATCCCAGAGGCCGTGGTAAGCGATCATATTCACCAGAGCGAAGCCCCGGAGCGTGTCCAACAGGGCGTAGCGGGGACGGCTGGTCTGCTCCGCGGTCATAAGATCACTCCCTCCAAAGCGCTGCCCCGGACGCCGGTGACGCGCACCGTCCGCAGGACGTTGTGCAAATTCTCTCCCGGCGCGTAAACCTCCACGTAGTTGGGGGCGTGGCCCCGCCACAGGCCCTCCGCCGCCTCCTCAAAAAGGACTTCCAGCGTCTCGCCCACCCAAAGATTCAGATAGGCCCGCTCCATCTCCGCCGCTACGTCCGCGGCCCGGTGGCAGCGGGCCTCTTTCGCGGCGTTGGAAAGCTGACCGGGCAGCTTGTCCGCCACGGTGCCGGGCCGCCGGGAGTAGGGGAAGATGTGCATGGCGGAAAACTGGGCCTGACGCAAAAATTCCAGCGTCCGGGCAAATTCCTCCTCCGTCTCGCCGGGGAATCCACAAATTAAATCAGTGGTGATAGCGGGCCGGTCGAAATACTCCCGCAGCAGGCGGCAGGACTCCAGGAACCGGGCGGTGTCATACCGCCGGTGCATCCGCGCCAGCGTCTCGTCACAGCCGGACTGGAGGGACAGGTGGAAGTGGGGACACAGGTTGGGCAGCGCCGCCGCCCGGCGGCAGAAGTCCTCCGTCACCGTCCGGGGTTCCAGACTGCCCAGACGCACCCGCAGACCGGGGGCGGCGGCACAGACCGCCTCCACCAGGTCGATGAGGGTCTGGCCGGTTTTCAGGTCCCTGCCCCAGCTCGAAATTTCAATGCCGGTGAGCACCAGCTCCTGATACCCCGCCTGGGCCAGCCCCCTGGCCTGCTCCGCCGCCCCCTGGAGGGAGACGGACCGCACCGGTCCTCTGGTATAGGGGATGATGCAGTAGGTGCAGAAGTTGGCACAGCCGTCCTCCACCTTGAGCATGGCGCGGGTGCGCCCCGGCAGGCCCCCGGCGGGCAGCGTCTCGAAGGGGTCCTTCCGGCGGAGCGCGTCGTCCACCGAGACGGACGGCTCCCGCGTCAGGGCGCAATTCTCCACCTGGTCCAGAAATTCTGTCCGCCGTCCGGTTCCGGAGATGACATCCACCCCCAGTGCCTGGACCTCCTGGGGGCTGGCCTGGGCGTAGCAGCCGCAGACCCCCACCACCGCCAGAGGGTGGTCCCGGCGGGCGCGGCGGATGATGTTGCGGCACTTTTTGTCGCTGACGGCGGTGACGGAGCAGGTGTTGACAAGGTACACGTCGGCCTCGCCGTCGAAGGGGACCAGCGTGTGGCCCCGCCCGGTGAGCAGGGTCTCCATGGCCTGAGTTTCGTATTGGTTGACCTTGCAGCCGAGGGTATAGATGGCAAAACGCATAAAGAGGACCGGCTTTCTACAGCTTGTTTTTGGCGCGCAGGTACGCTATAATGACAACAAGGCGAACCCTGCTCTTGGGCCGCCCGACTACCTGTACGCAACAGTACAGGGGTATTATACCGGATTTCTCACATCTTGTACAGTCTTTTTCCCCGGACATTCTGCGGGAAAAAGGACACTTGCACTGGAGGTCTGCAACATGAAACTCTATCAGGTCACTTTAAATTCCATCGACAGCGTGAAAAAGTTCGTGGACGTTACCACGGTGCTGCGCTGCGACATCGACGTGCTCTCCGGCCGCTATGTGGTGGACGGCAAGAGCATTATGGCCCTCTTCTCCATCGACCTGAACCGGCCCGTCACCGTCCGCGTCCACGACGACGAGGAGGGCGAGCTGTTCCAAAAGAACGTTGCGCCGTTCCTGACTGTGAAAGAGGTCCAGGAGGACCCGGAAAAAGCCTGACCAGGCACGACAGAGAAAAGGAGAGCGCTTTATGCACGCAATCGTAACCGTCATCGGCAAGGACCGGGTTGGCATCATCGCCGACGTGTGCGCCCTGCTGTCTCAGCAGAAGGTCAACGTGCTGGACATCAGCCAGACCGTCATGCAGGAATACTTCACCATGATCATGATGGTGGATGTCACCGACGCGGAGCTGCCCTTCGCCGAGCTGGTGAAGCTGCTGGAGGAGGAGGGCAAGAGCCTGAATCTGACCATCCGCGCCCAGCGGGAGGACATCTTCAACGCCATGCACCGCATCTGACGGGGGTGGACAGATGCTCAGCAGGAACGAAATTTTAGAAACCATCGACATGATCGACCAGCAGCACCTGGACATCCGCACCATCACCATGGGCATTTCGCTGCTCAGTTGCTGCGATCCCGACCCGGAGGCCGCCTGCCGGAAAATTTATGACAAAATCTGCCGCACGGCGGAAAACCTGGTGAAAACCGGAGAGCAGATCGAGCGTGAGTTTGGCATCCCCATCGTCAACAAGCGTATTTCCGTCACCCCCATGGCACTGGTGGCCGCCGCCAGCGAGACCAGCGACTACGTCCCCTTCGCCAAGGCCCTGGACCGGGCCGCCAAGACCTGCGGCGTGAACTTCATCGGCGGTTACTCCGCTCTGGTGCAGAAGGGCATGACCGCCGCCGACCGCAAGCTCATCGCCTCCATTCCGGAGGCCCTGGCGGAAACCGACTTTGTCTGTTCCTCCGTCAACGTGGGTTCTACAAGAGCGGGTATCAACATGGACGCCGTGCGGTTGATGGGCGAGACGGTGAAAAAGACCGCTCTGCGCACCGCCGACCGGGACGGCTTCGGCTGCGCCAAGCTGGTGGTGTTCTGCAACGCCGTGGAGGACAACCCCTTCATGGCGGGAGCCTTCCACGGCGTGGGCGAGGCGGAGAGCATCATCAACGTGGGGGTCTCCGGCCCCGGCGTGGTGTACCACGCCCTCCAGTCCGTCAAGGGTCGGCCCTTTGACGAGGTGGCGGAGACGGTGAAAAAGACCGCCTTCCGGGTCACCCGCATGGGCCAGCTTGTGGCCCGTGAAGCCAGCCAGCGGCTGGACGTGCCTTTCGGCATTGTGGACCTGTCCCTGGCCCCCACCCCCGCGGTAGGGGATTCTGTGGCCCGCATCCTGGAGGAGATGGGCCTGGAGACCTGCGGCACCCACGGCACCACCGCGGCCCTGGCACTGCTGAACGACGCGGTGAAGAAGGGCGGCGTGATGGCGTCCAGCAGCGTAGGTGGTCTCTCCGGCGCGTTTATCCCCGTCTCTGAGGACGAGGGCATGATCGCCGCCGCCCGCTCCGGTACGCTGGGCATTGACAAGCTGGAGGCCATGACCTGCGTCTGCTCCGTGGGCCTGGACATGATCGCCATTCCCGGCGACACCCCGGCGGAGACCATCGCCGCCATCATCGCGGACGAGGCCGCCATTGGCATGATCAACAACAAGACCACCGCCGTCCGCGTCATCCCCGCCCCTGGCAAGGGCGTGGGCGACACCGTGGAGATGGGCGGCCTGCTGGGGACCGCCCCGGTGATGCCTGTCCACAAGGAGAGCTCGGCGGACTTCATCGCCCGTGGGGGACGCATCCCCGCACCGCTGAACAGCTTGAAGAACTGATGAAAAGCTGTTAGCCATTAGCTGTTAGCTGTTAGTCAGGTGCTGCGAACCAAAGGCGCGGAGCTTAAAAGACTGCGCCATTCGGCGAAAAATGAAGAACGAAAAACACCCGAACCCAGGCAAAAAACCTGTGTTCGGGCGTCTTTTACACTTTTTGCTTATTTCAGCATAGAGGTGACGATGCTGGCGGTGTCCGCCAGGCCGTTGGGTTCGATGTTCTCCACCATCCCCGCGTCCACGGCGGCGGCGATGGCCGGGTCGATGGGCAACTGGGCCAGCACGGGCAGGTGGTTCTCCACGGCGACCTCCGCGATATGGCTCTCGCCAAAAATCCGGTGGCGCATCCCGCAGTCGGGGCACTCGAAGTAGCTGTAGTTCTCGATGAGGCCCAGAATCGGCACGTTCATCAGGTTGGCCATGTTCACGGCCTTGGTGACAATCATGGAGACCAGGTCCTGGGGAGACGTGACCACCAGGATGCCGTCCACGGGCAGGGACTGGAACACAGTCAGGGGCACGTCGCCGGTTCCGGGAGGCATATCCACAAAGAGATAGTCGATATCACCCCAGTACACGTCGGTCCAGAACTGCTTGACCACGCCGGCGATGACCGGTCCGCGCCAGACCACGGGGTCGGTCTCGTGCTCAGTCAGCAGGTTCAGGGACATGATTTTCACGCCGGTGCGGGTGACGGCGGGGACAATGCCCTCGTCCACGCCGATGGCCCGTTCGTGAACGCCGAAGCTCTTGGGGATGGACGGGCCGGTGATGTCCGCGTCCAGGATGCCCACTTTGTAGCCCAGCTTGGCGGTGGCGACCGCCAGGGAAGCGGTGACCATGCTCTTGCCCACGCCGCCCTTGCCGCTCATGACGGCGATGACGTGTTTAACGTTGGAATATTGGTTGACCGGCTCCTTGGGGATGGCGTTTTCCCGCGAACTGCAATTCGCGGTGCAACTGGAGCAGTCATGGGTACATTCTTCAGCCATAGGTTGGTTCTCCTCCGTTTTTACAGACTGGGAACAGCATACCACATTTTTGTGGGTTGTGCAATATCCTGGAGAGGGGTTTTCTTGGCACCGACAGTTTCAATTCTCTGAACTTGTAGCGCTACAGCGTATTTATCCAGTCACAGCATCTTTCCGCTTGAAGAACTGCCGTCTGGCAATCGACCACCCCTCTTGCCTCCCCTGAAAGGGGAGGAGGGCCGCCGCCTTTAGGCGG
>JAJPXR010000202.1 GCA_021205375.1 Clostridiales bacterium | reverse complement strand
ATCGAGCTGGGGGGCAAACGGGAACTTCGCTGGGAAAATCACCGGGGCATCCTGTCTTCCGGCCCGGTGGAGAGCAGCATCAGCGGCGGGCGGCTGGTGGTGGGGGTCCGGGGGGAGGGGCTGACCCTGGGGGCCATGAGCGGGGACTCGCTGCTCATCACGGGCACCATCCGCACCGTGGAGCTGGAGTAGCCGGACGGCGGGAGAAAGGCGGGCAAAACGTGAGGAAAATCATCCATTTCATCGGCGGTTCGGTGCAAATCCGACTGGAAGGGCCGTTTCCGGAGCGGTTCCTGAACCTGTGCGGCACGGCACGTCTCCCCTTCTGGGCTGTGGAACGGGAGAGCGGCCACGTTCTCCGTCTGACCCTCCCCGCCTGGCAGCTTCGCCGGGCCAGGGCGCTGGCGGAGCGGGCCATGTGTGAACTGACGGTGGAGCAGCGCTTTGGTTTGCCCGCCTTTTTGTATCGGTTCCGCCGGCGGTACGCCCTGGCCGCCGGACTGGTTTTCGCACTTTTTTGCGCTGTCATTCTGTCCCAGTTCGTTTGGGTCATTGAAGTGACGGGAAACACCGCTGTCCCAAATTCCGTCATTTTGACCGAATTGGATTCCTTAGGATTCGGAATTGGCACCTATGGCCCCAGCGTAGACTGCCGGGCGCTGGCAAATCAGGCCCTGCTGGACCTGCGGGAGCTGAGCTTTCTGTCGGTCAACATCAGCGGCGTTTACGCCGAGGTGGTGGTGCGGGAGGCCACTCCCGCCCCGGAGGTGGAGGACCCCGCGGCGGCGGCGGACATCGTGGCCGCTGTGGACGGGGTGGTGGTGGACGTGGACACCGTCCGGGGCAAGACCCAGGTGGAGGAGGGCCAGGCGGTGTTGGCAGGGGAAATCCTCATCTCCGGGCTGGAGACCTACGAGAGCGGCGACGGCAGCGGTACGGTGCTGTCCTCCCGGCAGGTCCGGGCGGAAGGGGACGTCTGGGCACTGACCAACCGGACCCTCCGCTCCGCCACCCCCCTGACGGCGGAAACCAGGGCCGGGGAGACCGTGCGGACCCTGTATTCGTTAAAAATTTTAAAACGCTCGGTCAAATTTTATCAAAACAGTGGCATTTCCGGTCTGACCTGTGGTAAAATAAAAAAAGTTTACGCCCTGACTCTGCCGGGCGGGACGGTTTTGCCCCTGGCGTGGGAGACTTTGACCGTCGCCACCGGCGAGCGGACCTCCGCCAGCGTGGACCGCGCCAGCGCTGAGGACTACCTGACCGGGGTGCTGGAGACCCGGCTCTCCGCCCTGCTGGGGGAGGAGGGGCAGGCCCTCTCACACACGCTGACCTTCGAAGAGACGGACGGCGTGCTGACCGGCACCCTGCGGGCCTCGTGTTTGGAGCAGATCGGCAGGACGGTGGAGCTGGGGAATTAGCAATTTGCAATGTGCAATGCGGGGAAACTCCTCCACCACGCTTCGCATGGTCCCCCTCCCCTTTCAGGGGAGGCGAGGGGGATAGTGCTTGACAAATGGCGTGAGTATTTGCTCAAAGCAAGATATAGTAGACAAGGCATGAATCATGGACAAATCGAAACCCTACACCGGTTACAATAAGGAATTAAAGGAAAGGGCACGGATGTTACGGAAAAATATGACGCCGGAAGAAAGCCGCCTGTGGTATGCTTTTTTGAAGGACTATCCTGTAAAAGTGTACCGGCAGAGAGTGATCGACGGGTATATCGTTGATTTTTATTGTTCGTCTGCAAAACTGGTGATAGAAATTGACGGAACGCAACATTATACAACAGAGGGCGTGGAGTATGATTCCATTCGCTCCGAGCTGCTGGAACAATATGGCTTGGAAGTGATTCGTTTTACAAATCTGGACATTCATTCCCGGTTTTGCAGCGTTTGTGATAAGATTCACACGATGATACAACATAGAATGAAAAAAATTCACGCGCAGGAGAATTCCGGGCCTAATGTTAAACCAGAGACCGTTCCGTAACCGACCACCCCTCTTGCCTCCCCAGAAAGGGGAGGAGGGCCGCCGCCTTTAGGCGGTGGCGGAGGGGTTTCCACCACAACCACAGAGAGACAGGAGATGAACCCATTGATCGAACAGCGCGTCAGTCTGGAGCGGATGGAGGAAGCGGCCACCCTCTTCGGCGCTTTTGATGAAAATATCCGCATCATCGAGCGGGAGTTGTCCGTTCGAATCTTAATTCGGGAGGAAGAGCTGAAAATCAGCGGCGAGGCGGAGCAGGTGCTGCTGGCGGTGAAAACCGTCCAGGGCCTGATGAGCCTCATCGCCAGAGGCGAGCCGCTGAACGAGCAGAACATCCGCTACATGATCTCCCTGGCCCGGGCGGGCCAGGAGGAGCGCATCAACGACATGGCGAAGGACGTGGTCTGTGTCACCGCCAACGGCAAGCCCATCAAGGCCAAGACCGTGGGACAGGCCCGCTACGTCAAGGATATCCAGACCCACACCATCACCCTGGGGGTGGGGCCTGCGGGCACCGGCAAAACCTACCTGGCGGTGGCGGCGGCGGTGGCCGCCTTCAAGGCACGGGAGGTCAACCGCATTATCCTCACCCGCCCGGCGGTGGAGGCCGGGGAGCGGCTGGGCTTCCTGCCCGGCGACCTCCAGAGCAAGGTGGACCCCTACCTGCGGCCCTTGTATGACGCCCTGTTTGAAATGCTGGGCAGCGAGACCTATGAGAAGTACGTGGAGCGGGGCAACATCGAGGTGGCGCCCCTGGCCTATATGCGGGGCCGGACGCTGGACGACTCGTTCATCATCCTGGACGAGGCCCAGAACACCTCCCGGGAGCAGATGAAGATGTTCCTGACCCGGCTGGGCTTCGGCTCCAAAATCGTTATCACCGGCGACATCACCCAGATCGACCTGCCGAAAGACCAGACCTCCGGCCTGAAGGAGGCCATGCGGGTGCTGAACGGGGTGGAGGACATCGCCATTCGCCGCCTGACCGGGGCCGACGTGGTGCGCCACGCTCTGGTGCAGCGCATCATTCAGGCTTACGAGGAGGACGAGCAGCGCCGGAACCCGCCCAAAAAGCACCCGGCGGACAAGCCCCGGAAATGAGGGAAAATGTTATGAACCACGAAATCATTTTGGAATCCGAGCTGGAGGAGCCGTTTCCCTATGCCGACCTGCTGGAGACCTGCATCTGCGCCGCTCTGGAGCAGGAGGGGGTCGCGGTGGGCTGCGAGGTGGACGTGCTCATCACCGACGACGCGGGCATCCACGCAATCAACCGGGAGCAGCGGGGGGTGGACCGGCCCACCGACGTGCTCTCCTTCCCCATGTTCCAGTTGGAGCCGGGGGTCCCCCCCACCCCGGAGACGGCGGAGACTGACCCCGCCACCGGGCTGCTGCCCCTGGGGGACATGGTCATCTCCTACCAGCGGGCGCAGTCTCAGGCGGAGGAGTACGGCCACAGCGTCCGGCGGGAGCTGGGCTATCTGGCAGTCCACTCCGTCCTCCACCTGCTGGGCTACGACCACATGGACGGGGACGACGGCCCCATGAAGCGGCAGATGCGGGCGCGGGAAGAGGCCATTATGAACGCGCTGGGAGTACCCAGATGAGCTGTTAGCTGTTAGTCACCCCCCGGAATCACCGCAAGGCCGATTCCAAGAGATACCTATAAAAGCAACATCAAATTTACAAAGGAAGCGAACCCATGAGCGAACAGGAACAAAACGAGACCATGAACGTCACCATCGAGGAAATGGATGAGGAGGAATCCCGCCCCATCGTGGAGACCACCACCGTCATCGACGAGCGGCTGGTCCATGTGCTGGCAAAAAGCGCCGTCCGCCGGGACCAAAAGAGCGAGAAGCGCCGCCCCATCTACACCGGCCTTGCCATCGCCATTCTGGTGCTGGCGGCTTACCTGGCCTACACCTACTTCATCACCAAGACCAACACCACCCGCGGGCCGGTGATGATCATCATCATGGTCATCATGGCAATCACCCTGCTGCGGTATCTCCGCACTCCGCTGATCGACACGATGGAGCGGCGGATGCAGCCCTACCTGGGCCAGGCGTGGCACTACGTTATCTCCGACGACGGCATCACCCTGACCCTGAACGGCCAGGAGGCCCTGTTCAAGTGGGAGGAGATCACCGGTTGGTGGCTGGAGGACGGCTGTTATATGATGGAAGTCGCTGGGCAGGCCATCGTATTCCGGCAGGACAGCCTGGACGAGGACGAGGAAGAGGATTTGAAGGAGCTGCTCTACGTCTATCTGGGCGACGCCATGTCTGTGGAAAATTTGGACGAGAGCGCAGAAAACCCGGCGTGACAAAATAATGTGCAATTTGAGCTATTAGCTGTTAGCCATTAGCCTGGATCGTGCTTATTGCAGGGCCAGCAATTTTGCCAAGAATAGTGCAGGTTTTCTGCGAAAAAACTGCCATTCCGCAACCGGCCACCCCTCTTGCCTCCGCCGTCAAGCGGCACTTCCGCTTCGCTCCCTGCCCTGAAAGGGGAGGTGGCACGGCGAAAGCCGTGACGGAGGGGTTTGCGTGCCGCGATAAATTATGCTTTCAGCAAAAGAGGGCACAACCACCCATAAAAAGAGGTATTTATGAACATCAACTATTCCGGCATCATCACCATCGTGGGCCGCCCCAACGTGGGCAAGTCCACCCTGCTCAACGCCCTGGTGGGGGAAAAGGTGGCAATCGTCAGCCACAAGCCCCAGACCACCCGGAACCGCATCACCGGCATCGTCAACCGGGGGGACAAGCAGTTTGTCTTTACCGACACCCCCGGTCTCCACAAGGCCCGCAACCGGCTGGGGGAGTATATGGACGGCGTGGTCCGGGCCAGCATCGATTCCGTGGACGCGGCGGTGCTGGTGGTGGAACCCATCCCCACCCCCGGCGAGCCGGAGATGCAGCTCATGCAGCGCATCCAGGCGCTGAAGGTCCCCGCCGTGCTGGTCATCAACAAGATCGACCTGCTGGACAACAAGGACAAGCTGCTGGAGGTCATCGCCGCCTACCAGGAGCAGTGCCGGTTTGAGGCCATTATCCCCCTCTCCGCCGCCAAAAAGGACGGCGTGGATGAGCTGCTGGACACGTTGGGGGGTCTGTTGCCCGAAGGTCCCCAGCTCTTCCCGGACGACATGACCACCGACCAGCCTGAGCGCCAGATGATGGCGGAGATTTTGCGGGAGAAGCTGTTGCTGCGGCTGAACAAGGAGATCCCCCACGGAACTGCCGTGGAGATCACCCGCTTCGCCGAGCGGGACGACGGCATCATCGACGTGGAGGCCACCATCTTCTGCGAAAAGGCCAGCCACAAGGGCATCATCATTGGCAAAAACGGCACCATGCTGAAAAGTATCTCCACTGCCGCCCGGCGGGACATGGAGCGCTTCATGGGGGCCAAGGTCTACCTCCAGACCTGGGTGAAGGTCAAGGAGAACTGGCGGGACAGCCTGACCGCCATCCACAACTTCGGCTACCGGGAGGACTGACCCAGCCGTTCATTTCCAGACATAAACCCGGTCGAATCCTCACAGCCTAACCCCAACGGACAGGGCTTGTGCATGAGAAAAGCTGGCTATTGCTTTGAATCAGCCGCGTATTTTAGTTGCTAGTTGCCAGTGGTTAGTTGCTAGAAAGAGGGATTTTTCGCTGAAAATCCCATATTTGTCGAATAAAACTGACAATAAACGACAAGCACTATCCCCTCTTGCCTCCCCTGAAAGGGCAGGGAGCGAAGCGGAAGTGCCGCTTGACGGCGGAGGAGGGCCGCCGCCTTTAGGCGGTGGCGGAGGGGTTCCTAGCGCATGGCTGCATAAAAGGGATAATCATGAGTAAAACCCGCTCCCTGCGCAGGCGCTGCCCCAACGGAGGATTCGACTATGACATCTGAACAGAGTTGGGCGCTCTTTTTCCGCACCGGCCTGCCGGAGGCCTACGTGCTGGCCAAGGCCGCTGAGAGAGGACGGGACCACCATGAACTTGACCACCCAGGCCATCGTCCTGCGGGCGGTGAACTACAAGGAATCGGACAAAATTCTGACCCTGCTGACCCGTGACAGCGGTAAGCTGACGGTGACGGCACGGGCCTGCCGCAAAAGCCGCAAACAGGGAGGCGGCGTCTCCGCCGCCGCTCAGCTTTTGGTCTGGTCCGACGTGGTCCTCAAGGAGTACCGGGGCCGCTGGACCCTCAGCGAGGCGGTGACGAATCGGGAGTTCCGGGGCGTCCGGGAGGACCTGGACAAAATGGCCCTCGGCTCCTACTTTGCGGAGGTGACGGAGCTGTTGGCTCCGGAGGGCGTCCCCGCCCCGGAGCTGCTGGCCCTGCTGCTGAACTCCCTCTATGCCCTGGAGAGCCTGGACCGGCCCCTGCCGCTGGTCAAGGCGGCCTTCGAGCTGCGGGCCATGTGCCTGGCGGGGTACGCCCCCGCCCTGGACCGGTGCGCCCTCTGCGGCGAGGAACAGCCGGAGGAACCCCGTTTCCACCTGCGGGAAGGCGTGCTGCACTGCCGGGGCTGCCAGGTGGGGGACGGCATCTCCCTGCCTCTCGACGCCGGGAGCCTGGCCGCCATGCGGCACATCGTCTCCTGCCCCTCCAAGCGGCTGTTCTCCTTCCGGCTCTCCGGGCCGGGGGAAAAGCGGCTGGGGGACGCGGCGGAGGGGTTTCTGCTGACCCAGTTGGAGCGGGGGTTTCATACATTGGATTTTTATAAACAGATTAAGAGCCATTAGCTGTTAGCTGTTAGCCGTTAGTTTGGTTCGTGCTTTCCGTTTCAACAGCACTTTTGCCCGGCATAGTACACATTTTTCCGCAAAGAACGGCCTTTTTGAAAACAACCACCCCCCTTGCCTCCGCCGTCAAGCGGCACTTCTGCCCTCAAGGGGCACTTCCGAAGCTACGCTTCTCCCTGCGCTGCGCTCCCTGCCCTTTCAGGGGAGGCAAGGGGGAAAGTGTTTGCCGTTTCGTTTGCGTTTTTTGCTTGACGCGAGTGTTTTTTGAGATAAAATGAACCAAATAGAAAATACTTTCCCCTTAATAAATACCCTTTTGTAACCGACCACCCCTCTCGCCTCCCCTGAAAGGGGAGGAGGGCCGCCGCCTTTAGGCGGTGGCGGAGGGGTGTCTACGCTATCGCTTTGTCAAAGAGAAAGATTATCAAAAGGAACCCGACCATGACAGACTTATACGAAAAATCCATCCACACCCTGGAGCTGCCCCGCGTGCTGGAGCTGCTGGCGGAGCAGGCGGTCAGCGACGGGGCCAAGGAGCGCTGCCTGGCCCTGCGGCCCAGCGGCGAAGAGGTGGAGGTGCTGCGCCGCCAGGCGGAGACCACCGCCGCAAGGGACATGATGGACCTCCACGGCAACCCGGCCCTCGCCAACCTGAAACCGGTGGATGCCACCCTCCAGCGGGCGGCGCTGGGGGGCGCGCTGAACAACCGGGAGCTGCTGGAGGTGGCGGCGGTGCTGCGCACCGCCCGGAACGTGGCCGCCTACAGCGGTTTCGGGGAGAAAAGCACCATTTTAGACCCTCTGTTCCGCAGCCTGGTCCCTGACCAGGCGCTGGAGAACCGCATCACCGGGGCAATCCTCTCCGAGGACGAGGTGGCCGACAGCGCCAGCCCTGCTCTGGCGGACATCCGCCGCCACATCCGCAGCGCCTCCGGCAAGGCAAGAGAAGTGTTGCAGCGGCTCATCTCCTCCTCCGCGTCCAAATATTTGCAGGAGGCCATCATCACCATCCGCAACGACCGCTTCGTGGTGCCGGTGAAGGCCGAGTGCCGGGGCAGCGTTCCCGGCCTCATCCACGATGTCTCCGCCTCCGGCTCCACCCTGTTCGTGGAACCCATGGCGGCGGTGCAGGCCAACAACGAGCTGCGGGAGCTGCTGAGCCGGGAGGAAAAAGAGGTGGCCCGGATTTTGGCGGAGCTGTCCGCCCTGGCCGCCCAGCGCCGGGAGGACATCCTGCTGGACTATGACCTGCTGCTCCAGTTAGATGTCATCTTCGCCAAGGGCAAGCTCTCCTACGCAATGAACGGGATGCCCCCCAGACTGTCCCACAGCGGCGGGTTCCACTTCCGCAAGGCCCGGCACCCCCTGCTGGACCCCAAGACGGCGGTCCCCATCGACCTGCGGCTGGGGGAGGACTTCGATACATTGGTCATCACCGGCCCCAACACCGGCGGCAAGACGGTGACGCTGAAAACCGCCGGGCTGCTGACCCTGATGGCCCAGTGCGGCCTCCACCTGCCCGTGGGGGATGACAGCAGCTTTTCCATTTTCCAAGCGGTGCTGGCGGACATCGGGGACGAGCAGTCCATCGAGCAGAGCCTTTCCACCTTCTCCTCCCACATCACCAATATCGTGGAAATTCTCGCTCAGGCGGGAGAGGACACCTTAATTCTCTTCGATGAGCTGGGAGCGGGCACCGACCCCATCGAGGGCGCGGCGTTGGCGGTGGCCATCATCGAGGAGGCCCGAAGCATCGGGGCGCGGGTGGCGGCTACCACCCACTATGCCGAGTTGAAAGTTTACGCCATGACCACGCCGGGGGTGGAAAACGCCTCCTGCGAGTTCAACGTGGAGACCTTGCAGCCCACCTACCGGCTGCTCATCGGCGTTCCCGGCAAGTCCAACGCCTTCGCCATTTCCCGGCGGCTGGGCCTGCCGGAACACGTCATCGCCAACGCGGGCAGCCGCATCGACCGGCAAAACGTCCAGTTTGAGGACGTGCTGACCCGGCTGGAGCAGCAGCGCCAGGAGCTGGAGGACCAGCAGCAGGAGGCGGAAAAGCTTCGCCGCCAGATGGAGCAGGACGCCGCCGCCGCCGCCGAGAGCCGCCGGGCCATCGAGGAGGAGCGCGCCAAGGTGGTGGACAAAGCCCGCGCCGAGGCTCAGCAGATTTTGGACGACGCCCGCAGCGCCTCCAACCGGGTGTTCCACGAGCTGGACGGCATGAAAAAGCGCCAGAAGCAGGGCCAGGAGGCCGGGGACACCAACGTCCAGCGCGCCGAGCTGCGCCGCCAGTTGAACCAGGCCAGCCAGCGGGTGGGCCAGAGCCGCAGCCTGCCCCAGCCGGAGTCCTCCCGCCCCGCTCAGGCGGGGGACACGGTGGAGCTGCTTAGCCTGGGCACCCGCGCCCAGGTGCTCTCCGTGGGCAAGGACGGAGCCTTGCAGCTCAAGGCCGGGATTTTGACCATCTCCGCCACCCAGGACGAGGTGCGGGTGGTCTCCGCCGCCTCTGCACAGCCCAAAAAGCAGCCCCAGCGCAAATCCAACACCGCCCACCACCAGGTCACCCGCAGCAGCGTGGGCCAGGAGCTGGACATCCGGGGAATGACCTGCGACGAGGGTGTGGCCATGGTGGAGCGGTTTTTGGACAGCGCGGTGATGGCCCACCTGACCGGCGTCTCCATCATCCACGGCAAGGGCACCGGTGTGCTCCGCCAGGCCGTCCACCAGTACCTGAAAACCTGCAAGTATGTGAAGCGCTACCGGCTGGGCCGGTTCGGAGAGGGCGAGGACGGCGTCACCGTTGTCGAACTGAAATGACACAAATCCTGCATATTTTGAGGCATATTTCGCCCTTTCCGTGCGACTTTCGTACCATTTTCACGACAATGTGGCATATTTCCCCTCCCGGTGGGAAAAAGTTTGTTAAATTTGACATTGACGGCGGGAAATAAAATTTGTTATGATATACTCCAGCTATAACAGGATAGCCTTTGGGGAGGAATCTTTCATGACTGTAAAAGAAGCGGTTGTCAGCAGCAAGGTTGGCCTGTATGCGCGCCCTGCCACGTTTTTCATCCAGAAAGCCAATGAGTACGTCAGCTCCATCTGGGTGGAGGTCGAAGATAGCCGGGTAAACGCCAAAAGTCTGCTGGGTGTGCTGTCTATGGGCATTCTCCAGGGAACCGTTGTGAAACTGATGGCAGACGGACCGGACGAAAAAGAGGCCATCGACGGCCTGGTGGAAGTCCTGGCCTGCGATACCGTCAACTGATCTGTTTTTAGAACAAAAATCAGCGCCGCAGGGTTTTGCGGCGCTTTTTTTGTGAACAGCCACACCGGGAGGCGGCAATGACCAAGGAAGAATTGAAGGAAAAGGCCCACTCCCTCCCCCTCCAGCCGGGCGTCTACATCATGATGGACAAGGCGGGAGAGGTCATCTACGTGGGCAAGTCCCGGGCGCTGAAAAACCGGGTCAGCCAATACTTTGCGGACCTGGCCAGTCACACGGGCAAGACCCGGGCCATGGTCAGCCAGATCGACCACTTCGACTATATCCTGGCTGACAGCGAGTTTGAGGCCCTGGTGCTGGAAAACTCCCTCATCAAGCGCCACAAGCCCAAGTATAACATCTTATTAAAGGATGACAAGGGATACCCCTATATCCGCCTGTCCGTCAAGGACGAGTACCCCCGGTTCTCCCTGGCCTCCCGGTCTGTGGACGACGGGGCCAGGTACTTCGGTCCCTACGGCAGCCGGGGCAGCAGCTACGAGATCATCAAGACCGTCTCTGCCGCCCTGCGCCTGCCCACCTGCAAGAAGAAGTTCCCCCGGGACATCGGCAAGGAGCGCCCCTGCCTGAACCACCATCTGGGCACCTGCGACGGCTGGTGCCAGCCGACGATGAGCGCGGAGGAGTACCAGTCCCGCATCCGCCAGGCCATCCGCCTGCTGGACGGCAAATTCGCCCAGGTGGAGAAAGAATTAGAAGAAGAAATGCTCCAGGCGTCGGCAGAGCTGCGGTTCGAGAACGCCGCCGAGCTGCGGGACCGCTTGCAGGCCATTCAGCTCCTGGGCACCCGGCAGAAGGTGGTCGCCGGAGCCGGAGCGGACACCGACGTGGTGGGCTTCTACCGCGGCGAGGCCAAGAGCTGCTTCGTGGTGCTGCACTTCCTGGACGGAGCGCTGGCGGACCGGGACACCGAGCTGCTGCCCACCCCCATGGAGGAGGAAGAGCAGGACGTGGTCTCCGCGCTGGTGAGTCAGTATTACGGGGACCGGGGCAACCTGCCCCGTCAAATCCTGCTGCCCTGCGAGGTGGAGGGCCGGGAGGCCCTGCAACAACTGCTGACCCAGGCAGCGGGCCGTAAAGTGGAGCTGCTGGTGCCCCAGCGGGGAGATAAAGTGCGGCTGGTGGAGCTGGCGGGCAAAAACGCCGCAGACGAGGCCGAACGCGCCACCACCAAGGAGGAGCGGCAGAACCGCCTGATGGAGCTGCTGGGCAGCATGATGGGGCTGGAAAGTGCGCCCCACCGGTTCGAGGCGTATGACATCTCCAACACCGGTTCGGCGGACATCGTGGCCTCCATGACCGTCTTTGTGGACGGAAAACCCCTGAAAAAGGACTATCGCCGGTTCCGGCTCAAGGACATGACCGGCCCCGACGATTACGCCTCCATGGAGCAGGTGCTGACCCGGCGGTTCCGCCGGTATCTGGACGGGGACGAGAAATTTTCCACCCTGCCCGACGTGCTGCTGATGGACGGCGGCCTGGGCCAGGTCCACGCGGCGGAAACGGTGCTGGAGACGATGGGGCTGACCGTCCCCGTGTTCGGCATGGTGAAGGACGGACGCCACCGCACCCGCGCGCTGGTGGCGGGGGACGGCCGGGAGATCGGCATCCAATCCAACCAGGCGATCTTCTCCATGATCGGCCGCATCCAGGAGGAGACCCACCGCTTCGCCATCACCTACCACCGGGAGAGCCACGCCAAACACACCGTCGCCTCGGAGCTGGAGGCCATTCCCGGCGTGGGAGAGGCTCGGCGCAAGGCGCTGATGAAGCAGTTCAAGAGCGTGAAGAACATCCGCGCCGCCAGCTATGAGGAGCTGTGCCGGGTGGTGCCGAAAAACGCCGCGAAAGCGGTGTATACGCATTTTCATTCGGAGAAGCAGGACAACGCGGAGTAATTTGTTTTTTTAAGGGTATCCCTTTTATTCAGCCTTGTGCTGGAAACCCCTCCGCCACCGCCTAAAGGCGGCGGCCCTCCTCCGCCGTCAAGCGGCACTTCCGCTTCGCTCCTTGCCCTTTCAGGGGAGGCAAGGGAGGGTAGTGCTTGTCGTTTGTTCAGCATTTCTCTCAAAGAGTCTGGATTTTAAAATGAAATTTGCTCAATAGAGAAGGCCCTGCCCCTAACGAACTATCATTCCGTAACCGACCACCCCTCTCGCCTCCCCTGAAAGGGGAGGGGGACCATGCGAAGCA
>JAJPXR010000262.1 GCA_021205375.1 Clostridiales bacterium | reverse complement strand
CCACACCGACTGGCCGGTGCCGTATTTGTTGTCATAGTAGTGCTTGGCCTTGGCGTCGTTCACCGCCATCATGGCGCAGGGCAGCAGCCCCTCCCGCTCACGGGCTTTCAGCCGGTGGATGCCAGTGGTGGTCTCCTCGCAGCCGCCGATGAGACAGTCCGCCAGGTCAGAGCGTTTCCCGCCCAGCAGGTTGATGAGGTCGCCGCCGTCGTCCACGATGAGATGGGGGTGACAGGACAGGGCCTGTACCAGCAGATCTTCGTATTCCTCCGGCGTGACGCCGTGGATGCCGTAGGTCTCCACGCCCAGGGAGGCCACCGCCGCCGCTACGTCGTCCTGGGTGGAGAGGGGGTTGCAGCCGGTCAGGTGGACCTCCGCGCCGCCCTTAGCCAGCACCAGGCCCAGGTTGGCGGTCTTGGCCTCCAGGTGGACAGAGACGGCGATGCGCAGCCCCCGGAAGGGCTTTTCTTCCTCGAACCGCTTCTCGATGGCGGAGAGGGAGGGCATAAAAGACCGCACCCACTCGATTTTCCGCAGGCCGGAGGGGGCCAGGGACGGGTCCTTGATGGTACTCATATGCAAACGTTCCTTTCGCAAAACAAAATCTGACTTTCCCCTTTACGCAGCACTTTTGCCCGGTATCGTACAAGTTTTCCGCAGAGAAGCATCTTTCAGAAACTGAACACCCCTCTTGCCGCCCCTGTGAAGCGCTGGCCGAATGGCCAATTCCTCTTTGGCGCAAATGCAGGGAGCTATGGCCTTTAGGCCATGCGAGTCGCAAAGGGGAGGAGGGCCGCCGCCTTTAGGCGGTGGCGGAGGGGTTTCTGGCAAATGTTTGAGCAAACGGGACAACCAGAAAGCAAAATTGATTCGCCGGATATTGTATCACAGATTTCGACCCTCTGCAATCGCAAAACCCGCATTTTCCCGGATGTTCCGGCGGGGTGGGGCGGGGAACCGGTCAAAAACCGGCTTTTGCGCAAAAATTCATAAATTACGCTGGACTTTCCTGCCCGCTCAGGATACAATAGGCGTTGTGAACATCCAAAACCGAACCTTTTGTGGAGGGGATCTCTTGAAAAAAATCAGCGCGGCGGTGGACCGCTTTTGTTACAATCACCCCAATTTCGGGATTCCAAACCTGATGCTGGTGGTGATTGTGGGTAACATCATCGTCTATGTGATGGACCTGCTCAGCAGCTACACCTTTTCCAGTGTGCTGGCCTTTATCCCGGCGGCTATTTTCCAGGGCCAGATCTGGCGGCTGATTTCCTTTGTATTTGTGCCGGAAAGCTCGTCCAACGTGATCGTCTTTGCCATTACGCTGTATTTCTACTACTTCATCGGCTCCCAACTGGAACGGTACTGGGGCACCGCCCGCTTTAATGTGTTCTACTTCGCTGGGGTGTTGCTGTCCATCCTCACCGGGTTCATCATCGCCGCCTTCAACGGCGGCATCCACTGCCCCTACGAGACGGCCAGCATCTACTATGTGAACATGTCCCTGTTCTTCTCCTTCGCCACCCTGTACCCGGATATGCGGGTGCTGCTGTTCTATATCATCCCCATCAAGGTGAAATACCTGGCCTGGCTGGACGCGGCCCTCTTCGCCATTCAAATCATCCGCTACTGCCTGGCGGGGATGTTCGTCTATGCGCTGCTGCCGGTCATCGCCCTGCTGAACTACTTCATCTTCTTCGGGGCCGACCTGATGGGAGCCGCCCGGCGGACCACCCGGCGGGTGCAGCACCAGACCAGCTCCCAGACCATCCACTTCAAAAAAGCCGCAAAAGAGACCCAGCAGCACAAGGGCTATCTGCACAAGTGCTGCGTGTGTGGCCGCACTGACCAGGACTATCCCGATTTGGAGTTTCGTTACTGTTCCAAGTGCGCGGGCTACCGTTGCTACTGCATCGACCACATCAACAACCACGTCCACGTGACCGAGGACTGAAATCAGCAGCTATTAGCTGTTCGTCAGGTACTGCATACCATGCGCGAGTCGCAGGAAAAATGGGGACGATTAGCCGCTGGTTATGAACCACGAACCATTTGTCTAGCGCAGCCAAGCTAACAGCCAAAAGCTAGTAGCTAACAGCTCATTTAGGAGGCAATTCAGATGAAAAGAGTATCAGGCAAAGAATTGGGGGCCAAGCTGGTCAATAAAGCCAAGGACGCCCTCTCCGACACCGTCAAGCGTTCCGAACTGATGGCGCTGAACCGCCAGATGGACAAAGTGACCCCCGTGATGGAGGAGCTGGAGCTGCTGATGGACGAATACCAGGTCTGCGACCAGAAGCTCCAGGAACTGAACGACCAACTGGAGCATCCCTCTCCGGCGGCGCGGCTGCCCATCGTCGCCCAGTTGACCCGGCAGCCCGACCCGGCGGAGCTGAAAAGCCAGATCGCCGCTTACCGCACCATGCGGGCGGGGGTGGAAGGCCACATGCTCCAGCTTGTGCGCCTCCAGTGCAAGGACTTCTCCTTCCTGGGCAGCTACCTGTACCCCGTGGCGGTGGGCGAAATCAGCCGCTGCCTGGAGGACGGCGCGGCAGAGGACCTGCACACCGCCATCGGTCTCTACGAGGACCAGTTGGAGCGCTGGCGGGAGACGGGCAGCGAGGGCGAACGGCTCCGCAAGGCCCAGTGGCAGGCGGAGTATATGGCCAAGCTGCTGAAAACCATCAACGAATAAAACTTGTGTCACCCCGCGGCAGGGAGAACCGCCGCGGGGAACTTTTTCCTGTCCTGCCTGTTTACGACAAAAACAGGGCGATTTTCCCGCGCATTTTTCAAAAACAGTCTATTTACAAGGGAGAATCACCGTGTTATTCTTAAAATAAGCGTAAACAACAGGAAAACTGCCGCAGAAGTGTGCGGTGAAACCATACAGACCGGACAGAGAGGGACAAGACCATGGCGATTCACGAGGAATGTGGCGTTTTTGGCGTGTATGACCCCCAGGGGGACTGCGCCCGCACCACCTATTATGGGCTGTACGCCCTGCAACACCGGGGCCAGGAGGCCTGCGGCATCGCCGCCAACAACAACCGGGACATCACCTATGAGAAAGACATCGGCCTGGTGGGGGATGTCTTTGACGAGGAGACCCTGGACCGGCTGGGCGGCACCATGGCGGTGGGCCACGTCCGCTACGCCACCACCGGCGAGGGGATGCGGGAGAACGCCCAGCCCTTGGTGCTGAAATACGTCAAACAGCAGTTGGCCGTGGTCCACAACGGCAACCTGGTGAACACCGAGGAGCTGCGGGACTACTTCGAACACAAGGGCGCCATTTTCCAGACCACCAGCGACACGGAGATCATCGCCTACTCCATCGCCCGTGAGCGGCTCCACTGCGGCAGCATCGAGGAGGCGGTGAAGCAGTCCATGCCCTTCCTGAAGGGGGCTTTCTCCATCATCGTCATGTCCCCCCAGAAGCTCATCGCCGCCCGTGACCCCTGGGGCTTCCGCCCCCTGTGCATCGGCAGGAAGGGAGACGCGTTTTTTTTCTCCTCTGAGTCCTGCGCCCTGGACAGCGTCCAGGCCGAGTACATCCGGGAGGTGGAGCCGGGGGAGATCGTGGTGGTGCAGAACGGACAAATCCGCTCTATCCGGGACAACTGCTCCAGCAAGAGCCATCTGTGCATTTTCGAGTATATCTACTTTGCCCGGCCCGACAGCACCATCTGCGGCCAGTCGGTCCACCTGGCCCGGCGGAATGCCGGGCGGCTGCTGGCCCGCCAGCATCCGGTGGAGGCGGATCTGGTCTTTGGCGTGCCGGACTCCGGGCTGGATGCCGCCATGGGCTTCGCGGAAGAGTCCGGCATCCCTTACGGGGAGGGCTTCGTCAAGAACCGCTACATTGGCCGCACCTTCATCACTCCCGACCAGCAGAGCCGGGAGGCGGCGGTGCGCATCAAGCTGGGCGCGCTGCGCAGCCAGGTCCAGGGCAAGCGGGTGGTGATGATCGACGACTCCATCGTTCGGGGCACCACCTCCAAGGCCATCGTCAAGCTGCTGCGGGAGGCCGGGGCCACCGAGGTCCACGTGCGCATCTCCGCGCCGGAGTTCATCGCCCCCTGCTACTTCGGTACCGACGTGCCGGACAAGACCCGGCTCATCTCCTGCCACTACAACGTGGAGCAGGTGCGGGACATCATCGGGGCGGACAGCCTGGGCTTTTTGGGCCTGGACCGGCTGGAGGACATCGCTCCCGACGCGAACTGCGGTTTCTGCAAGGGCTGCTTCACCGACGAGTACCCCATCGACATGAGCCGTTATCGCCCGGAAGGGTAAACGAGAATGGTATCGGGCCGCCGGACGTATCCCCGGCGGCCCGTTTTTGCAGGGCTGTGTTGCCCGAAATTCCCCGCTACTCCCAAAATGAGCGGTTGACAGTGGTCTTGTCCTCTGATATGCTAATCTTATCTTTTTTCTGCCGTGTTTTCTGTCGCATTTTCAGGAGGAAGTTGCATGAAGGCTCGCCGTTCCAGGCGCAGTGTCCCGGCCCGTGTTGCCTGGTGGCTGCTGCGGATATTTTTGCTCTATCTGTTGTTGGGGGCGACGGTGCCCTTCGCCGCCCACCCGTCGGTCAGTGAGGACTACCAGACCGCCGTGGCGGAGACGGAGTACACCGGCGATTCCCCCGGCGTGGACCGGGTCATGCTGCTGGAGGACAGCGTCACCGCCCTCAGCGAGCGGTTCCGCATGATCTCCCAGGCGGAGGAGCGCATCATTCTCTCCACCTTCGACTTCCGGGACGACAACAGTGGCACCGACATGGTGGCCCTGCTGTGGGAGGCAGCGGAACGGGGCGTAGAAGTCCAGATTTTGGTGGACGGCTTCTCCGCCATGACCCACATGGGCAGCCGGGACATCTTTGTGGCTCTGGCCGCCCATCCCAATGTGGAGATCAAGCTTTACAATTCCCCCCGCCTGTGGAACCCCACCACCTTCAACGGGCGGCTCCATGACAAATACCTCATTGTGGACGACGACCTCTATATTTTGGGCGGGCGGAATACCTACGATTTCTTCCTGGGAGACTACCCCACCGACAGGCCCAACTATGACCGGGAGGTGCTGGTGTGGAACACCGGGGAGGATGTGGCGGAAAGCTCTCTGCAACAGTTGCTGGACTACTTCGACGAGGTGTGGAACCTGGACTGCTGCAAGTTGTACCGGGACAACGAGGCCAATTTGGAGAAAAAGTCCGTCCAGGAGGCCATCGAAGAGCTGGAAAACCACGCCCATGACCTGCGCATCGACTACTACGACAGCTTCCAGGAAATGGACTACGAGACCTGCACCTACGAAGCCAACCAAATCACGCTGCTCTCCAACCCCACCAACACCGGCGTCAAGGAGCCGGAGCTGCTCTATGCCCTGACCGAGCTGATGAAAACAGGGGAGGAGTCGGTCATTCTTCACACCCCCTACGCCGTCTGTGACAAGGCCATGTATGACAGCCTGACCCAGGTGGCGGAGGCTGTGCCCGACTTCCAGATGGTGCTGAACAGCGTGGCCAACGGCGGTAACTACATGGCCTCTTCCGACTACCTGCGCAACAAGGGCAAGCTGCTGGACACGGGCATCTCCCTGTGGGAGTACAACGGCGGCGAGAGCTACCACGGAAAGAGCGTGGTCATCGACGACAACCTTTCGGTCATTGGCAGCTTCAACTGGGATATGCGCTCCGCCTATCTGGACACGGAGCTGATGCTGGTCATTGACAGCGAGGGATTAAACGCCGAGCTGCGAGGGTATATGGCGGACATCCAGGCGGATTCCCTTCTGTGCCTGGACGAGACGACCTATGAGCTGACCGCCGGCGCCGAGGTGCCGGAAATGACCGGCAGTAAGGCCGTTGTCGTCCACATCCTGCAATTTGTCACCTGGCCGGTGCGATTCCTGCTGTAACGATCCAAAAGAGGAACAAACGCCCACGAAATGCCGTCAATGGGACGGTGTTTCGCGGGCGTCTTTCGCATCCGAAGGGAAGCACCAAGCCGGCTGCCTGGATTTGGAATCAATTTGTAACAATTTGTTTCTATTTTGTAAATTGTTTTCACTTTTCCATTGCCAACCTTCCCAGAGTATGATATGATAGCAACGATTGAAACTGAGCAAGCAGAGGTGTTATTCCCCATGAAACAAAGAGGCATTGCAATTTTACTGGCCCTGTCGTTGGCGCTGTCCCTGGCGCTGACCGGATGCAGCCAGGAGTCCAGTATGATTATGGTGGGCATTGCCATGGCCAGCGAAGCGTCCAGCAGCGTGGCGGGCGAGGCCATGCAGTCCGCCCTGGAAGAGAGCGGCTATACTGTGGAAGTGGCCTACGCCGAAAACGCTGACGACCAGTCCAGCCAGATCAGCGCCATGGTGGAGGACGGCGCGTCCATCCTCATCGTGGACCCGGTGGACCCGGAGGCGGCCTCCGAGACGCTGACCTCCATCACCGTGGACGTGTCTGACGTGGCAGTCATCGCCTACCGGGACCCGCTGGAGGACGGCGCGGCTAACTCCTATGTGGGCCGGGACTACTATGCCATGGGCCAGCAGGAGGCGGAGCATTTGGTTGACCGGCTGTTGCTGGAGACCAGAGACGACAGCATCACCCTGGAGATCGTGGCCGGGAAGGGCAGCAGCGCCGAGGAAGCCTTCGAGGGGGCCATGGATGTGCTGCAACCCTACATCGACGCGGGAACGGTGGAGATCCTCTCCGGCAACACCTCTGTCGAGGACTGCCAGACCGACGATGCGGCGGCCTGGGCGGAGGAAATGTTCTCCGGCCTCTATTCTGACCAGGAGCTGCGGGCGATTATGTGCCTGGGCGAAGGCCAGGCTGTGGAGGTGGTGGACACCATCCTTACCAGCTACACCGGCACCATCTACCCTGTGGTGACCGGGTCCGACTGCTCTGCCGAAGCCCTGGAGTATATGAGCAGCAACTTGCTGGATATGGTGTCCTACTGCGATGACGACCCGGTAATCGAGCAGACCCTGGCGACGGTGGAGACCATCGTGGCGGGGGCCACAGTGGATGAGGAATACCTGCTGGACAACACCGCCGTCACCACGGATACCTATCTGGAGCTGATGGTGGAAAGCGGCCTCTACACCGCCAACGACGACGGCACCTTTACCGAGAACTAACAGACAATAGATTTATGCGGCGGCGTGTCACCTGTTGAGAGCAGGTGAGCGCCGCTGTTTTTTGCTTTTTTCGCCTTGCATCTTTTTGCCATGGGGTCTATAATTGCGCCGAACAAAAAATGTGAGGTGTTTTACTATGAACAGCATTTTTCATCGCACCAGCGTGCGCAGCTACCTGCCCCAACCCGTGGAGCAGGAGAAGGTAGAGCGGCTGCTCCGGGCGGCGATGGCCGCCCCCTCCGCCGGGAACCAGCAGCCCTGGTCCTTTTACGTGGTCACGGACCCCGCCGTCATGGAGGCCCTGGCCGGGTGCAGCCCCTACGCCGGGTGCGTCAAGTCCGCGCCGCTGGTCATCGTCCCCTGCTACCGGGAGGCGATTTGCCGCCACCCGGAGTTCGCACAGATCGACCTGAGCGCCAGCGTGGAGAACCTGCTGCTGGAGGCGGACGCCCTGGGGCTGGGCGCGGTGTGGCTGGGCATCGCCCCGCGGACCGAGCGCATGGCCGCCGTGAGGGAGGTGCTGCACCTGCCGGAAGGGGAGACCGCCTTTGCCCTGGTCCCTTGCGGCTACCCCGCCGCCGCGCACAGGGCGCAGGAGGACCGGTTCGACCGGTCGCGGGTGCGGTATGTGAAGTGAAACGTTCAAAAAAGAGGCGGCTCTCAGGGCCGCCCTTTGCTTTTGCCCATTGAAAAAATATCTGATTTTTCTGTCAGATAGGAGCCGGTATGGTCAAAATCGACAAAGTGGGGAAAGAGGGGTGCAATCCTCTGCGGAGTATGGTATAATAAATGGTCATAATGCAGGGGATAGCATAAAATGCGCTTCTCTGCATGACAAAATCGGCGGTCTCCGCCGAAAATCGCATTTTCTATAGGACACGAAGGAGAAAATAATATATGTTGTATCTGATTCTGTCCGCCCTGCCCTTCCTGACTGCCTTGGTGCTGATGATGAGTTTCCACTTTTCCTCCGGCAAGGCGCTGATCATCTCGCTGCTGCTGACCTGTATCCTGGTGCTGTCGGTGTGGCAGATGGATGTCCTCACGGTGGCGGGCTACTTCGTCTACGGGGTACTCAAGTCGCTGGACCTGCTGCTCATCATCGGCGGGGCCATTCTGCTGCTGAACACCCTGAAGCAGACGGGCATCATGGTCATCATCAACAACGGTTTCAAGCGCATCACCCCGGACCCCCGCATCCAGGCCATTATCATCGCCTATCTGTTCGGGGCCTTCATTGAGGGCGCGGCAGGATACGGCACCCCTGCGGCGCTGGCCGCCCCGCTGCTGGTGGGGCTGGGCTTTTCGCCGGTGGCGGCCTGCGTGGTGGCGCTGATCTCCAACAGTACGCCGGTGCCCTTCGCCGCGGTGGGCACCCCGACCCTGACCAACATGACCAACCTGTCCGACTATGTGACGGCCTCCGGCTCCACGGTCAGCGAGTTTACCACCGCCGTCACCGGCAGGACCTGCCTCTATCTGGGGCTGGCAGGGGTGATGGTGCCCATCCTGCTGGTGGCGGTGCTGGTGATTTGCTTCGGTGCGGGGAAAAAGCTGATTCGCATCGTGGAGATGATCCCCTTCTGTCTGTTGGCGGCGGCCTCCTTCCTGATTCCCTACTACCTGCTGGGGACCTACCTGGGGCCGGAGTTCGCCTCCATCATCGGCTCGGTGGTGGGCCTGTGCATCACCGTGGTCGCCGCGCAGAGGCACTTCCTGACCCCCAAAATGGTGTGGCATTTCCGCTACAACATCCGCAAGGAGCAGGAACCGATGGAGCCGGACAACAGCCTGACCGCCCTGGACATGGTCAAGGCGTGGCTGCCCTACCTGGTCATCGCGGTGCTGCTGTTGCTGACCCGCATCCCCGCCTTCGGGCTGAAAGCCCTGCTGAACAACCTCTCCATCCACTGGGAGAGCATCTTGGGCATCGAGGGCCTGGATTACGACTTTGCCCTGGTCTATAACCCCGGCCTGATTCCGTTCATGCTGGTTTCCCTGGGGACCATGTTCTTCAAGCGGAAGCACTTGCCGGAACACGGCGTCAAGCTGATTTTCAAGGCCACCGGCAAGCAGCTTCTGACCATCGCGCTGGCCCTGGTCAGCGGCGTGGCGATGGTGCAAATTATGATCAACTCCGGCGTCAACCACTCCGGCTTGGATGGAATGTTGACCATCATCAGCAGCTTCCTGGTGGACAGCGTGGGCAAGTACTTCCCCATCATCTCCCCGTTGCTGGGGGTGCTGGGGGCCTTCGTCTCCGGCTCCTGCACCGTTTCCGGCGTGCTGTTTGGCCCTCTCCAGTACCAGACCGCCGAAATGCTGGGACTCTCCACCGCCTCTATCATCGGCTTGCAGATGTCCGGCGGCGCCATTGGCAACATGATTTGTATCAACAACGTGGTGGCCGTGGCCTCCACCACCAACGCCATCGGCAAGGAGGGGGACATCATCCGCATCAACCTGCTGCCCTGCCTGATTTACTGCGCGGGAGTGCTGGCGGTGTTCGCCGTGTTTGGGTAGATGCCACAAAGAGAAAAAGTCAAAAGAACTAAGACCGCAGGGCTGCGGAAATCACTCCACAGCCCTGCGGTCTTGTTTTCAATGACTTGGACTTGGTATCACTCTATTTGCCTTTGCGACCGACCACCCCTCTTGCCTCCCCTGAAAGGGCAGGGAGGGGAAAAGCCCCGGAAGTGCCGCTTGACGGCGGAGGAGGGCCGCCGCCTTTAGGCGGTGGCGGAGGGGTTTTAACGCAAGATTGGATAAATAGAAAAGCCAGATTTCAAAACCTAAATTGAAAACCGGTGCTGTCTCTCACCCTTGTCCCCCTTTGAACAGCGATTCCGGCAGCCGCCGCACCACCTGGGCGCTGAGGATGCCAATTGCAAACCCCGCTGCCAGGCCGCTCCACCACAAAATCAGCAGGTAGTAGGACACCCGCCAGGTGCCCAGCAGCACCATGGCGATGAGGATTTGCCCCACGTTGTGGGCGATGCCGCCCGCGATGCTCACCGTCAGCATTTTGAATTTCCCGGTGCGTTTCAGCAGAATCATCACCGCGCCGGAGAGCAGGCCCCCCGCGGCGGCGTACATCAGGCTAAAGGCGTTGCCGAAGGTCATGGACACCAGCAGAATCCGCAGCAGATTGATGATAATGGCGTCCCGGTCGCCCATGCGGTACAGGGCCACCATCACCACCAGGTTGGTCAGCCCCAGCTTGACGCCGGGGACGGCGAAAAACGCCGGAAACAGCGACTCCACATAGCACAGCACCAGCGCCAGTGCAATCAGCAGGCCGTATTGGGCCACCCGTCTGGTTTTCATCCTCGCACCTCCGTCATTTGGCCACCGCGTCCAGCGCCTGTTCGTCCTCGCCGCTGATCTCCACTACCACCCGGTTGGGCAGACAGATGAGGCTGTCCCCGGCGTAGCGAATTTTGCCCTGCTTGACACAGAGCTGGTCGGGGCAGTCGGCCTCCTCCATGTGAACGGTGCCGTCCTCGATGACCACCAAGTTGGTGGTGCCGCCGTCCTCGCCCTGGACGGCATAGGTGGCGTCCTCGTCCAGCGGAAGGGTGGCTACCACCTCGTTGTCCTGGCGGACGGTGACGGTTAGACCGTCGCTGGCGCTGTTCATTCGGGACAGCAGCACAAAGGCCGTCAGTCCCAGCCCCACCAGCACCAGCGCAGCCAGCAGAAGAAGGTCGTATCGTTTTTTGAGAGGCGTTTTTTGGTCGCGCATAGAGTGGCTCCTTTGTGATGTAAACTGACGGAAAACGGACCGGTTAGTCCCGGCTACCTCCGCCGCCTCTTAGTGTAACGGAAAAAGAGGCGTAATTCAAGAGGGGTTGACCGATTTTCAGGTGATTTTCTCAAGATAGCGGGCCGGGACCGCCTTTGTCAGCCACACGCCGTTGACGCTCCGGCAGAACCGGAACCCGTCCGCGTACATTTTGCCGCTGAGGACCCGGTACACCACCGGCTTGCCGTGGCGCTGGCCCACCTTCTTCGCCGTGGCGTAATCCGCCGAAAGGTGGACGTACAGCCGGGACATGCGCAGCAGCCCCTGGGCGTCGATGGAGGCGGTGAATTTTTGCCCTGTCCCATGGTAAAGGATCTCCGGTGGCTCTGCCTCCTCCAGTTCCACGTCTACGGGGACCGAGTGGCCCTGGTTGGCCCGGATGAGGGTTTTGTTCTCGTTGAAGGAGTACCGCTGCTTTTCGTCCTCCAGAACGATTTGCTCCAATGTCTCCATGGTCAGCGGGTGGGTGCGATTGACCCCGGCGAGCAGCTCGTCCACCTCTGCCCACCCGTGTTCGTCCAGGGTGATGCCGATGGTTTCCGGCTTATGGCGCAGAATCAGGCTCAGATATTTGCTGGTGCTTTTCAGGGACATCGTGTCACCCTCCATCTGTGCTGCCAGCAGTCCCAATTTCGCGCAAAACCGGAAAAAAGGGCGAAGGAGCGCAATGGTTTGTTCTTGACGGATTTGCTGTGATAGTTTATGCTATCATTGTTATGGTAAAAAAGCAAGGGCAACCCTTGATAATTGAAAAACTGGTTATTCCTTTTGTTCAGCCACATGCCAGAAACCCCTCCGCCACCGCCTAAAGGCGGCGGCCCTCCTCCGCCGTCAAGCGGCACTTCCGGGGCTTTGCCCCTCCCTGCCCTTTCAGGGGAGGCAAGAAGAGATAGTGCTTGTCGTCTGTTGTCAGTTATATTCGACAGATGTTGGTTTTCAGTAAAGAACCCTCTTTCTAGTCACTAAAGACCCGGCTGATTCAAAGGGATAACCATAATTGAAAAAACGAGAGAAGGAATTTCAAATGCCGCAGCTCAGCAAACGAGTAGGAACCTTCACCGATTCGGTCATCCGGCGCATGACCCGCATCAGCGACCACTATGGGGCTATCAACCTGTCCCAGGGCTTCCCGGACTTCGACCCGCCCAAGCCCATTCTGGACGCGCTGGCCAAGGCCGCCTACGCCGGACCTCACCAGTATTCCATCACCTATGGAGCGGAGAACTTCCGCCAGGCCCTAGCGGAGAAACAGGGCAGAGCCATCGGCAGGACCATCGACCCGGAGACGGAGATCGTCGTGACCTGCGGCGGCACCGAGGCCATGATGTGCGCCATGATGACGGTGTGCAACCCCGGCGACAAGGTGCTGGTGTTCTC
>JAJPXR010000062.1 GCA_021205375.1 Clostridiales bacterium | reverse complement strand
TTATGAATTTGGGGCCAGGTGCTTTACCTGACCCCAACATTTATTATAGAACCCGGATTTTTCGTCTTTCAACACAAGCAGCATTTCGCGTTTTCTGTCGTATCAAGGTTAGTATAGCACAACCGCGGCGAAATGCAAGAGGGTTTTATTCGGTAAATTGGTAAACAGGTGAAATCAAACTCACGCCGTCCCTTACTCCTCCGCCGCGAGCCTGGCCCGCAGGCCGCTGTACCGCCGGGCCTGGCGGTCGTTCTCCACCATGCGATAGACCACCTGGTCGCTGCCCACGATGATGAGCAGCTCCTTGGCGCGGGTAATGGCGGTGTACAACACGCCGCGGGTCAGCAGCATAGGCGCGCCGCTGCACGCGGCCAGAATCACCGCCCGGTACTCGCTGCCCTGGGCCTTGTGAACGGTGAGGGCATAGGCCAGCTCCAGCTCCGGCAGCATGTCGGCGGTGTACTCCACCAGCTTGCCCTCGAAGTTCACCGTCACCACTTCCCCCTTGGGGCCGATGTGGGTGATCTCCCCGATGTCGCCATTGAACACGCCCATCCCGGCCTTGCCGGTGCGCTCTTCCTGCCACATAATGTCGTAGTTGTTCCGAACCTGAATGACCCGGTCCCCCTCCCGGAAAATCACAGAGCCGAACTTTCGCTCATTTTTGTCCGGGGCGGGGGGATTCAGCGCCGATTGGAGGGCGTTGTTCAGGTTGGCGGTGCCGGTGACATACTTCCGGGTGGGGGAGAGCACCTGGATCTGGTTGGCGGGGATGTGCATATTCTCCGGCAGCCGCCGCTTGCACAGGTCCAAAATGGTCTCCACCGCCGCCTCGCCGTCCATGCGCCGGAGAAAGAAGAAGTCCCCCGTCCCCTGGTTGGCCAGCAGGGGCATCTGCCCCTGGTTGACCCGGTGGGCGTTCATCACAATGGCAGACTGCTGGGCCTGGCGGAAAATCTCCGTCAGCCGCACCACCGGCACCACGCCGGAGCGGATCAGGTGGTCAAAGAGCTGTCCCGGCCCCACGCTGGGCAACTGGTCCGGGTCGCCCACCAGCACCAGGCGGCACTCGTTTTTCAGGGCGGAGAGCAGCGCGGCCATCAGGGGGATGTCCACCATGGACATCTCGTCCACGATGACGGCGTCGGCCTCCAGGGGGTCGTCCTCGTCCTTGCTAAAGGCCAATTGGCCGCTCTCCGGGTCATAGCCCGCCTCCAGCAGACGGTGGATGGTGGTGGCCTCCACGCCGCACAGCTCACTGAGCCGCTTGGCGGCCCGTCCTGTGGGTGCAGCCAGGGCGGTTTTCAGTCCCAGCGCGTCGAACAGGCCCAAAATTCCCCGGAGGGAGGTGGTCTTGCCGGTGCCGGGGCCGCCGGTCAGCAGCATGATTTGGACGCGGGCCGCCAGCGCCACCGCTTCCCGCTGTTGGGTGGCGTAGGTGATACCCTGCTCCCGCTCCACCTGGTCGATGAGCCGGTCGATGTTCTTTGGGGCGCGCAGCTCCCGGCGGCACATCTCACCCACCCGCTGGGCCACAGTGACCTCCGCGTCGTAGAGGTCGCCCCGGTAGACGGCGTCCACCCCGGCGATGGCCTCCTGCTGCACCATGCCCCGGAGGGCCAGCGCGTCCAGCCCCTCCGCCAGCAGGTCGCCGCCAATGCGGGTCTCCTGGGTAGAGAGCAGTTGGGACGCGGCGGCCAGCAGCTTGTCCTGGGGCAGGAACACATGGCCCAGATCCAGATTGTGGGTCAGGACGTAGTAGATCCCCGCCTCAATGCGCTGGGGGTCGTCCACCGCCACGCCAATGGACGCAGCCAGTTTGTCCGCGTCCCGAAAGCGGACCCCCAGCTCCTGGTCCACCAACACATAGGGATCGGCGCGAATGACAGTCAGCGCCTCTGCCCCGTACTGCCGCCACAACTTGACCCCCAGCTCCGGGGGCATGGCGTGGCGGGTCAAAAATTCCAGCAGCGAGCGCATCCCCGCCCGCTGCAAATACTCCTTCTGAATGGCGCGGGCCTTTTTCAGGCTGACGCCTTTCATTTTGGCCAGTTCCTCCGGCTGGGTCTCCATGACCTCAAAGGTTTTGTCCCCAAACCGGTCCACCAGCCGCCGGGCCATCTTGGGGCCGACCCCCTTGATGATACCGGAGGCCAGGTAGTCGAAAATGGCGTCCTCTTCAGTGGGCAGGTTCTGCTCCAGCTTCTCCGCCTTGAACTGAGGACCGTAGGAGGGATGACTGCCCCAGCTTCCCTCCAGCGTCACCTGGACCCCAGCGCAAATGCCCGGCATAATGCCCACGGCGGTGACCTGCTCCCCCTTGTGTTTCAGGCGGACGACGGAGTAGCCGTTTTCGTCGTTGTGGAAGATCACGGCGGTGACAGTGCCCTGAATCTGTTCAGTTTTGGGAGCAGCTTGCTCTGCCATACTGCCGCCGCCTTTCTAAAATCGTTTTACTTTCAATTCCGCGGTTCACGTTCCGTCTGGATAAATTTCGTCCCCGGATACTGCCGCAGCAACTGTTTCACCTGGGCGCGGCCCTCACCGTTCAGACCGGCGTCCACAATGTCCACCCCGGCCCGGAGCAGTCCCGCCGTGCGGAGCCATTTCAGGCCCCGGAGGGTGTGCTCTACCTCCGCGCCCTCGTCGCGGGCCAGCAGGCAGACCCGCAAGGTGTCCTCTGCGCCGACGGGCATCAGACACGCCCCCAGCAGCAGCCACAGCACCGCGCCCAGCCCCACGGCGGCCAGCGCCGCCAAAATCACCGTTGTCATCGCCATCGCCTCCGGTTCAGACTATGACAAAAAGGGGAAAGGGGTGTCGCCTCAGACCAGCGCCGCCACCCCATAGCTCAGGGTGCCGATGACCACGGCGGCAATGACCACCCCCAAGGCAATGGCGGGGAAGGCGTGTTTGAGCCGGATGCCGGTCAGAGCCGCCAGCAGGGAGGAGGTCCAAGCCCCGGTCCCCGGCAGGGGGACGGCGGTCAGCAGCACCAGGCCCATCCAGGCGTATTTGTCCAGCACGTCCCGGTGCTTGTTGGCCTTGCGCTCCAGCTTGTCCACCGTCCGGGCGAAGAAGCCGCCCCACTGCCGCATTTTGGCGAACACCGCCTTGACGAAGAGGATCACCGGCACGATAGGCAGGATGTTGCCCAGCACACAGACGGGGATGGCCACCCTGGGGGCAAGCCCCAATCCCACGGCGATGGGGATACCGCCCCGCAGCTCGATGACGGGCAGCATGGAGACAAACAGGGACGCGGCCAGCTTGCCTCCAAAGGTGCTGGTCACCCAGACCCACAGGGCTTGAAGAGATGCTGTCATTCAGAAAAAACCTCGCTTTGTGTCATGTAAGAGGTGTTGATTATGTGGTTATCCTTTTTGCTCGACCATGTGCTGGAAACCCCTCCGCCACCGCCTAAAGGCGGCGGCCCTCCTCCCCTTTCAGGGCAGGGAGCGAAGCGGAAGTGCCGCTTGACGGCGGAGGCAAGGGGGAAAGTGCTTGTCGCCTGGCGTTTCTAGCCACTAAACACTAGCCACTAGCCACTAAAAAACGAAACTGATTCAAAGGGACAACCGACTAAAGTTCGTTTATTTCCCCTCCAGCGTGGGAAACACCTGGTAGAGGGCCTCCCGGCACAGCTCTACCACTGCCTGAAAAATCATGGGCGGCAGGGTGCCGTATTTGCTCTTGCACTGGGCCTCTGCCCGCTCCTCCGTGCAGCCCATCAGCCGGGCCAGAGCGAAGGTCAGGTAAAACTCAAAACAGGTGCGATAATGCTCCGCGAAGCAGTCGGTCCCCGGATAAATCAGCGCGGCCATCCGCTGAACCAGCTCCCCAGCCTGCTCCAATCCGCCGGGGAACATCTTTTCCCGGAAGTCCGGGCGCAGTTCCTCGTAGGCCGTCTTTAGCTGGCCCTGGGTGAATTGTTCCATATACGTCATGTCAGATTCCTCCTGCCAAAACCTCTGTCATTGTAACGCCGGGTCCGGCAAATGAAAAGCAGTTCAGAAAAATTTAACAATTTGGTTATTCCTTTGAGTCAGTCGCGCTGATGAGCTGTTATCCATTAGCCATTAGCCGTTAGCTGTTGCCGTCAAGCGGCACTTCTGCTGTCAAGCAACACTTCCGGGGCTTTGCCCCTCCCTGCGAAGCTGCGCTTCTCCCTGTAGTCAGGTACTGCCAATCCAAAGCGAACAGCAAAAAAGGAAGCTGAGGGTAAAACCGCCCGTTTGGAAAAGAATATAAACGGTAAATGCAGCCACATAATGCCAAGAACCACAAAACTAAGAGCTAAATCAACATTTACAGCGGCGGCCACTCCGCCCGCCGTTTTGCGTCCAACTGGGCGTTTTTCAACAGCCAGGCTCCCAACCACGCCCCCAGGGTGTTGGTCATCAGGTCGCTGACGCTGGCGGTCCCTACACCAAAGACATACTGGGATGTCTCAATGAACAGGGAGAGGGCCAGCCCGACCCCCGCCGCTTCCCACAGGGGACAGCGCCGGTCCCGCCAGACCAGCCAGCCCCCCAGGGGCAGAAAACCGACGATATTCCCCAGATAGTTCCACAGGAAATCCCACCAGAGGAGGTCCCACCGCCCCTGGTGGACAAAGGTCAGATAATAGTTCCACGGCTCGTCAATGTTTCCTCCCCGGAACAGGTGCAGCGGCCAAAACCCCGGCCGGAACACCGTCAGCCGCAGCACCAGCAGCAGATAAACCGCAAACAGGGCGTTGACCAGCCGCTTTTTTCGCAGGAACAGGACGATGGTTTTCATTGGTTCAGGTAAGGCTTCAAATACTGCCCAGTGTAGGAGCGCTCACATTGGGCCACGTCCTCCGGCGTGCCGGTGACCACCACATGGCCGCCCTCTTCGCCGCCCTCCGGCCCCAGGTCGATGAGCCAGTCGGCGGTTTTGATGACATCCAAATTGTGCTCGATAACCAGCACTGTGTTCCCTGCCTCCGCCAGCTTTTGAAGCACGTCGATGAGCCGCCGCACGTCGTCGCTGTGGAGGCCGGTGGTAGGCTCGTCCAGAATATAAAAGGTGGCGCCGGTGGATTTCCGGGACAGCTCGGTGGCCAGCTTGACCCGCTGGGCCTCGCCGCCGGAGAGGGTGGTACTGGACTGGCCCAGCTTCACATACCCCAGCCCCACGTCGTAGAGGGTTTGGAGCCGGTTGTAGATTTTCGGCACCGGCTGGAAGAACTCCAGCGCTTCCTCCACCGTCATGTCCAGCACTTCCCAGATGTTTTTGCCCTTGTACTTGACCTCCAGCGTCTCCCGGTTGTAGCGCTTGCCCTTGCACACGTCGCAGGGGACATACACATCGGGGAGGAAGTTCATCTCAATTTTCACCAACCCGTCTCCGGCGCAGGCTTCACACCGCCCGCCCCGGACGTTGAAGGAGAACCGCCCCGCTCCGTAGCCCCGGCTGCGGGCGTCCTCGGTCTTGGCGAACAGGTCCCGGATGTCGGTAAAGAGGCCGGTGTAGGTGGCGGGGTTGGACTTGGGCGTTCGGCCAATGGGGGACTGGTCGATGCAGATGACCTTGTCCAGATATTCCTCTCCCTCCAGGCCCAGGTGCTTCCCCGCCCGGCACTTGGCCCGGTTCAGGTCGGCGGCCAGCCGCTTGTGGATGATTTCATTGACCAGAGAGGATTTTCCGCTGCCGGAGACCCCCGTAACCACGGTGAAGGTCCCCAGGGGGATGGACACGTCGATATACTTCAAATTGTTCTCATAGGCCCCCCGGACGGTGAGGAAATTGCCGTTTCCCGGCCTGCGCTGGGTGGGAACGGGGATCTTCTTCCGTCCGGCCAGATAGTCGCCGGTGAGGGAACCGGGGGTGTTCATCACTTCCTCCGGCGTCCCGGCGGCGACGATCTCTCCGCCGTGGATGCCCGCTCCCGGCCCCACGTCGATGAGGTAGTCGGCGGCGCGCATGGTGTCTTCGTCATGCTCTACCACGATGAGGGTATTGCCCAGGTCTCGCATATGCCGCAAGGTGTCCAGCAGCATGGCGTTGTCCCGCTGGTGCAGGCCGATGGAAGGCTCGTCCAGGATATACAGCACCCCCATCAGCTGGGAGCCGATTTGGGTGGCCAAGCGGATACGCTGGCTCTCGCCGCCGGAGAGACTGCCCGCCTTCCGGTCCAGGGTCAGGTATTTCAGCCCCACCGACTGCAAAAAGCCCAGCCGGGCGCGAATTTCCTTTAAAATCTGTCCGGCGATCTGCTGCTTCTGGCCGGACAGCTCTAGGTGGTCGATGAAGTCCAGCGCCTGCTCCACCGGCAGGGCGCAGAACTGGTCGATGCTCAGGCCACCCACCGTCACCGCCAGCACCTCCGGGCGCAGCCGCCGCCCCTGGCAGGTGGGGCAGGGGCACTCGCTCATGCACTCCTCCAGCTCCCGTTTGGCCCCGTCGGACTGGGTCTCCCGGTAACGGCGCTCCAGGTTGTTGATGATGCCCTCAAAGGGTTGGTACAGCGTTCCCCGGCCCCGGGGCTGGTCGTAGTGGAGAGTCAGCTTCTCGTTTTTGGTACCGTAGAGGATGATGTCCTTCACCGGCTTGGAGAAGGTTTTCACCGGCGCGTCCAGCTTGAATTTGTACTTTTTCGCCAGCGCCTCGAAGTACATCCGGGAGATGCTGTCGGATTTGATGTTGTTCCAACCGGGGGCTTGAATGGCCCCGTCCAGGATGGAGAGGTTTTCGTTGGGAATGACCAGCTCCGGGTCGGCCCGGAGCTGACTGCCCAGGCCGGTGCAGGTGGGGCAGGCCCCGTAGGGGTTGTTGAAGGAAAACGCTCTCGGCGACAGCTCCTCGATGGAGATACCGCAGTCCTCGCAGGCGTAGTTCTGGGAGAAGGTCATCTCCTTTCCCTCTCTGGGCAGGTCGATGACCACCAGCCCGCCGGAGAGGTTGGCAGCGATCTCGCAGGAATCCGTCAGCCGCCGGACGATGTCCTCCCGGATGACCAGCCGGTCCACGACGATTTCAATGCGGTGCTTGATGTTTTTATCCAGCTTGATGTCCTCGGACAAATCGTAAAGGCTGCCGTCGATGCGGACCCGGACATAGCCGGAGCGCCGGGCGCTCTCCAGCACCTTGGCGTGCTCGCCCTTTTTGCCCCGGACCACCGGGGCCATCACCATAATGCGGGTGGCGGGAGGCAGCGCCATGACCTGGTCCACGATCTGGTCGATGGTCTGCTGCTGGATTTCCTTGCCGCACTTGGGGCAGTGGGGGGTGCCCACTCTGGCCCACAGCAGGCGGAGGTAGTCGTAGATCTCCGTCACCGTGCCCACGGTGGAGCGGGGGTTCTGGGAGGTGGTCTTTTGGTCGATGGAGATGGCAGGGGAGAGGCCGTCGATGTAATCCACATCGGGCTTCTCCATCTGGCCCAGGAACATCCGGGCGTAGGAGGACAGGCTCTCCACGTAGCGCCGCTGTCCCTCGGCGTAGATGGTGTCGAAGGCCAGGGAGCTTTTTCCGCTGCCGGAGAGACCGGTGATGACCACCAGCTTGTCTCTGGGAATGGAAATATCAATGTTTTTCAGGTTGTTGGCGCGGGCGCCCTTGACAAAAATGTGGTCCTGCATGATAACTCCTTGGATAAACCATCCTGTAAAATACATTTTGTAAGCATTTTAGCTCTTAGCTTTTAGCTATTAGCTTTGTGGTGCTTGGCATTATGTGCTACGCTTACCGTTTGCGTTCCTTTCCAAACGGCTGGATTCGTTCTTAGCCTTTATTTGTAGCTGCTCACTGTTGGTTTGTAGTGCATGACTAACAGCTAACAGCTCATCAGCATAGCTGATTCAAAGGGATTGTCAGATTCCCGTTTTCCCTTGCGCTCTGCCGTCCCTCCGGGGTATACTGGAGGTAACTTCCACGTACCGGAAAAGGAGGCCCCATGGAACGGACAAACAGCCAAAAGGGAAAGCTGCTGACGCTGCTGCAAATTTTCACCCAGGAGACGGACGAGCAGCACCCACTGAGCGTTCCCGCCCTACTGGAACGGCTGGCAGACGCCGGCATCCAGGCGGAACGAAAGAGCGTCTATGAGGACATCCACACCCTCCAGCGCTACGGCTATGACATCATCCTCCAGCGGGGACGGGGGTACTACCTGGGGGAGCGGGATTTCCAACTGGCGGAGCTAAAACTGCTGGTAGACGCGGTCCAGGCCAGCAAGTTCATCACGCCCCAGAAGAGCCAGGACCTCATCGACAAGCTGGCCCGGCAGACCTCCCGCTATCAGGCCCGCGCCCTCCAGCGGCAGGTCTACGTGGCGGGCAAGGCCAAGAGCGCCAACGAGCGGGTGTATTACACCATCGACGCCATCTATGAGGCCATCGGCCAGAACAAGCAGGTCTCTTTCCGCTACTTCGACCTGAACCAGCGCCGGGAGAAGGTCTACCGCAAAGGCGGCGCGGCCTACACCGTCAGCCCCTACGCCCTGGTGCGGGACAACGACAACTATTATCTGGTGGCCTACGACCAGACCTCTGGCCGCCTGCGGCATTACCGGGTGGACAAGATGGACCGCATCACGGTGCGGAAAGAGGCCCGGCTGGGCCGGGCGGTCTACGAGGCGGAGGACCCCGCCCGGTACACCGACCTCCACTTCGGGATGTTCCAGGGGGAGGAAAAAGAGGTGGTGCTGCGCTGCCAGGACTGGACGGCCCACGTGCTCATTGACCGCTTCGGGGACAACCTGGAGATGTACCCCGATGAAGGCCCCACTTTCCGGGCGGTGGTGCGGGTGGTGGTCAGCCCCCAGTTCTTCGGCTGGCTGTTCGGACTGAACGGCGGGGCCGTCGTTTTGGCCCCGGAGCCGGTGCGGTTCCAGATGGAACAGATGCTGACCGCACAGTTGGAACAGTATCAAAAAGAGAATATCTGAAATTTACTGGTTATCCCTTTGAATAAACCTTATCATTGATTCCAAGAAAAAAAGCACCTTAATAGCTATTTTATGAAAAAAGTTTGTACTACATTTGGTTGAAATACAGAGCAGCCGACAAGCACTATTCCCCTTGCCTCCCCTGAAAGGGGAGGTGGCGCGGCGCAAGCCGCGACGGAGGGGTTTCTCACAATGTCAGTGTCTCCAAATCGTCCGGCACGTAGAGATTTCCCTGGAAATACGCCCTGCCCTCCGCCAGGTACAATTCCTTGCGGCGGTCCAGGTTCTTGTCCTCGGTGTGGTAGAGCAGCAAGTTCTCCACCCCCAGCCGCTGGGCCAGCTCACAGGCGTCTTTCACGGTGGAGTGGTGCTTTTCGTAAGGCTTGAACACCTCCGCCTGACTGTGGAGACAAAACGCCTCGTGGAGCAGCCAACTGCTGCCCCTGGCGTAGTCCTCGGACTGGGTGTGGCAGGGTTCGTCGCCGCAGCAGGTCAGTTTTTTCCCCGGTTCCAGCTCCATGGAGAAACCAAACTGCTGGTCCTTGTTGGAGTGGATGTCAAAAAAAGTGGTGGGACGGCCCAGAATGTCCAGCGTCTCTCCGTCCTCCACCGGAACGATGTGCAGCCGGGGACCGATCATAGCAGCGTGCTTCTTTGCCAGCAAAATCTGGGCCATCTCATGGAGCAGACCAACTAGTTCCTCGTGGGCGTAGATGACCGCGTCGCCGGAGATATCCCCCTGACACATGGCTTGACAGAGCTTCCGCATCATCCAGGCCACGCCCATGATGTGGTCGATGTGCCGGTGGGTGACAAAAATCGTCCGCAGCGTCCGCCAGTCAATGTCCGCCAGCTCCAACTGCCGCAGCAGGCCATTGCCGCCGCCGCCGTCTACCAGAAAGTTGTTTTCCCCGTCCCGCAGGACGAAACAGGTGTTGTAACAGCGGGTGACGGCGGCGTTGCCCGTCCCCAGCATGGTCAGTTGCATAGTGGTCTCTCCCTTAGCATTTTCGATGTTATGGTCAATCCTTTTGAATCAGCTTTCATCAGTGATTTTAGCTGAGAAACCCCTCCACCATGCTAACGCATGGTCCCCCTCCCCTTTCAGGGGAGGCAAGGGGGATAGTTCGTATTTGCAAGCCTGGATTTTGATAGAAGAAGTTCAAATCTTCTTTAATACTCAAATCCACAGACCGGGCAGCGGCTATAGTCAAAATCGTGCCTGCTGCCGCACTGGGGGCAGGTGCGCTGGGCCGTCCCCGGCGTGGAGGCGTCCCGCTGCTCCGGCTGGTACAGCTCCAGCTTTCCACAGGAGGGGCAGCAGTACACATCGGCGGCGAAGCCACGGTGAACGACTTCATCCATCACCTGCACCCTGCCGGTACGGATGAAAACAGAATCCTGTTTGTATAGTTCACAGCCGCAGTTGGGACAAATGCGCTTTTTCATCGGGATTTTCCATTCTTTTTCGGCTGTTCTCCCCGCAGGGTGATGATTTGATCCCGCAACGCCGCGGCCAGCTCGAACTCCAGCCGCTTGGCGGCCTCCTGCATCTCCTTCTCCAACTGGGCAATGGTTTGCTCGGTTTCTTCTTTGGTGCGGCTGCCCCGCGCGGTATCCTCATCTACTGCCTTGGACAGCTCCAGCAGGTCCTTGATCTCCTTGCGGATGGTCTTGGGGACGATGCCGTGGGCCTTGTTGTAGGCGTCCTGCTTCTCCCGGCGGCGCTGGGTCTCCTCCATGGCGTTTGCCATGGAAGGGGTGATTTTGTCGGCGTAGAGAATGACCTTGCCCTCGGCGTTTCGCGCCGCCCGGCCGATGGTCTGGATGAGGGAGGTCTCCGAACGGAGGAAGCCCTCTTTGTCCGCGTCCAGAATGGCCACCAGCGACACCTCCGGCATGTCCAGCCCCTCCCGAAGCAGGTTGATGCCCACCAGCACGTCAAAGACCCCCAACCGTAAATCACGAATAATTTCCGTGCGCTCGATGGTCTCGATGCTGTGGTGCATATATTTGGCCTTGATGCCGGTTTTTTGCAGGTACTCCGCCAAATCCTCCGCCATTTTGATGGTCAGGGTGGTGACCAGCACCCGCTCGTTGCGCTCCACCCGGGCCAAAATTTCCCCGGTCAGGTCGTCGATCTGGCCCGTCACCGGGCGCACCTCCACCTCCGGGTCCAGCAGACCAGTGGGCCGAATGACCTGCTCCACCACCTGGCCGGAGCGTTCCCGCTCGTAGGGGCCAGGCGTGGCGGAGACGTAGATCACCTGATTGATGCGCTCCTCGAACTCCGGGAACCGCAGGGGCCGGTTGTCGAAGGCGCAGGGCAGGCGAAACCCGTAGTCCACCAAGGTGGTTTTCCGGGCGTGGTCGCCGTTGTACATGGCCCGCACCTGGGGCAGGGTGGCGTGGCTCTCGTCGATGAACATCAGGAAGTCTTTCGGGAAATAGTCCAGCAGCGTCAAGGGCGGCGACCCCGCAGGCCGCTGAGAGATCACGCGGGAGTAGTTCTCGATGCCCTGGCAGTAGCCCAGCTCCCGCATCATCTCCATGTCGTACTGGGTGCGCTGGCGGATGCGCTGGCTCTCCACTGCCTTGCCCTGCTCATCGAAATAGGCCACCCGCTCCCACATCTCTTTTTCGATTTCCTTCAGCGCCACTTCCATCTTGTCCTTGGTGGTGACGTAGTGGCTGGCGGGGTAGATGGCTACGTGATTCAAAATGCGGGTGGGGGTGCCTGTGACTACGTTGATCTCGCTGATGCGATCCACCTCGTCCCCCCAAAACTCAATGCGAATGGCGTGGTCCTTGGCGTAGACAGGGAACACCTCCACCGTGTCCCCCCGGACCCGGAACATGTTCCGGTCAAAGGCGATGTCGTTGCGCTCGTAGCGGATCTCCACCAGCTTGTTCAGCAACTGGTCACGGGGGTACTCCATGCCAGTGCGCAGGGAGATGACCATGTTCTTGTAGTCGATGGGGTCGCCCAGGCCGTAGATGCACGACACAGACGACACCACAATCACGTCTTCCCGCTCAAACAGGGCAGAGGTGGCGCTGTGGCGCAGCCGCTCAATTTCGTCGTTGATGCTGGCGTCCTTCTCGATAAAGGTGTCCGTGTGGGGAATATACGCCTCCGGCTGGTAGTAGTCGTAGTAGCTGACGAAGTATTCCACCGCGTTGTGAGGAAAGAACTCCTTGAACTCCGCGCAGAGCTGAGCGGCCAGGGTCTTGTTGTGGGCCAGCACCAGGGTGGGCCGCTGCACCCGCTCGATGACCTTGGCCATGGTAAAGGTCTTGCCGCTGCCGGTGACGCCCAGCAGCGTCTGCTCGTCCAGCCCCAGCTCCACCCCCTGGGCCAGCGCGTCGATGGCCTCCGGCTGGTCGCCGGAAGGGGAGTAGGGGCTTACCACTTCAAATTTCGGCATACAACTCTCCCTGTTTCAATGTTCAATGTGCAATTATGATTATCCATTTTACTCAGCCATTTGCCTGAAACCCCTCCGCCACCGCCTAAAGGCGGCGGCCCTCCTCCCCTTTCAGGGG
>JAJPXR010000100.1 GCA_021205375.1 Clostridiales bacterium | reverse complement strand
CCGTCGACCTCCAGCGTGACAGGCTGGCGTTCTAACCAACTGAACTACCGGGCCACAGAAAAGAAAAAAGAAAATGGTGGGAACAACAGGGCTCGAACCTGTGACCCCATGCTTGTAAGGCATGTGCTCTAGCCAGCTGAGCTATGCTCCCTCGCTTGTTGCCGCTGTCGTCCGCGCTCTCAACAAGGGATATTATACTGGTTCGACTTTCGTTTGTCAACAATTATTTTTACTTTTTCCCGAAGTTCCTGCGTAGGAGAAAGCGGGAGCGCCGCAGGCTTTGCCCCACGGCGCTCCCATATTCAGGAAACGACGGTTACTGCACCAGCGGAGAGGGATACAGCCCCTCATCGGTCTTGCGCTGGAGCGCCGCCACCACGCCGGGGCGGTCGGCCTTGTAGGTCACGCCGTACCACTTATCCCGGCTGGAGAGGACCTTGATGTCCGCCTTGCCGCTCTGGAGCATCTCCGTGACGGTCAGGGGCAGGAAGAACTCGCCCTTCAGGGGGTTCTCCACCAAAGCCTTGTCCAGGAACGCGGGGAACTCCGCCGCCAGCTCCTTCACAAAGCTGGGCCGGAAACACCACAGGTTCATAGAGACCAGGGTGTCCGGGTCCAGATCGGACCAAGTGGCGCCGCCGTCCAGGGTGGTGCGGATGCCGCCGGGATAAGTCTCGATCTGGGTGTGCTCCGTCACGCGGGTCAGGCAGCCGTTTTCGTCCAGGTCGCACACGCCGCGGGCCACGCTGCCGCTCTCGGTCACGGTGTTTTTCAGGTGGTAGCCCACCATGGCATAGTGGCACTTGTCCGCCCCATCGTCTGCACCGCTCAAAAAGTCGTAGGCCGCCCGAAACGCCTCCGGTCCATAGTAGTCATCGGAGTTGATGACGGCGAAGGGCGCGTCCAGCACCTCCTGGGCGCAGAGGATGGCGTGGCTGGTTCCCCAGGGCTTCACCCGCCCTTCGGGGACGGCGTAGCCTTCAGGCAGCATATCCAACTGCTGGAAGGCGTAGCGCACCTCCATATAGCTGGACACCCGGCTGCCCACGGTGGCCTTGAATGCCTCCTCGATCTCATGCTTGATGATAAAGACCACCGTCTCGAAGCCCGCGCGGTGGGCATCGTAGATGGAATAGTCAATGATAAATTCGCCGCTGGGTCCCACCGGGTCCATCTGCTTCAGGCTGCCGTACCGACTACCCATACCGGCGGCCAGCACCGCCAAAATCGGTTTTTTCATCTCTGTTTTCCTCCGAAGTTCCTTCGTCCTTCTTTGCGGCGTGTTCTCGCCTGGGACGTTTTTCTTTTGGTGTATAATAGTGTATAATATGGCGTATCAGATAAGAGAATACTCACACCTGAGACAGTATACCACAGGTTTCCAGTCCTGACAACCGTCTCTTTGTCCAAACAATTTCCCCGGCGGCGGCGCACCGTGAAGCGAAAAACCCGTTTATGCGCGAAATTAACGGAAGATTTACAAAGAAATTCTTTGACGCTCTTGCTTTTCCCGCAAAATCAGGTATACTTTTGAATAGTATCTGTTTTCTATACCACTCTATTACCTTTCGCGGGGGCTTTTGTATGAATCAATTTACCTACTGCGTTCCCACCAACGTGATTTTCGGCGCGGGGACGGTTTCTCAGGTGGGACAGGCCGTGGCCCAGTGCGGCGGCACCCATGTGCTGGTCCTCTACGGCGGGGGCAGCGTCCTCCGCAACGGCACGTTAGACAAGGTCACCGCCTCGCTGGAGGCGGCCAAGCTGCGCTACGACGTGGAAGGCGGCGTACAGCCCAATCCCCGTCTGGCCCTGGCCCAAAAGCTGACCGACAAATACCAGACCTCCGGCATCGACTTCCTGCTGGCAGTGGGCGGCGGCAGCGTACTGGACACCGCCAAGGCCATGGCCATGGGTCTTTACGGCGGCAGCCCCATCTGGGACTACTTCGACCGTACCCGCTCCGTCACCGGAGAGCTGCCCGTGGGCAGCGTGCTGACCATCGCCGCCGCCGGCAGCGAGACCAGCGACTCCGCGGTGCTGACCAACGAGGAGATCCACGTGAAGCGGGGCTGCTCCACTCCCCACAACCGGCCCCGGTTCGCCATCATGGACCCGGAACTGACCTATTCCCTGCCCCCTTACCAAACCGCCTGCGGCGTGACAGATATCATGATGCACACGCTGGAGCGCTATTTCGCCAAGGACGCCGGGCAGAACCAGATGACCGACGGCATCGCGGAGGCGCTGCTGCGCAACGTGATGGAAAACGGCCTGATCGCCATGAACGAGCCGGAGAACTACCAGGCCCGCAGCGAGATCATGTGGAGCGGCAGTCTGAGCCACAACGACCTGACCGGTTTGGGCCGGGATAAGGATTTCGCCGTTCACCAACTGGGCCACCAGCTCAGCGCCGTCTATGACCTGGCCCACGGCGCCAGCCTCTCTGCCATGTGGCCCCACTGGGCCAGGTATGTCTGCCACAACGACATGGCCCGCTTCGCCAACCTGGGCCGGAAGGTGCTGGGCCTGCGCTGTGACGACGACGAGACCTGTGTGCTGTCCACCATCCGGGGCTTCATGGACTACTGGCACACCCTGGGGATGCCCGTCTGCCTGGGCGACTGCATTGGCGTCCAGAACGAGGCTACCCTCAAGTCTCTGGCAAAGGGCTGTTCCTACCAGGGCACCCGCACCATCGGCGCGTTCGTAAAGCTGGACCAGGACGACATGCTGGAAATCTACCGCATGGCCAACATCTGAGCCGTGTTCGGATATGTAGTGGCGAACCAGGCCATTTTGGACGACGAACAGATCGACCGCTACCGGGCGGTCTACTGCGGGCTGTGCCGGGCCATCGGGCGGCGGCACGGGCAGCTCTCCCGCCTCTCTCTGACCTATGACATGACCTTTCTGGTGCTGCTGCTGGACAGCCTGGAGGAACCGGACCTCGCCACCGGGCAAAAGGGCTGCATCGCCCATCCCGTGGGCAAACAGAACTGGCGGCAGAGCAAGTGGACCGACTACGGGGCGGACATGAACGTGGCCCTGGCTTACTACAACTGCCTGGACGACTGGAACGATGACCACAATGTGGTCAAGTACGCCTGCGCCCAGGCTCTCCGCCCCGCCTGCCGGGACATCCGGGAGCAGTGGCCAGAGCAGTGCCGCGTCATCGAAGAGAGCCTGGAGCGGCTGGGCGCGTTGGAGCAGGAAAAATCCGCCAGCCTGGACGAGACCTCCAAGTGCTTCGGCCAGTTGATGGCCGGACTGTTTGCCCCTCAGGGGGGCTACTGGCAGCCAACCCTGGAGCGGATGGGAGACTGGCTGGGCCGGTTCATCTACGTGATGGACGCGGTGCTGGACGAGGAATCCGACCAGAAAAAGGGCCGCTATAACCCCGTCACCGCCTTCCGGGAGGCCAACGGCAACTTTGAGCCGCTGCCAGTGCTGGAAATGCTCATCGGGGAGAGCACCATGGCCTTTGAAGCTCTGCCTCTGGAGCAGGATCTGGACCTGCTCCGCAACATCTTATATTCCGGCGTTTGGACCCAGTGGGTGAACAAGCAAAAGAACGCGCGACAGGAGGAATCCACCGAATCATGATCGACGATCCTTATAAAGTATTGGGGGTAACTCCTGACACTCCGCCGGATGAGATCAAAAAGGCTTACCGTAAGCTGGCCAAGCAGTACCATCCCGACCTGCACCCCAACGACCCGGAGTGTGCCAGGAAGATGAACGAGATCAACGCCGCTTACGACCAGATCAACAACCCCCAGAAGTATCAGCGGCAACAGCCCAACTACAACAGCGGCGGCTCCGCCTACTCCGACCCCTTCCGCAGCTATCAGCAGCAGTCCCAGCGCCGCACCACCTACGACACCCGGCAGGACAGCCCGGAATTTCAGTCCGCGTGGCACTTCGTCCAGGTGGGCAGCTACGAGGACGCGCTGAACGTGCTGAACCGGATGGATTCCAAGGAGCGCAACGCCCGGTGGTATTATATCAGCGGAATGGCAAACTCCGGCCTGGGCAACAAAATTCTGGCCGTGCAGCAGCTCCAGCAGGCGGTGCGCCTGGACCCCAACAACATGGAGTACCAGATGGCACTGCAACAGGTCCAGATGGGCGGGCAGTTCTACCAGCAGCAAAACGCCAACTTCTGTACCATGAGCGGCCACCATAGCTGGTGCCTGTACCTGTGTTTGCTGAACCTGTTCTGCAACTGCTGCTGCAACTGCGGCGGCGGCGGATACTATGGTGGGTATGGCGGCTATTATGGCGGCCCGGGCGGTTTCACCTGATACCGCCAACGTTGAAACCAATTCCATTTGTATACAAAAAGGCCGTGGACTGGAAAAACAGCCAGCCCACGGCCTTTCTTTGCTTATCTGGCGATTTCTTGCGCTCGGACTTGGGGTGAAACCCCTCCGTTGCGGCTTGCGCCGCGCCACCTCCCCTTCAGGGCAGGGAGCGCAGCGGAAGTGCCGCTTGACGGCGGAGACGAGAAGGGTGGTCAATTACCGGGACATACTTCTTAGCGAAAAACTTGTACGACACTGGGCAAAAGCGCTGACGAAACGGCAAGCACTAACCTGGCTAACAGCTAAAAGCCAATAGCTAACAGCTCATCTCGCCGCGGCCTGCGCCACATGCCCCACCAGCACCGCGGTGGTCACAGCTCCCACCCCGCCGGGCACCGGCGTAATGGCCTCCACCATCGGCTCCGCCTGGTCGAAGCACACGTCCCCCCGGAGCTTGCCGGTTTCGTCCACGTGGATGCCCACGTCTACCACCACCTGGCCGGGCCGCAGGCAGTCGCCGCCGATGGCGCCCATTTTGCCCATGGCCACCACCACCACGTCGGCCTCCCGGCAGATGGCGGGCAGGTCGCGGGTGCGGGAGTTGCACATGGTCACGGTGGCGTTGCGCTTGTCCAGCAGCATAGCCACCGGCTTGCCCACCACCAAGCTCCGGCCCACCACCGTCACCCGCTTGCCGGAGAGTTCGACCCCGTAGAAGTCCAGAATCTCCGCGCAGGCCTGGGCGGTGCAGGGGGGGAAGCCCACGGGCGCATTGGTGAACACCCCGGCCAGGGACAGGTCGGTGATGCCGTCCACATCCTTCTCCGGGGCGAGGGCGGCGCGCACCTGCCGGTCATCCATCTGGGGCGGCAGGGGCCGGAACAGCAGACAGCCGTGGATGGTTGTATCCCGGTTGATTTGGTCGATGACCGCCAGCAGTTCCTGCTGGGTAGCCTGTGCGTCCAGCACAAATTGCTTTACGCCCACGCCCAGGGCCTGGCAGCGCTTGGTGACCCCCCGCTCATAGGAGAGGTCGTCCTCCCGCGCCCCCACCCGGACCACAGCCAGGGTTGGGACGATGCCCTTCGCGTTCAGTTCCTCGCACAGCGCCTGGGTGCGTTCGTTCAGTGCCGCCGCCACGGGCGCGCCCTTCAAAATGGTTGCCATATGCGTTTTTCCCTTCTGTTTCGATTTGATGCGTCAACAAAGTGTAGTAAAAGCGTAATTTTATACGGAATGTTTCAAAATAATTCCGCAGGTCACTCCGCCTCCAGTTGGAAATGCTGGTAATCCTTGACGGAACTCCAGCTCCCGCCCCAGGTGAACCCGTGCTGGGTGAACAGTTGATAGCACAAGTCGGTTTCGTCGATTTTGTAATCGAAGTCCAGGGTGCGGTCGATGTAGTCCCCAGCGTTATAAGGCTCGTAGCCGGAGGAGGTGATGTAGGGGTTGTAGAGGGGGTTCACGTCGATGGCCAGGCCGTAGGCGTGCTGAGAGAGGTGTTCTGTGCCGGAGACTGCCCGGAAGTTGAAGCAGGAGGTGTTGTTGTCCTCCATGGAAAGTTCGTCGTCGCCGCCGTATTCGTCGATGAGCAGCATTTTTTCGATGGGGTAAGATGCCCCATAAAGCCCCTGGAAAATCTCCACAACGTCCTCCGCGATGGCCTGGTTCACCACCAACTCCCCGATGTGGGTCTCCCCGTCGAAGCCGGTGTGCAGCACCCGGACATACCGCAGGTCCTCCCTGGCGGTGGTGCAGTCCGCGCCAAAGGACACCCCCTCCATCCGGGCAAAGACCTGATCGGAAATGTCCTCATAGAAGAACAGCTCGCTTGTGTCCAGCCCGTCCAGCTCTTCTGCCGTCAGAATCGTCCCCGCGTCCATGGCGTACACGTCGGCGGCGGTCAGGGCGGGTCCTTCTTCCTCCACCGGCTGGCTGGAAATGGAGGTGACGCCCTCCTCCGGGCCAGGATCCGCGCTGGAGACAGCGGAGCTGTCGGCAGAACCGTCGGTGGCCCCTGCGTCCTCCGCGGCGCTCCCGCCGCAGCCGGTCAGAGCCAACAGCAGCGCCAGCAGCAGGGTCAAAAGGGTGGTGTGTTTCCTCATGAAAAAGCTCCTTTCCCGGAGAGAACGGTCGAATCGTCGAAACACAGGATACCACCAATGGGCGCTGTCGTCAATCCTCGGTTGGAGCGGGAAAACCGTTGACATTTCATCCCCGGTTCACTACAATAAAACTGAAACAGGTTATCCCTTTGAATCAGTCGCGTTTTAATGGCTAGTGGTTAGAGCAGGTTTTCTCTGCTGAAAAATCCTGTAGCTGTCGAACAAAACCAGCACCAGGCAATAAGCACCTTCCCCTCTTGCCTCCCCTGAAAGGGGAGGAGGGCCGCCGCCTTTAGGCGGTGGCGGAGGGGTTCCAACATGTGACGATTTGTTTACGCTGACGTTCCATCAAAACAACTGCGGCTGAAGCCCGGTCATTGCACATTGCACATTGCACATTGCTAATTGCACATTCTGCACCAAGCTCCCAACAAGCAGGAGCGACCATATTATAAAGCAGGTGTTTTTATGTTCGCATATCTGGATTCCGCCGCCACCACCCCCGTTTTGCAGGAGGCCGCCGAAGTCGCCTGCAACGTCATGGTGGAGGGCTACGGCAACCCCTCCTCCCGGTATCCCATCGCCGCCGCCGCCAACCGGCGGCTGACCCAGGACCGGGCCACCGTCGCCCAGGCGTTGGGCTGTCAGCCCAATGAGCTGTACTTCACCTCCTGCGGGACGGAGAGCGACAACTGGGCCATTCGCGCGGGCGCGGCCCGGAACCGCCGCAAGGGAAAGCACATCATCACCACCGCCATCGAACACGCCGCCGTGCTGGAGACCTGCAAGCAACTGGAGCGGGAGGGGTACGAAGTCACGTACCTGACCCCCAACGCCAACGGCTCCATCGACCTGGCGGACCTGGCCGCCGCCCTGCGGCCCGACACCGCGCTGGTGTCCATGATGCTGGTGAACAACGAGCTGGGGACGCTGCTGCCGGTGAAGGCGGCCTGCTCCCTGGTGAAAAACCGGGACCGGAACATTTTGTTCCACACCGACGCGGTGCAGGGTTTTTTGAAAGTTCCCTTCACCCCCAAGGCTCTGGGGGTGGACCTGCTCTCCATCAGCGGCCACAAGGTCCACGCCCCCAAGGGCGTGGGTGCGCTGTACATTCGGGCGGGGCTGAACCTGCCCGCGTATCTCACCGGCGGCGGACAGGAGCGGGGTCTGCGCTCCGGCACTGAGGCCACTTCTCAAATCGCCGCTTTCGCCACTGCTGCGCGCATTTGCAAGGCGTCTTTCAACGCGGACCGCACCCATATGGCCCGTCTGAAAGCCTACGCCCTGGCCCAGCTTGCGGAAAAAGCGCCGGAGGTGGAGACCATCGGCCAGGGGGAGGCTCCCCACATCCTGGCGCTGACCCTGCCGGGGTACAAGGCCGAGGTGCTGGTCCGGGTGCTGGGGGACAACGGCGTGTGCGTCTCCGCCGGGTCCGCCTGCCATCGGGGCAAGCCCAGCCACGTCTACGCCGCCATGGGGCTGAGCAAACCCCAGCGGGACGGGGCCTTCCGGGTGTCCTTCGACCGGGCCACCACGGAGGAAGAAGTGGATTATTTCATCGAGGAACTGGTCAAGGCGAAAAGCACGCTGTTCCCATCCATGTCCTAAAAAAAGCTCAGGTTTCCTGTAAAAAAACAAGTCTTTTCTGAACGACCACCCCTCTTGCCTCCCCTGAAAGGGCAGGGAGCGAAGCGGAAGTGCCGCTTGACGGCGGAGGGGTTTTCCCGCATATCTAAATAAATGGCTAACAGCTATTCTTTGACAATATCCGCGAACTGTCCGCCCACCGCCTGACACAGGGCGTTGGGCTCCACCAGCACCTGAACGCCGATCTTCCCGGCAGAGACGGCGATGGCATCGTATAAGATCGCCGTCTCGTGGAAGGTGGTGAAGAAGGGTTTCTTCATCCCCACCGGGGAGCAGCCGCCCCGGACGTAGCCCGTCAGGGGCAAAAGCTGGGCCAGGGGCAGCATGGCAATATTTTTCTCCCCCACGGCGCGGGCGGCCTTTTTCAGGTCCAGCTCCTCCGCCACCGGCAGGTCGAACACGTAATAAGTCCCGCTGGCCCCGCGGGTCACCAGGGTCTTGAACACCGTCTCTGGGTCCTGGCCCAGCGACCGGGCCACCGTGACGCCGTCCACCGCCACCCCCTCCTTGTGGGGGTAGGTCATGGCGGTGTAGGGGATGCCCTGCTGTTCCAAAATCCGCATGACGTTGGTTTTTTCGCCCTGTTCCTTGGCTTTTTTCTTCATATGGTCGTCCTTTCCGGCGGCGCTGCCGCCGAACAAACGCGCTCTCCGGGCAGATGGTCCTCTGTCCCGGAAAAGCGCGTTTTTGCGTTTCGGTTATGCTTTAAAGTCCACATTATCAGTGATTCGGTGGAAAACCTGTACGATGTTGGGTAAAAATGCTGACGAAACAGCAAGCACTATCCAAGCTAACAGCTAACAGCTAAGAGCTAATAGCACAACTGCACATTGCTAATTGCTCATTGCACATTGACCAGCCGTTTGTCCGCCCTCGCCGTTGACGCAGACGAAGCACAGCCGCCGATCCTCTGGGGTGGGGTCCCGCCGCTCCAGACCGCCGAACACCTGCACCTGGGCGAAGCCCGCCGCTAGCAACAGTTCTTCCAGTTCGGAGACCTCCCAGGCCCGCTCGAAATGTTCCTCCTGCTCCCGCCGCCAGAGGCCGCCCTCCCGCTCAAAGAGGTCCATGCCGTAGGTCAGCACCCGGCTGTCCTCGTCGAAGTCGGCCCGCCAGAGGCAGAACACGTCCTCGGTCTCGTCCACGAAGAGCTGGCCGTCCAGGGCTTTCAGCCCCTGGGGGGCGATGATGTCGAAGAGGAAGTACCCGCCGGGCATCAGGAAGGTGTGGACCCGGCGGAAGGCCTCCGCCAGCGTCTCCCGGTCGGTGATATAGTTCATGCTGTCCAGGCTGGAGACACAGGCGTCGATGGTGCCGAACAGGTCCAGCTCGTCCATGGCCTGGTTCAGGAAGATGGGCGGCTCCCCCTCCACGTCCTGGGCCTTTTCCAGCGCCTCGGACAGCATCTCCGGGGAGAGGTCCGCGCCGATCATGGTGTAGCCCCGCTCCGCCAGCATACAGGTCAAGGTGCCCGTGCCACAGGCCAGGTCCAGCACCAAGTTCACCGGCACCCGGCTCTCCCGGAACCAGCTCTGATACCAGTCCAGCCAGGCGGAATAGTCCACGTCGGTGGTCAGGCCGTCGTAGTACCGGGCCAGGCCCTCATAGGCGTTGCCGCTCACGGCTCATCCTCTCCGCTCTCGTCGCCCTCCTGGGGCAGGATGCGGCGGAACACCTGCTGGTAGCCGTCCACGCCGTAGTGCAGCGCCCGGTTGACCCGGCTGATGGTGGCGCTGCTGGCCCCGGTCTCCTTGAGGATGTCGTTGTAGATCATGCCCTTTTGCAGCAGCACCGCCACGTCGTAGCGCTGCTCCATGGCCCGCAGCTCGGAGACGGTACACAGGTCCTGGAAGAACCGATAGCACTCGTCCTCGTCCTTCAATTGCAAAATCGCCTGGTAAAGGCCCATGCTGGCCTTTTTGCCGTTTACCCTTGCCATGTCAATGCCGTTCCTTTCCCTGCGCCCCGGTGGGGCGGCGCTGTGATGTTCTGGACATTATTTTAACATTGTAAATCGTGAAAGTAAACAGCAAAATCACAAATTCCCTGGAGGGCTGATAAAACGGCTGCCCCCCGCAGTTGACTTGCACCGCAGCCTGCATAAAGAGCGCGGCTTCCGCCCAGCCGAGCCGTATCACAAAAATTTAAACTTACCTTTCCGAAAATAATTTGTTATAATTTGTGTGGACGATAGGTTTAATAAGACGAGGATGATGTGTTTATGAAAGAAAAAATCATAACCAAAAATTTCTGTTTTATCTTTTTGGCGCTGTTTTGTGTGTCGAACATCATGTATATGCTGATGTCAACCATGTCGGAATATACCACGACCTTCGGCGTCTCGACCATGATCGCCGGAATGGTCACCGGCATCTATACCATCGGCGGGATTTTTTCCCGGCTATACGCCGGCAGCGGAGCGCAAAGGTGGGGTTGGAGACGATTTGCGGTCGCCTTTATGCTGCTCCATCTGGCCGCCTGTGCGTGTTACTTTGTCGTGGATAATGTAGCGGTGCTGCTCCTTGTCCGTTTTATCCACGGCTTGGGATACGGCGGCGCTGCCAACATCATTTTGACGATTGGAATGTCAATTCTGCCCAAAAGCCGCTACGGGGAGGCTTCCGGCTACTTTATGCTGGCGCCAACGCTGGCAATTGCCAGCGGTCCATACGTCGGCGCTTATATCTATGATACGTTTGGCCCGACGGGATGCTTTCTTATGACAATGGCCCTTTCTGTCCTTATGCTCCTGTCTATTTTGGCCATGGATTTTAAAGAGATCGATCCGGGTGCGCAGAAGGTGACCCAAACGAAAACGAGTGCCACCGGGCTGAACAGGATCTTTGAAGTCAAGGCTGTCCCCATCTCGTTCTGTATGTTCCTGTTTGCGTTTGGGTATGTGGCGGTCATGTCCTTTTATCGTCTGTATTCCGTTGAAACGAATCTGACCACGGAATTTTCCTATTTCTTTCTCATGTATGCAGTGGTGTTGATTTGCACCCGCCCGATGGCAGGAAAAATCCAGGACAAATATGGAGATAACGTCATCCTCTACCCTGGCATTGTCGCCCAGGCCATCGGCCTGTTTCTCATTGCATGGAAGCCCTGTATGTTGACGATCGTCCTCTGTGCGATTGGGTGCGGTCTGGGGTATGGCACGTTAAATTCCTGCTGCAATTCCATCGCGTGTCGTCAGGCCAGTCAGGAGCGCCGCTCGTATGCGGTTTCTACCTTCTGGGTCTTTTGCGACGGCGGCATGGGGTTGGGGCCGACCATACTCGGCGCTGTGGCAGGCGCGGCAGGGTATACTGCCAGGTACTATGCAGCGGCTGTCGTGACCATCGTGGCACTGCCGATTTACTATTTTGCGTGGGGGAGAAGCGGGGGAAAATCAAAGCCCTCCGCCTAATGGTTAGAAATCCCGTTTTGACCAAACTCCCGAAAAGCGTTGCCATTTTGGCGCTTTTCGGGAGTTGTTCTTTTGGCGGCTGCAAGTTGGTTTCCTCACAATTTCCCTCGTCCCCGCATAGACTGGAGAAACGCCTTTTGAAGGGAGCTGACGCCGTTGCAAACGCTGCTACGGATGGAGGACCGGGTCTGGGAGGAAGTGCTGCTGGAGGGCGGGGAGCCGGTGGCGCTGTGCCGCTGCGTGCTGCCGGAGTTTTCCCGGCTGGAGGGCCGGGCACAGGACCGAATGAACCGATTTTACCGCCACGGAGAGGAACGGTTTCAGCATTGGTGCAGAACCAGTCTGCTCCGCCGGGCGGGTGCGTTGCGCCGGGAGGCCCGCGCCGTCTCCCACCCCTTTGCCCCCTGGGAGGTGTCGCTGACCTACGAAGCTGCACTGCCGGAGGGGGAAACGCTGGAGGTGGCTTTGCTCTACCGACGGGAGCAGGGAGGCCGGGTGCTGTACGCCGACCGGCAGGCCCTCCGCTGGGACTTGAAAAGCGGCTTCCTCGCCTAAAGAAAGTGCAGGAAAAACCTATCATATTCCACAAATGTTTTGCAAAAGATGGTTGCAAATTCGGGCAGATATGCTATAATAGAGGTAAGACAATCGACACCCGACTCTGTGGCCGCGCCCCGCGGCAGTTTACGATTGGAGGTCCCTACTATGAAGCATATTATTACCATTGGCAGACAGTTCGGCAGCGGCGGCCACGAGATCGGCGAAAAGCTGGCCGAAAAGCTGGGGGTCAACTTCTACGACAAGGATATCTTGCAGTCCGTGGCCCGGAACACCGGGGTCTGCGAGGCCATCCTGTCCGAGAGCGACGAGAGCGCATCCAACAGCCTGCTCTATTCCTTGGTGATGAACACCCGCACCGAACCCTTCGAGGAGAAGATGGCCAAGTACGAGGTCCGTTACCTCCGCCAGCAGGTGGAGAAGGGTTCCTGCGTCATCATTGGCCGCCGGGCCAACTACCTGTTCCGGGACGACCCGGCGCTGATCAGCGTGTTCATCACCGCCCCCCTGGAGAAGCGCATTGACCGCATTATGGAGCGCTATGGGCTGGACGCCAAGGCCGCCCAGAAGCTCATCTCCTCCACCGACAAGAAGCGCGCCAGCTACTACTATTACCGCACCGACCAGCGCTGGAACGACATGAACCAGTACCAGTTCATCCTGGACAGCTCCGTCTTTGGCGTCGATGGCACCGTGGAGCTGCTGGCCCAGATGATCGCCCAGCGGGACAAGCTGTAACGGCGAAGCCCTGAATTATTCCAAGTAAGTATAAAAGGTTCTATGTCAAGAGTTGGGGCAGAGAAAAATAACCCTCAAAAATAGTGA
>JAJPXR010000064.1 GCA_021205375.1 Clostridiales bacterium | reverse complement strand
GTACTGGGCCTCCGGCTCGGCGTCGATGTAGTAGCAGGCGTAATCGTAGGTGTCCAGGGTGTCCTTGTTCTCCTCGTAGTACTCCGCCATCTCGTCCTCGGTGACTTCAAAGCTGGAGGTCTTGTACTCCTGGTAGTCCATCGCGTAGTAATACTCGGTGATGAGGGTCGTGAAGCGGTCCAGCGTCATATACCGGCCGTACATCTGCTTGAGATAATAACTGGTCGTAATGTCGTAGTCGTCGCAGGTTTCCTCTATATCGGCCAGGGTCTCGTCGATGTTCGCCTGTCCGTCCTCGGACAGCTCGTAACCGGCGGCCTCGCCCTCCTGGGCCAGGATGCTGACGGAGGTCAGCACGGACTCAGCGTAGTCCCGGATATAGGCGTACCAGGTCTTGCCCTCGTAAGCCTCCTGCTTTTTCAGGCTGACGGAGGTATCCAGCCCGTAATAGCTGGCGTAGGTGGAGATGGAATTGTACTGGAGGTAATAGTAGTAGCTCACATCCACCGAGGTATAGCTCTTCTCCCCGATGGTGAGTGCGGTGCTCCGCTTCTGGATGGTGCCGGAGTCCCAGAACAGCAGGGCCACCACCAGCACCGCAATGACGGCTGCCAGCGCGCCGTACAGTTTCCAGCGGCGCTGTTCCTTCTTCTTAGCCTCCGCCTGGCTGCGCTGGCCGCCGGAGAGGTTTCTCAGGCTGGCCTCCAGCTTTCGGTCTGCGGCTGACTTCTTTTTCTTTTTTTCATCGCTCATATTGTTACGTCCTTCCGTGTATCTGAATCCGTGATACAGATGTTTTTGCAATCAAAGGATATTATACTTGACCCGTGGAAAAAAAACAAGGTGTAAGCGCAAAAAAATTGGAGCCAAACGGCCCCAATTTCCTCACAAAACACGAGATTATTTCGTATCGTATGATTCCGGCAATTCTCCACCCGGTTGCCCGTCATCCCAGCCGCCGCCGGTACTCCGAGGGGCTGCACCCCTGTAGGGTGCGGAACACCTTGGAAAAGTAGCTGGTCTCCTGAAAGCCACACTGTGCACCGATGTCAGCGATCTTCCGGTCTGTGGTGGCCAGCAGCACCGCCGCCTGCTGCACCCTTAGCTGCTTGACGTACTGGATGGGCGCGGCGCCGATGGTGGCGTGAAAGCACCGCAGGCACTCGCTGGCGCTGATGGAGGCGCTGCGGGCGATCTGTTCCACAGTAATGTTGTCGGCATAGTGGGCCTGGATGTACTGGAGCATGATTTTGACCCGCCGGGCGTCCCGCTGGGCCTTCTCTGAGGGCTGAGGCCGGGTCAGTTGGTGGGCGGAGACCAAATACATCAGCCAGGACACCCGCTCCCGCACCAGGAAGGGATACCCGGTTGGTTCCTCCCGGATGGCGGCGTCGGCCCGCTGGAAGTTCTCCAGCACCTCCCGCTGCCAAGGCACGTCAGGCCGCAGCGCCACCCCCTCCATGCTGCGGGCGGCCAGCAGCGGGGAGAGGTAGTCCTGCCAGAACACGCTGCCCGGGTCGCCGCCCACCAGCCGGGGGTGGAACACGAAGGAGTGGACGCGGCAGGGGCTGACCCCGGCGTTTTGCCCTGCGTGGAGGACGCCGCTGTTGACAAACAGCCCCTCCCCAGGCCGGAGGGTGTATTTTTCGCCGCCCACGGCAAAGGTCATAGCGCCCTCCATCACCACGCTGACCTCCAATTCGTCGTGCCAGTGCCAGGGCAGCGCGATATCCGTGTATTCGCAGTCATAACAAACCAATGGAAACGCTGCCGTCCCGTGGGAGACCAGTTCCTGCCCATCCGCGCCGACGGGGGAAACCGTGTTATTGACGATGTACATGGGCCTCTCCTTTCTGCGCAGTCTGGCGTTTTTGTGCTGCTGTCTGGCGGTTCTGTCCTACCAAAAGAGGAAAAGCTGGTGGTATACTGTTAATAGCTCCTAGCCATTAGCTCTTAGCTAGCAACTACGAACGGCTAACCGCTACCTTCCGGAACGCCCGGAGGAACAGAAAGCTGTTCAAATAGGCCACCACAGCGAACACCACGATGGCCCACAGGAAAATCGCCACATAAAACACATTGGGATTCATCACAAAGGACAGACAGAAGGCGGCGACGGGCACCGCGAGGGTCCCCAGGGTACAGGGCAGGGCGGCGGCGCTGAGCAGCCAGGCGTTTTTCAGGTCCTCTTTCACCGACATGTGGAACCTGGCCTGTAGGGGGAACAGGTACTGAAACCCGCAGGCAAAGAGCAGCACCAGCGCCAGGAACGTGACCCGGTAGGTCCGGGCCATGGGCCCGGTCAGGGAACTGACCGCCAGGTAATAGGCCCCCAGCAGAGCGAAGGCCGCCAGGCACACCAGCCACAGCAGTGTAGAACGCTTGAAGCCGGTCCGAAAGGCCCGCCAAAACTGCCGGGGGATGAACACATCTTCTGTGCCCTCGGCGATGCTCAAGGTACAGTCGTACAGGGCGGTCAGCGACGCCCCGATGGTGAACACCGGCACGCAAAACAGGCAGAACAGGATGTTGCAGAACACCAGGTCCGACAGCTTGCCCAGCGCATCCATCAGTGGGCTGTCCATCCCAAAGATTCTTCTCATAGCGGGTTCCTTTCTTCACTGAGGGAAAGCAGGGCGAGCGCCAGCAAACGGTGTGACGCCCGCCCAGGGAGGAAAACAGACGAAAGGATGGTTTACTTGACAGCGCCTTCCACCATGCCGCTCATGATTTGCTTCTGTGCGATCAGGAAGATGATGATCATGGGGATCATGGCCAGCAGCGCGGCGGTCAGAATCAGGTCCCACTGTTTGACATAGGAACCGACGAACGCCTGCACTGCCACGGGCAGGGTCTTGACCTTTCCGCTCTGACCCAGCATCAGGGAGGGCAGCAGGTAGTCGTTCCAGATCCACATGCCGTTGAGGATGGTGACGGTGACGATGGAGGGCCGCAGCAGCGGGAAGATGATGTGGAAATAGATGCCCTCATAGGAGCAGCCATCGATGGAAGCGGCCTCTTCCAGGTCGTAAGGAATGGTCTTGATCATACCGGTCAGGATGAACACGGTCATGGCCCCGCCGAAGCCGCAGTAGGCAAAGACGATGCCGGGGATGGACTGGAGCATGGACAGGCCCACGAACTTGCCCACGTCCCGGAAGGTGGAGATCAGCGGCAGCATGACCACCTGGAAGGGGATGATCATGGAGGCGATGAACACCATATAGATGGCGGAGGACCACCGGGTCTTATTCCGGCAGATGACCCACGCGGCCATGCCGCCGAACACCGCCAGCAGCACCAGAGACAGGATGGTGACCACGGCGGAGGTGCCGAAGGCAGACCAGAAGGAGAAGTTGGAGTTGTTGACCACGTTGCTCAGATTGGTCAGGAGCTGCCCGACGCTCATACCGGCGAAGCCGACGGGGTTTGCCACGATGCCGTTGGCGTTCTTGAACACGTTGATGACCACCAGGAAGAAGGGCATCAGCGTATAGGCCGCTACAAGGATGGCAATCACCATAATGATGACCAGGTGAGAGGTTTTCATCTTGGTTTTCATTACATCTCGACCTCCTTGCTGTTGGACATGCGGACCTGAATCAGCGAGACACAGGCCAGGATGATGAAGAAGAGCACGGCCTTGGCCTGTCCCAGTGCGTAGCTGTTCTTGGAGATGGCGGTGTTATAGATGTTCAGTGCCAGCATCTGGGTGCCGTTGGTCAGGTAGTTGCCCATAAACTGCACCGAGCCGGTGCCGTTGGTCAGGGCCATGTTGACGTCGAACTGCTTGAAGGCGGAGGTCAGGGTCAGGAAGGTGCAGATGGTGATGGTGGAGGCGATCATGGGCAGCTTGATGCGGAACAGGGTGGTGACCGCGTTGGCCCCGTCGATGGCGGCGGCCTCCAGCACGTCGCCGGGCACCGTGACCAGGCCGTTGATGTAAATCAGCATGATGTAGCCCGCGTACTGCCAGATGTAGACCACGATGATGGCCGCGAACGCGGTGGGGGTGTTGGACAGCAGAGAAGTTCCTGTCACCTCCACCAGAACGTTATTGAACACGAACTGCCAGATGTAGCCCAGGACGATGCCACCGATCAGGTTGGGCAGGAAATAGGCGGCCCGGAAGAAGCCCACGCCCTTCAAGCGGCTGGTACACAGTAGCGCCAGGAGGAAGCCCACCACGTTGACGAAAATCATGTTGAACACCACGAACAAAATCGTGATGATCAGCGACCACAGGAAGCTGGTCTCCTTGAACATGGCGATGTAATTTGCCAGGCCCACGAACTCAGTGTATTTGATGCCGGTCCAGTCGGTCATGGAGTAGAAAACGCCCAGCACCAGCGGGATGATAACGGTAACGACAAAGGTGAACAGCAGCGGGAACAGGAACAGGAAGTTGATGATACTCTTGTGTTTCGTCAGGGTGGGGAAGAAATACAGCCCCATCAGCAGGGCGACGGCCCCTACGATGAGCATCGGCCCCCGGTAGGAGACGCTGGAGCCCATAAAGTCCAGCGCCAGCGAAACGCCCAGCAGGGCCACGCCCACCACCAGCAGGACCAGCGATAGGATTTTTTTGCCGGTTGTGTTTTGATCCATTGCGAAAGATTCCCCTTTCTTGTCAAATTACTTCTCAAGCGGTTACCAATACGTGAGAACCCCTTGCAGAACGATTTTGTGTGAGCTGCCATCGGATTCCGATGCAGCACGGGGTTTTTGGAAAGACGGACAGCAGCGGCACTGCTGTCCGTCGGCGGATGCTTACAGAAGAGAGAGATTCGGACCAAATCAGCCGGAATAGGCGCTGGCGCAGACCTGTTCCATGGCGGAAATAAAGCCGTCCACATCCAGGTTGCCCTGGGCGAAGTCGTTAAAGACCTGACCGGTGTAGTTCTGGGCAATGCCCTCGATCATGCTGTTCCAGTGCCAGCTGGAGGTTTTCCCTGCGGCGACATAATCAGAGACAGACTGGGCGAAGGGGTCGGTGGCAACGTAAGAGCAGGAGGTGAAGGGGCTGATGAAACCGGCTTCTTCCACCAGCACCTGCTGGGCCTCGTCGGTGGTCAGCCACTGGAGGAAGTCCAGAGCCGCGTCCACGTTGTCGCTGCCATTATAGACAGACCACCAAGAGGGAGAATTGGTCAGAATAGTGTCGATGCCGTCCTCGAAGGCGAAGGGAGCCAGCCCAGCCTGGAAGCTGCCTGCGGCCTCATACGCATCGGCGTCGTCGGAGGTCATGGTGGCGCCGATCCAGTTGCCCTGGGTGACGAAGGCGTACTCGCCGGAGGCGAAGTTCAAAATCTGCTGGTCATAGGTGCCGGAAATCATCATGTCCTGGTCGGCATACTGCTGGAGCAGGGCGACGAAGTTGGCAAAGTTGGTGAACCTCTCGGTGTCCAACTGGCCGCCGTCGTTCAGCAGGTCGATATAGGTGGTGTCGTCCCGGTCAAGACCGGCGTCCAGATAGTTGGCGAACACATGGTTGCCGGTGGACCAGTAGAGGTTGACCGGCTCGGTGTAGTAACCCACCACGGCGGTGATGCCCAGCTCGTCCTTCATGGAGTCCAGGGTGGCGAAGGCTTCCTCATAGGCGGAGGGAGAGGTCAGCGTGGAGGGGTCGATGCCGGCGGCCTCCAGGATGTCGGCGTTGTAAGCGATGCCGATGGCCTCCACAGTGTAGGGGAAGCCGATGGTGCCATATTCCTCGTCCACATAGGCGGAATCGGTGTCAGAGGCCCACTCCTGGTCGCTCATATCCACCAGCAGACCTTCCCAGGTGGCAAACTCGCTGCTGCCGCTGTTGACAAAGATGTCGGGCATGTTGTCGGCCTGATAGTAACCTTTCAGGGTGCCCTGGATGTCCACGCCGCCGCCCATGGATTCAATCTCCACGGTGACGCCGGTCTCCTCCTCGTACATCTCGGCCAGCTTTTTCAGTTGGGAGTCGATCTCGATCTTGCCGTTCACCAGGCGGAGGGTGGTGCCGGAGGAAGAGGTGCTGTCGGAGGTGCTGGTGGTGTCAGCGGCAGCGGAGCTGTCGTCAGTGGTGGTGTCGCCGGAGCTGGAACCGCCGCAGGCGGCCAGGCTCAAAGCCATTGCCAGCGACAGCACGAGAGCAAGTAGTTTCTTCATCTTACATGTCTCCTTTTCATATAGTTTGGTTCGACCCCACACGATTTAGTACTGTAGCGATTTGCGATTCCTCTCCGCCATAGATTGTCGCAAAAACCTGAACCCTCCGCTCCGGGAATTTTTCAGTTTTTGCGCCTTGTCTACGGGAAAATTCCTCGCAATCCGCGCCTTTCAAATCGCGCAGCGCCGCCCCTATTGCAAGGGAGCGAACTCCCTCAGCATACCACTTCAGGACGGCCTGTCCCCTTTATGCCAGCGCCCAGACAGCCGCCTGCCAGGGGGCCAGGGCAAGCTGCCGGGTCAGCTCGGCCTGGGGGACATTCCCCGTCACCAGCTCTGCGCTGTCCCACTGGACAGTTTCGGGGATCGGGAAGGTCCGGGCCTGGGCGGAGAGGTTGCAAACCACCAACAGCGTCACACCGTCCTTTCGCCGGGTGTAGGCGAACACCGCCTCATCTTCCGGGGCCAGCAGGTCGTAGCTGCCATAGACGATGACGTCCGACCACTTGCTGTCCTGCCGCAGGGCGATGAGATTTTTATAGTAACAGAACACGGAATTTGGGTCCGCCAGTTCCGCTGCCGCGTTGATGGTGGTATAATTGGGGTTGACCATGATCCAGGGCTGGCCGGTGGTGAACCCGGCGTTGGGGGTATCGTCCCACTGCATGGGGGTCCGGGCGTTGTCCCGGCTCTTGTAGGCGATGCACTCCAGCAGTTCTTTCGGTTCCCGCAGCCCCGCCCCGGTCAGCTCCCGGTAGGCGTTGATGCTCTCGATGTCCCGGTAGTCCTCGATGGAACCAAAGGGGCAGTTGGTCATGCCCAGCTCCTCGCCCTGGTAGACGTAGGGTGTGCCCTGCATGAAGTGCAGCACCGTGGCGATACACTTGGCGGACTGGGGGGAGTTGTCCCCCAGCCGGGAGACCACACGGGGCTGGTCGTGGTTGCAGAAAAAGAGGGAGTTCCACGCCACACCCTCCAGCTCCTTTTCCCACTTGGTCAGGTTCTCTTTCAGGGCGGGGATGGACATGGGGTCGGTACACCACTTGTCCACCGGGCCGTCGTCCAGTCCCACGTGTTCAAACTGGAACACCATGCTCAGCTCGGTGCCGTCGGTGTTGGCGTACTTTTTGGCCTCCTCCACGGTGACACCCGCAGTCTCGCCTACGGTCATCAGGTCGTATTTGGAGAGGACGCGGCGGTTCATCTCCTGGAGGTACTCGTGGACGTGGGGGCCGTTGCAGACGCTGTACACGCAGGGGCTGTAAAGGCCCTCTACCGGGCCGTCGGGCAGGCCCTCCTTTTTGGAGATCATGGAGATCACGTCCATGCGGAACCCGTCGATGCCCTTGTCGCACCACCAGGTCATCATGTCAAAGACCTCATCCCGGACCTTGGGGTTTTCCCAGTTCAGGTCGGGCTGCTTTTTGGAGAAGCAGTGGAGGTAGTACATGCCGGTGGTCTCGTCCCACTCCCAGACCGAGCCGGAGAAGCAGCTCCCCCAGTTGTTTGGCTCGTGGCCGTCCACGGCCTCCCGCCAGATGTAATAGTCCCGCTTGTCGTTGTCGCGGGAGGAGCGGCTCTCCACGAACCACTGGTGCTCGTCAGAGGTGTGGTTCACCACCAGGTCCATGACGATTTTGATGTCCATCTGGTGGGCCTCCGCCAGCAGCGCGTCGAAGTCCTCCATGGTGCCGAACTCGTCCATAATGGCCCGGTAGTCCGCGATGTCATACCCGTTGTCGTCGTTGGGGGACTTGTAGACCGGGCTGAGCCAGAGGATGTGGATGCCCAGCTCTTTCAGGTAGCCCAGTTTGGAGCGGATGCCGTTCAGGTCGCCCACGCCGTCCCCGTTGGAATCGCAGAACGAGCGAGGGTAGATTTGATAGACAACGTTTTCTTTCCACCACTGTCGAGCGGTACTTCTACCCTCAAGGGGTACTTCCGCTGCGCTCCCTGCGAAGCTGTGCTTCTCCTTGCAACTGCGTGCCATAGTCAGTCTCCTCCATTTGATCATTCAAGTTATGAAGATTACTAATGCTGAGGTTAAAGTATCACATTTTGTTTCTTTTGTAAATGAGTTATCTTGATAACCGGAACCCCGCACAAATTTTTTTATCCCTTTTTGTGCATTTCGCCCACTTAGTAGACAGGTTGTCTGGTTTTCTTCACAAAAGGCGAGATTTTTTCTTTCTTTTATAGAAAGCGCTTCCCCAAACGAGCTTTCAGAACTTTCCCCTCACACGGAGTCCCGCAGCACCAGGGAAACCGGCAGCAGGTGGGAGTGCATTTGATAAGCCGGGTCCTCGATGGCCTTGACCAGTTCCTCCACCGCCAGGCGCGCCTTGGCGGGGAAGTTCTGGCGGACGGTGGTCAGCCGCAGGATGGAAAACCCGATGGCCTCGGAGTTGTCGTCAAACCCGGCGATGCCCACGTCTTCCGGAATTTTCACCCCGCTGCCCAGCAGAGAATAGTAAACTTCCATGGCCAGGATGTCCGCCGTGAAGAACAGGGCCGTTTTGCTGCGGAAGGGCATTTGCCGAAAAATTTCCCGGTAGCTTTTCTCCCGCTCCTCGGCGGTGACCCCCAGTTCGATAAGTTTCAGCTTGCAGCCTCCGCCTATTTCTCCGGCTTCCTCCAGGGCCTGCTGCGCCCCCTGCCAGCGCCAGGCGTCCACGCCGTAGTTCCGGTAGCCGCAGAAATATATGGATTCATATCCCAGTTTCATCAGGTGGCGGGCCATGAGGTAGCCTCCCATCCGGTCGTCCAGGCCGATGTTGGGGACGCTGCTCTGGTTCTGCTTGCCGGAATAAAAGCAGTCGATGGAGATGATTGGCTTTCTCGTCATCTGGTTGAGCTTTTCACAGTTCACATCGGAAAAAGAGATGGCGATCACGCCATCCACGTTCCAGCCCATGATCGTCTTGAAGATGTTGTCCACGCTATCCGACGAGTAAAACAGCATGTAATATCCGTGCTTCTGCAATTCCTGCTCAATGACGCCGATGACCACGCCGTAAAAGGGGTCGGTCAGCAGAGAGCTTTTTATGCCGATCTGGTTTTGGACGATGACCGCCACCAGATGGGAGCCGCCCTTCTGGGCGGTGTTGGGACCCTGGCCCTGGACATATCCCATCTCGTCGATGAGCTTGCGGACCTTCTCCACCGTTGCCGGGGAAACTTTTTTCAAATTTCCGTGCAGAACATTGGAGACTGTCGCCGTGCTGACGCCCGCCCGCGCAGCGATCTCTTTGATCGTGACCATATCCGGTTCCCTCCCAACAAGCGGTTCGTTTGTGCCTTTATAAAAAAAATAGGACAAAAATGCGTACTTGTCAAACCTTTTCCCGTGGTTATCTGCATAACCATCCTTTTTCACAAAACGGCATCTCACAATTTGTACCATAAAGAGGTTATGCGCGTAACCTCTTTACAACCTTCCCCTGCTTTGCTATCTTATAAACAGGACAGTTTCAAATGTAGAGAGGCTTCTGTCTGTATTTCACATTTATTGCTCTATCACAGGAGGAATTTGACTATGATTCGCAAATCGTGGCATGAAAAGGTGGCCTATCAAATCTACCCCAAGAGCTTTTGCGATTCCAACGGCGACGGCGTAGGCGACCTGCGGGGCGTCATCCGCAAGCTGGACTACCTGAAAGAGCTGGGGGTGGACATCGTGTGGCTTTCCCCCATCTACTGCTCCCCCCTGGCGGATCAGGGCTATGACATTTCCGATTACTACAGCATCGACCCTCTGTTTGGCACCATGGAGGACATGGACGAGCTGCTGACCCAGGCCAAGCAGCGGGACATCTCCATCGTCATGGACCTGGTGGTGAACCACTGCTCCGACGAGCACGAGTGGTTCCAAAAAGCCTGCGCCGACCCCGACGGCAGATACGGAAAATTTTTCTACATCCGGGACTGGAAGGAGGGCGCCCCTCTCCCCTGCAACTGGCGCAGCTACTTCGGCGGCCCCTGCTGGGAGAAGCTGCCCGGCCACGACGACAAAATCTACTTCCACGCCTTCCACAAGAAGCAGCCCGACCTGAACTGGGAGAACCCCGACCTGCGGGAAGAGGTCTACAAGATGATCAACTGGTGGCTGGACAAGGGGCTGGGCGGCTTCCGTCTGGACGCCATCATCAACATCAAAAAGCTGCTGCCCTTCCGGGACTTCCCTGCCGACCGGGAGGACGGTCTGTGCAGCATCCACCGGATGCTGGAGCAGGCCAACGGCATCGGCCAGTTCCTGGGTGAGATGCGGGACCGGACCTTTGCGCCTCACAACGCCTTCACCGTTGGCGAGGTGTTCAACGAGAAACCAGAGGACATTCCCGACTTCATCGGGGACAACGGCTACTTCTCCAGTATGTTCGACTTTGCGGAGACTATTCTGAACCACAGCGACAAGGGCTGGTATGACCAGGCGCCTGTCACAGCGGAGCAGTACAAAGCCGCCTGCTTCCAGAGCCAAAAAAAGACCGCCGGCATCGGCTTTTTGTCCAACCTCATTGAAAATCACGATGAATCCCGGGGCGTCTGCCGCTACATCCCCGAAGAGGACCTCTCCCTCACCAGCAAAAAAATGCTGGCCGGGCTGTACTTTATGCTGCGGGGCCTGCCCTGGATCTACCAGGGCCAGGAGCTGGGCATGGAGAATCCTGTCGTTCAGGACATCTCCCAGGTAAACGACATCTCCGCCCTGGACCAATACCAAGTGGCGCTGGACGCGGGCCTCTCCCCCGCTCAGGCGCTGAAGAGCATCCAAATGCACTGCCGGGACAACGCCCGCACTCCCTTCCAATGGGACGCTACCGCCAACGCCGGTTTTACCACCGGGACCCCCTGGCTGCCCGTGAACTCCAATTACAAAACGCTGAACCTGGCCGCGCAAATCGACGACGAGGATTCCGTTTACAACTGGTATCGCAAGCTTATCCGGCTGCGGAAGGACTCTGTCTGGAAGGAAACGGTGGTCTACGGCGAGCTGATCCCCTATCTGGCGGAGCAGAAGAACCTGATGGCCTACTACCGCAAGGGCGAAAAAACCCTTCTGGTGGCGGGGAACTTCCAGCGCCAGCCCCAGACGATGGCCCTGCCCGCCCAGGTTGGGGAGGTGCTGCTGAACAACCTTAACGGCCTCCAGGTGGAGGATGGACAGCTCTGCCTGGAAGGGTATCAGTTTGTGGTGGTCAGCCTGGAGGAAAAATAACAAGTAATCCTGTGCAATGTGTATCTCCCTGACTGCACATTGCACATCTGCCACGAGACGAGAGAGGAGGCACCCCATGAAGCGAACCGCAGGCATTTTGCTCCCCCTGGCCAGTCTGCCGGGCCGGTACGGGATCGGCAGCTTTTCCCAAAGCGCCTACGATTGGGTGGACTGGCTGGCCGCCGCCGGTCAGTCCTACTGGCAGATCCTCCCCCTGGGTCCCACCAGCTACGGGGACTCCCCCTATCAGTCCTTCTCCACCTTCGCAGGGAACCCCTACTTTATCAGCCTGGACACGCTGGTGGAGGAGGGCGTTCTGACCCAGGCGGAGTGCGACGCCGCAGACTTCGGGGCGGATGAGCGGGACATCGACTATAAAAAGCTCTACGAGGAGCGTTATCCCCTGCTCCACAAAGCCTATGAGCGGGCCGATGTCAGCCACAACGCCGATTATCTGCGCTTTGCAGAGGAAAACAGTTGGTGGCTGGCGGATTACGCCCTGTTTATGGCGGTGAAAGACCGCTTCGGCGGCAAGCCCTGGACCGAGTGGGCGGAGGACATTCGCCTGCGCTGGGGCAACGCCATGGACTACTACCGGCGGGAGCTGTATTACGACATCGAGTTTCAACAGTATTTGCAATACCTGTTTTTCAAGCAGTGGCACGCCCTAAAAGCCTACGCCAACGGCAAGCACATCCAAATCATCGGAGACATCCCCATCTATGTCGCCATGGACAGCGCGGACGCCTGGGCGCACCCGGAGCTGTTTCAACTGGACGGTGACAACACCCCCTCAGCCGTAGCGGGCTGCCCGCCGGACGGCTTCTCCGCCACCGGGCAGCTTTGGGGCAACCCCCTCTACCGCTGGGACTACCACAAGCAGACTGATTACGACTGGTGGATGAGCCGCCTGTGGTTCTGCTTCCAGATGTACGACGTGGTGCGCATCGACCACTTCCGGGGGTTCGATGAATATTTTTCCATCCCCTATGGGGAAACCACCGCCTGCAACGGCCACTGGGAGAAAGGCCCCGGCCTGGACCTGTTCCGCACCATGGAGCGGCGGTTGGGCACGCACCGGGTCATCGCGGAGGACCTGGGTTATGTGACCGACTCAGTGCGTCAACTGGTGCGTGACAGCGGGTTCCCCGGCATGAAAGTGCTGGAATTTGCCTTCGACTCCCGCGACTCCGGCTCTGCCAACGACTACCTGCCCCACAACTACATCGAAAACTGCGTGGCCTACACAGGCACCCACGACAACGAGACCCTTGTGGGCTGGTTCGACAGCATCCGGGAAGAGGAACGGGCCATGGTCCGGCGCTACCTCTGCGACCAAGCCACGCCAAAAGAGGAGCTGTACCGCTCCCTGATCGGCCTCATTCTGCGCTCCGCCGCCGCCACCTGCATCGTCCCCTTGCAGGACTACTTGGGATACGACAACCGCTGCCGCATCAACAAGCCCTCCACCATCGGCATCAACTGGCGCTGGCGGGTCACCTGGCCGGATCTGACAGAGGAACTGCAAGCGGAGATTTTGCAGGCAGCCAAGCTGTTTGGCCGCATGAACTGGGACAATGAAAAATAGAGGTTCTATGTCAAGAGTTGGGGCAGAGAAAAATAACCCGCAAAAATAGTGAA
>JAJPXR010000006.1 GCA_021205375.1 Clostridiales bacterium | reverse complement strand
TCACTATTTTTGCGGGTTATTTTTCTCTGCCCCAACTCTTGACATAGAACCAAAAAAGACCGGCCTTTCCCCTCCGGGATGGTCGGTCTTTTCAGGATGCAATTTATTCCTCGGCGTCAGTCTCCGTCTCCACCGGGTCGCCATAGAGATACTCCCACAATTGGGCGCGGGTCTCGTCCCAGTCGTTGGGGATAAGGACCTCCATGCCGGTACCCAATGTGGCGTTGTAATACATATTGTCGGCAGGGATGCGATAGCTGTTCATCTCGCTCAGGTCCATCGTGTAGGCGGAGTAAGCGATGCTGATGATTTGGGTGTTGTTCATGTCCGTAGTGATGTTGCTCGCCACGCTATCATAAACCTGGAGCAGCTTCAGCCAACTGGCGTCTTTCAGCTCCTCATAGATGATCTCCAGCACCCGGCGCTGACGCTCTGTCCGCTCAAAGTCGGAATTGCCCACCTTCCGGGTCCGGCAATACCACAGCGCTTCTTCTCCGGTCAGGTGGTTGACTCCCTCCACCAGGGTGTCCTGGTCCATTTCGCCGTTGATATACTCGGCCTCCGCCGCTGTCAGCTCCACGTCGATGCCGCCCAGCGTCTCGATGATGTCCTCAAAGCCCTCGAAGTCCACCTCTACATTGTAGTCGATGACGATGGCAAAGTTTTCCTCGATGGTCGCGTCCAGCAAATCAAAGCCGCCGTACTGATAGGCAGCGTTGAGTCGGTTATTGCTGTAGCCGGGAATTTGCACATACAGGTCTCGCATCAGGGAGACCATGGTAATCTGCTCCGTATTCTTGTTGACGCTGAGGATGATCATGGTGTCGGAGCGTTCCCGCTCGCCAGTACGGGTATCCTGCCCCACCAGCAGCACGTTCACCACGCCGTCCACGCTGGTGGCGACGCCCGCTTCGCCCCAATCCACGGCTTCGATCTCCGTGATATCGGTGTCCTCGTCTGCATAGTCGTTGGAGAACACCCGGCTGATGGCCCCCAGCTTCACCTGGATGAAGATGAATAGCCCGCCGGCGATCAACACCAGCACCAGCAGAACAACCAGCAAAATTCTGAGGACCCGGTTTGCAGGGTTGTTTTTCTTTTGTTTGGCTGACATAAACGTTCCCTCACTTGTATTTCTATTCCGACACCTCTGCGGACGACGTCTCCGCAGAACTGTCCGCGTCCGTCCCGCTGTCCTCGCCGTAGAGATAGCTCCACAGCGTCTGCTGGTTGGCCGTCCAGTCGTCGATGACCAACGGGTCGACCACGCTGCCTACAGAGTCCTCGCTGTGCCAGGTGCCGTCGATTGGCAGCCGGTAGCTGTTCAGCTCGTTTTGCCCCATGCTGTAGGCGGAAAATGCGATGTTCAGGATCTGGTTGTTGGTCATGTCGGTGGTGACATTGTCCGCCACGCTGTCGTAGACCTGGAGCAGCTTCAACCAGCTTGCGCCCTTGAGGTCCTCGTAGATGATCTCAAGCACTTCCCTCTGGCGCTCCGTCCGTTCAAAGTCGGCGTTGCCCACCTTCCGGGTCCGGGCATACCAAAGTGCCTCCTCCCCGGTCAGGTGGTTGACCCCTTCCGTCAGGGTGTCCTGCTTCAGCTTGCCGTTGATATAGTCGGCCTCCTCCTGGTACATCTCCACGTCGATGCCGCCCAGAGTGTCCACGATATCCTTAAAGCCGGTAAAATCCACCTCGACATTGTAGTCGATGACCACGCCGAAGTTGGTAGCGATGGTCTCGTCCAGCAGGTCACAGCCTCCCAGCAGATAGGCGGAGTTGAGCTTGTTGTTCTCGTAGCCGGGGATCTGCACGTAGATGTCCCGCATCAGGGAGACCATGGAGATCTGGTTGGTATTCCGGTTGATGCTGAGGATGATCATGGTGTCGGAGTTGCTGCGCTCTCCATCGCGGGTGTCCTGGCCCACCAGCAGCACGTTCACCACGCCGTCCACGCTGGTGGCGATGCCCGCCTCGGCCCACTCAGTGGGTTCCCAACTGCTGACGGCGCTGGTACTGGAGTCCCCGTCGTCAGACGTGCCGGAGGAGAACCGGTTGATGGCCCCCAGCTTGACCTGAACGAAGGCATACAGCGCCCCCACAAGCAGCGCCAGCACCAGCAGGACGACCAGCAGCACTCGGACGATCAGTTTGGTTCTTTTGGAAGGAACGTTTGGAATTGACATAAAAACGGCACCCCTGCCTCTGATGGGTCGTTCTTCAAGGCTCCATCAGGAAATATAAATTTAGCCAAGCTCCTGTGTGGCAAACGCCAGCGCAGAGGCGATGACTTTATCCATATCATAACATTGATACTCACCAAGACGGCCGCCAAAAAGGACCATTTTGTCCTCCGCGGCCTTTTCCGCGTACTGCTGCGGGCGTTGGCCGCATCGTTGACGGCGTAATAAGGCTCGTCCCCCCGGCTCCCACGCGGCGGGATATTCCCGGGTGACGACAATCTTGGGCTGGGCGCCAAACTCAAAGTGCTTGTGCTCGATGATGCGGGTATGGGGCGTTTCCCGGTTGGTGTCGTTGACCACAGCGTTGCCCTGGCAGTTCTCCTGGTCCGGCGCCTGGGTCTAAAAACAGAGGCTGCGGTACTGTAACGGGCCGCAAAGGATGGCTTTGGCCTGGGCAGACGCCCCCCACGGCCGGGAGAAGGTATCCACGTTGAAGGGCATATTGTAAATTTCGCCGTGAAGGTTGGCGATGGGTTCGTTGACAGAATTGTTGAAATCCGCCAGCGCGTTCCCATGGTCCCAGGCCGCCCGGTCAGAGGTGTGGAAAATGTACGCACCGTAACGTTGGACGGTGATCCCCTCCACCTGCTGGGTGTAGCAGTTGCCACCGATGTGGTCTTGCCTTTCGATGACCAGGGAGGTTTTCCCTGCTTTTTCGTTTCACAGACAAAAGCCGCGCCAAAAAATCCAGGCCCTGCCACCAAATAATCGTATTTCAAAACAATTTACCTTTTCTAAGGCGTGCTGATATGCACACCCAAGTTATTATATCCTTTTTCCTGTTTTTCGTCAATCAATTTTCGGAAATTTGCACAGAAACCAATTATTGTGGCGAAATTGCCGTCTCTCCGCAGAGCAGCCGTTTTCCGTTCCGCCGCAGGATCTTCTTCCTCTCGCGCTTCTCCGGCGGCGCAACGCCGCCAGCGGAGAACAGGCAAAAAACGAGCCGCAGGCTGTGGGTGCGTTCCCACCGTCTGCGGCATATCGTTATTTATATGGTGTGTCTTACCCCAGCGCCACGTCCAGCGCCATCATCAGGGTGAACCCGGCGGCAAAGGCCAATGCTCCCACGTTGGAGTGTTTGCCCTGGGACATCTCCGGGATCAGCTCCTCCACCACCACATAGAGCATGGCTCCGGCGGCGAAGCTCAGCAGATAGGGCAGGGCGGGGAGTACCAATCCCGCGGCCAGCAGCGTCGCCGCCGCGCCCAGCGGCTCCACCAGGCCGGAGAGGACGCCGCTGAGGAACGCCCTGGACTTGCTCATGCCTCCCGCCGTCAGGGGGATGGAGATAATGGCCCCTTCCGGGAAGTTCTGGATGGCAATGCCCAGGGACAGGGCCAGCGCCCCCGCTGCGGAGATCTGCACGTTCCCTGCCAGAAATCCGGCGTAGACCACGCCCACGGCCATGCCCTCCGGCAGGTTGTGGAGCGTCACCGCCAGCAGCAGCATGGTGTTGTTTTTCAGGTGGCTTTTCGGTCCCTCCGGGTCAGCGCTGTTCCGGTGCAGATGGGGCGTGATGTGGTCCAGCAGCAGCAGGAACAGTACCCCCACCCAGAAGCCCACCGCCGCCGGAACAAAGGACCAGGTCCCCAGGTCCTCCGCCTGCTCCAGCGCCGGAATGAGCAGGCTCCAGATGGAAGCGGCCACCATCACCCCGGAGGCAAAGCCGGTCAGCGCCCGCTGAACGCTGTCCCGAACGGCGTCCTTCATCAGGAACACACAGGCGGACCCCAGCGTGGTCCCCAGCAGGGGGAGCAGCAGGCCGTATGCAACGTTTATCGTCAAGTTTGTACCCTCCATTGGTTCGCTCTTCTATCCGTTTTCTGCATTTCATCATACGTCCCGACAGGCAGCTTGTCAAATTTTTCGCTGTTCGTTGGCTCAACGCGAGCTAACAGCTAAAAGCTGATGGCTAATAGCTATTATTATTGCCCAAACCGCCGAAGCTGTGTTATACTGGGGATAGAAAACCACAAACGGAAGGAAACAGGTATCCCATATGAAAAATCAACCGAAGTACAAAATTCTCTTTGTCTGCTGGGGCAACATCTGCCGCTCCCCCATGGCGGAGTTCATCTTCAAGGACATGGTGCAGAAGCGGGGCTTGCAAGACCAGTTCCTCATCGAGTCCGCCGCCCACTCCAGCGAGGAGATCGGCAACCCGGTCTATCCCCCGGCCCGGCGGGAGCTGGCCCGCCACGGCATCTCCTGTGAAGGCAAGCGGGCGCGGAAAATCACCCGGGCAGACTATGACAAATTCGACTGGATCCTGGGCATGGAGCAGTTGAACCTGCGCTATATGCTCCGGCAGTTCGGCGGCGACCCGGACCGCAAAATCCGCCGCCTGCTGGACTTCGCGGACTACCCCCGGGACATCGACGACCCCTGGTACACCGGCGAATTTACCTCCACCTACGCGGACATTGTGGAGGGCTGCGAGGCGCTGCTGCGCTACCTGCTCCCAGAGGGAACGCCATGAAGCTGGCAGTCGTTTTCCCCGGCATCGGCTACCATGTGGACAAGCCCCTGCTCTACTACAGCAAAAAAATTGCTCGGAGCCAGGGCTATCAGGTGGCAGACGTGCCCTATGGCGGGTTCCCCGCAAACGTCAAAGGTTCGCGGGAGAAGATGGAAGCCTGCTTTGCCTCCGCGCTGGTCCAGACGGAGGAGCTGCTGCGCGGGATAGACTTCGGCCAATACGACGAGGTGCTGTTCCTCTCCAAGAGTATCGGCACCGCCATCGCCTGCGCCTACGGCCAGCGGCACGCTCTGCGCACCCGCAACGTCTACTTTACACCGGTGGCCGAGACATTTCTCTTTCAGGAGCAGCCGGGCATTGTCTTTCACGGCACCGGCGACAGTTGGGCGGACACGGCGGTGATCCAGGCGGAGTGCGAAAAGCGGGGTCTGCCCCTCTATCTGGTCCCCAATGCCGACCACTCTCTGGAGACGGGGGACGTGCTGAACGATTTGTCCACCCTTCGCTCCGTCATGGAGACGGTGGAGCGGTACATCACCAAACAGGAGGAATCGAAATGACCCACGAGGAGTATCAGGCGGCGGCAGCCTACTGGACCGACAAGGAGCCAAACGCCGCAAAAATGCCCCCGGACCGCCTCTGGGCGGCCATCGAGGGCTATCTGCTTGACAACAACACCTGCGCGCTGGCCACCGGCAGCGGAGACTTTGTCCGCTGCACCCCCATCGAGTACGCCTGGCACCACGGGGCGCTGTGGATGTTCTCTGAGGGCGGGCAAAAGTTCGTCGGACTGGAGACCAACCCGGCGGTGTGCGTCGCGGTTTTCGACAAGTACGAGGGCTTCGGCAAGCTGAAGGGGATGCAGGTCACGGGGACGGCAGAGTTGGTGGAGCCGTTCTCCCCGGAATATTTGCAGGCGGCGCAGCACAAAAACATCCCCGTGGAGGCGCTGCGCAAGCTCCCCACAGTAATGCACTTAATTAAGGTGGTCCCCACCCGCATCGACTTTTTGAACTCCGATTTCAAGGCGGAGGGGTTCGACAGCCGCCAGCACTGGGAGGCGCTTCGCTGAGCTGTTAGCTTTTAGCCATTAGCTCTTAGCCAACAACTACAAACAGATAGCAGCTCGCTTTGGCTCTTGGCTGCTCGCTTTTGGCTGGCAGCGCCTAACTACAAGGAGAAGCGCAACTTCGGAAGTGCCGCTTGACGGCAACAGCTAATAGCTAACGGCTAACGGCTTCATTGCTGGCCTGATACTGCTCCAGCAGGTTTTGCAGCGTGATTCCGTCCAAATAGTCGTTGATGACCCGGTTCAGCCCCTGCCAGATAGGGAGAGTGGGACAGACGGCGCTGCGCTCGCAGACCTCCGCGTTCTCGTCCACGCAGGGGACCGGAGAGAGGCCGTTTTCCGTGATGCGGAGGATCTCCCCCACGGTGTACTCCCCTGGAGAACGGGCCAGGCGGTAGCCCCCCTGGAACCCCCGGCTGGTTTTCAGCACGCCGGAGCGGTTGAAAATCAGCACGATCTGCTCCAGGTACTTTTTGGAGATGCCCTGCCGCTCCGCCACGTCCCGCAGCGAGACATAGCCGTCCTCCTGGTGCTGGGCCAGGTCCACCATCATGGAGAGGGCATAACGCCCTTTGGTCGAAATTCTCAAACAAAGCCCCCCTTTGCCGCGCAAACAAACCGTCTGGCGGTTTATTCAGCAGACAGTATTATAGCACAAGCCGCCTGGGCTTTCAAGCGTCCCAGGCGGCAGTTTTGGGAACGAAGCTTTAGCTCTGGGGGCTGTAGGTCTCACCGGAGATCTGCGCCCTGGGCGGACGAGGAGCGGGGTAATCCCGCGTCAGGCGGAGTTGGGTCACGGTGACGCCCCAGGCGTTGACCGTCACCCGCAGCTCCGCCCAACCGCCGGGCAGCTCCATCTCCCTGGCCGGAACCACGCAGCGCAGCCGCTGGGACTTGCCGCCCTTCCCGGATGCCAGCCGCAGGCGGTAGCTGGCGCGGGCCAGTCGGCGGCGCAGGGTGTCGCTGTGGTTCAGATACCGGCGCACCGCATAGCGGACGGTGTCGTCCGCCAGCTCCTTCCCGCCCTCCTGGGCGGACCAGGTGAAGTTCGGGGCAATAGCAAAGCTACAGCCGATGGTGGAGAGCTTGTTGTTCTGATAGATGTCCATAACAGTTCCTCCTTGGAAATATAGGGTGTAACTCCCGCAGGAACTGACGCAAAAAAACACCGGCCCCTGCGCAGCCCGCAGAGCCAGTGAACCAAAAAAAGAAACACTATCCCCTCGGACTGCCTGAAACTCATCCGAAGATAGTGTTATGTCCTTTTGTAAGAACAATCGTATTGTACCACGGCTTCAATGATTTGTCAATCAGCGCTGCTGTTTTTTCTTCGGTGGACAGCCACAAATGCGATACAATACAACAGATACCGGCAGGAAACCAGTCTGCCGACCCATCCCTTGAGGTGATCTCCATGAACAAAACCGAACTGCTCCGCCGCCTGGCCTCCACCGCCGAGGAACGGCAGCTTTTGTCCCACGCCCTGGACCTGCTCCAGGCGGCGGACACCCGCTCTGTCCCCACCCAGACGGCCTTTCTCTCCCCGGCGGAGCGGGGGCTGCTGCTGGCACTGCTGGACGCGGTGGGCGGGGCAAAGCACGTCTTTTCCGGCGGCTACGCCGAGGCGGAACGGGTGCGCTGCGCCCTCCTCCCCCAGTGGCAGGAGCCGGAGGACCTGGACCCCAGCGAGCTGACCGCCGCTGTCCGGGCCACCTGGTACGCCGCCCATCCGCTGACCCACCGGGATTTTCTGGGTTCGCTGATGGGCCTGGGGGTCAAGCGGGAGGCCATCGGGGACATTCTGGTGTCGCCCGGCAGTTGTGACATCCTGCTGCTGCCAGAGCTGGCCCCCTTCGTGGCGGAGAACCTGACCCACGCCGGGCGGGAAAAGCTCCATGTGTCGCCGGTGGCGCTGGACAATCTGCACTTCCCCCAGCCGGAGGTAAAAACCCTACACGACACCGTTCCCTCCCTCCGGCTGGACGCGGTGGCGGCGGCGGGGTTCTCTGCCAGCCGGAAGGCCGCGGCGGAGGCCATTTCCGCCGGGAAGGTGGCGGTGAACTGGCGGACCGTCACCAAGACCGACTGCCCCGTGGCGGAGGGGGACCGGCTCTCCTGGCGGGGACAGGGCAAATGCAGGCTGGTTTCGGTGGGGAATCTGAGCCGAAAGGGACGGATCAACGTCACTTTGGAGCGGTATCTCTGACCAAATGCAGCAGGAACAGCAGAGGTGAAACCGTTTTCAAAAGTAAATTTTTAAAGTTTTGTTGATTTTCGCAGTTTTACCCATTGCATTAGAAGCGAATTTAAGGTATAATGACTAACGGACTTGCCCCGGGCATGATGGGACATGACTTGAAACGGAACTCCCCCGGCACAGAATCCCCAAGTTGCTCCTGTTGCGGGAGTATGACTTGAAACAACATACATTTTAAGGAGAGAACAAGCTATGAGCTACACCGCCAAACAAATCCGCAATGTCTGTCTGCTGGGTCACAGCGGCTCCGGCAAGACCATGTTGACCGAAAGTATGCTGAATGTGACCGGTGTCACCCAGCGGCTGGGCAAGACCACCGACGGCAACACCGTTTCTGACTATGATCCCGAGGAGATCAAGCGCCAGGTCTCTATCTCCGCTTCCATCATCCCCGTGCAGTACGAGGGCTGCCTGCTGAACATCATCGACTGTCCGGGCAACTTCGACTTTGACGGCGAAGTGGTGGAAGCCCTGACCGTGGCCGACGCGGTGGTCATCGTCCTGCCCGCCAAGGGCGGCGTTCCCGTCGGCGCAGAGCGGGCTTGGAAAGCGGCCCGCGCCCACGACCTCCCCACCATCATCTACGTCTCCAAGACCGACGAGGAGAACGGCGACTACAACGCCGTGGTGGACGAGATGAAGGAGAAATTCGGCAGCCAGGTCACTCCCGTGGTCTCCCCCCTGTGGGACGACAGCAAGGCGGTTTACGGCGTGCTGGACGTGCTGAACAAGTGCGCTTACGGCATCACCGGCGGCAAGAGCAAGGCTATGGACGTGCCCGCCGACAAGGAGGACTTCCTGGCGGAGTCCTATGACGCACTGATGGAAAACGTGGCGGAGACCAGCGAGGAGTTCATGGAACTGTTCTTCGACGGCCATGAGTTCACCCCCGAAGAGGTCGCCCAGGGGATGCTGACCGGCGTGAAAGAGCGCACCGTCACCCCCGTCTACTGCGGCAGCGCCCTGACCGGCCTGGGCACCGAGGCCCTGCTCCACGGCCTCATCACCATGGGCCCCTATCCCATGAACACCGACCCCATGAACGGCGTGGACGCCGACGGTGAGCCGGTGCAGGTGGCCGTCTCCACCGAGGGCAGCACCGTGGCCTATGTGTTCAAGACCGTCTCCGACCAGTATGGCAAATACTCCTATGTCAAGGTGCTGCGGGGCAAACTGACCCCCGATATGACCCTCATCAACGGGCGCACCGGCGACAACGAAAAGATCGGCCGCCTGTACTCCATGTGCGGCAAGAAGGCCACCGAGCTGAAAGAGCTGAACGCCGGCGACATCGGCGCCATCTCCAAGATGGATAAGCTCAAGACCGGCGACACTCTCTCCGTGGACGGCATCCGTCTCGACCCGCCTGCCTTCGCCGAGCCGGTCTACTCCAAGGCCATCTCCCCCGTCAAGCGGGGCCAGGACGACAAGGTGGGCATGGGCCTGAACCGTCTGAACGAAGAGGACCCCTCTTTCAGCGTGGAGAACAACGCCGAGACCCATCAGGTGGTGGTTTCCGGCGCGGGCGACATCCAGATCGACGTGCTGTGCGCCAAGCTCAAGAGCCGCTTCGGTGTGGAAGTCAACCTGGAGACCCCCCGCGTCCCCTACCGTGAGAAGATCCGCAAGACCGTCTCCAAGCAGGGCAAGTTCAAGAAGCAGACCGGCGGCAGCGGCCAGTACGGTGACGTTTGGGTGCGGTTCGAGCCGAATGACGAGTCCGAGGATATGGTCTTTGCCGAGGAAGTGTTCGGCGGCAGCGTGCCCCGCAACTACTTCCCCGCAGTGGAAAAGGGCCTGCGGGAGGCGTGCCTCCACGGTGTGCTGGCCGGGTATCCCATGGTCAACCTGAAAGCCACCCTGTATGACGGCTCCTATCATCCGGTGGACTCCTCCGAAATCGCCTTCAAGACTGCCGCGCAGTTGGCTTACAAGGCCGCTTTGCCCGACGCCAACCCCGTGCTGCTGGAGCCGGTGGGTGAGCTGAAGGTCACGGTACCGGACAGCTACATGGGCGACATCATGGGCGACCTGAACAAGCGCCGTGGCCGCGTCATGGGCATGGACCCCGTGGAGGGCGGCAACCAGGTCATCAGCGCCGAGGTCCCCATGGCCGAGATGGGCAACTACGCCATCGACCTGCGGGCCATGACCCAGAGCCGTGGTTCCTTCACCTTCCACTTCGTCCGCTATGAGCAGTGCCCCGCCGCCGCACAGGAGAAGGCCATCGCCGAGGCCAAAGCGCTGAACGAGTAAAACAATTCGCAATGTGCAGTGTGCGATGAACAAATACCTGTCGTTCGTTGCCACAGCGCAGCGATAAAGAAAGCTACAAGGGCTGTACCGTTTTTCCTCGGTACAGCCCTTGCTTTTTCTGTTATTCATCGTTATTCTAATGAGAAAAATCTCGACCAGCCGGCAAGCATTATTCCCTCTTGCCTCCCCTGTGAAGCGCTGGCCGACAGGGAGGGGCGCAGCCCCGGAAGTGCCCTTGACGGCAATGGCCAATTCCTTTTTAGCGCAAATGCAGGGAGCTATGGCCCCCTGGGGCCATGCGAGTCGCAAAAGGGGAGGAGGGCCGCCGCCTTTAGGCGGTGGCGCAGGGAGGGGCAAAGCCCCGGAAGTGCCGCTTGACGGCGGAGGGGTTTCAGGCTTGCGATTTACGAATCACACAATGGCGGTTTTCCCGATGAACCGGGTCCCCACCGGCTTACCTGCCACGATGTCGTAGAGGTCGGCGGGGCGGCTGCCGTTGGAGATGACCATATCGAAGCCGTTTTCCATAGCGGTTTTCGCCGCGTTGAGCTTGGTGGTCATGCCGCCTGTGGCCAGGTCGCTGCCCTTCTCCCCTGCCAGGGCGTAGATCTCCGGCGAAAGATAGGTGACAAAGGGCAGCAGTCGGGCAGAGGAATCCCGCCGGGGGTCGGCGGTGTACAGCCCGTCGATGTCGCTGAGCAGCACCAGCAGGTCGGCGCTGGCGCACTTGGCGACGATGGCCGCCAGGGTGTCGTTGTCCCCAAGAGAGATCTCCTCGGTGGCCACGGTGTCGTTCTCGTTGACGATGGGCAGCGTCTCCAGCTCCAGCAGCCGGGAAAGGGTGTTTTGGAAGTTGGTGCGCCGGTTCTCGTGGTCCAGGTCGGAGCCGGTCAGCAAAATCTGCGCCACCACATGGTTGTATTCGGTGAACAGCTTGTCGTAGATGTACATCAGCTCGCACTGGCCCACGGCGGCTGCGGCCTGCTTGGTGGACATATCCTTGGGTCGGCTGGTCAGGGACAGCTTGCCCACTCCCATGCCAATGGCGCCGGAGGACACCAAAATCACCTGATGTCCGGCGTTTTTCAGGTCGCTGAGGACCTTACACAGCTCCTCCACATGGCGGATGTTCAGCCGCCCGGTGGGGTGGGCGATGGTCGATGTGCCGACCTTGACAACGATTCTCATGTTGATTGTTTCCTTCCGTATTTTCCTTATTGTTTCCCCAGCGCCTTCGTCTTTTCGTAGGCGGCAATGACCGCCTCTGTCGCGGCGCTGCGGAATCCGCCCTGCTCCAGGGCGCGGACCCCCGCGATGGTGGAGCCGCCGGGGGAACAGACGGCGTCCTTCAGCGCGCCGGGGTGCTGACCGCTCTCCAGCACCAGCTTCGCCGCCCCCACCAGGGTCTGGGCGGCGTACTCCTGGGCCTTGGCTCTGGGCAAACCGCAGGCCACCGCACCGTCGGCCAGGGCCTCGATGAAGGGGTAAACAAAGGCCGGGCCGCAGCCGGAGACGGCGCTCCCCGCGTCGATGAGGCTCTCCGGCAGGGCGTCAAAGCGTCCCGCCGCCGCCATGTTGTACAAGAAGCGCTCCTGCTCCTCCTCCGTCACGCCCTCGGCGGCGTAGAGGATCATCCCCTCCCCGATGGAGGCGGGGGTATTGGGCATGATGCGGATGACGGGGTAGTCGCCCCCCGCCATCTCCCGGATGCGGGCGATGGTCAGCCCTGCCGCCATGGTCACCAGCACGAAGCGGTCTTTCCGCTCTGCCAGCACCGGGGCGATGCCGCTCAGCATGTCCCCCATCATCTGGGGCTTGACCCCCAGGAAGATGGTCCCGGCCCGGCGGGCTACGTCGGTGTTTTCCCCCACCAGACAGCCCAGCTCCGCCGCAAGGGCTTCGGCCTTGCTGGGGGTACGGTTGGCCAGCATGATCTGGCCGCCGGACAGCGTTTTTGCCGCAGCCCGCGCCAGGGGTGCGCCCATGTTGCCGCAGCCGATGAATCCATAGAACTCACACATGGTATCTCTTCTCCCAAAAGCAAATATAGTCATCTCTTTGAATCAGTTATGCACTAGAAACCCCTCCGCCGTCAAGCGACACTTCCGGGGCTTTGCCCCTCCCTGCGCCACCGCCTAAAGGCGGTGGCCCTCCTCCCCTTTCAGGGGAGGCAAGAGAGGATAGTGCTTGTCGTTTGGCACCGAATTTATTTGACAGAGGCGATTTTCGGAAGAAAAACCGCCTTCTAGTCACTAACCACTAGCCACTAAAAACTTGCCTGATTTAAAAGGACAACCAACTATCATTCTCACCAGTTCACAGAGACATCATAGCTCAGCGTCTCCTCCTGGCCGGGCTGGAGCAGGCGGATGCCCGCTTTCTCCGCCAGCTCGCTGCTGACGAAGGTACACTCCGGCAGGGTGGTCCACGGCTCGATGCAGATGTAATTGGTATCGAAGTCCACCGGCTTGGTCCAGATGCCTAGGTAATCGAACTCCGGGAAGTCCACCGTCACCCGGACACTGTTTTTCCGGTTCGCCAGCGTGACCTGATGCACCGGCAGGTTCTCCAGCACCACGGTATCCAGCCCGCCCACCTTGGGGGGCAGAGGCAGCGCGCCGTCCGTCAGGGTGTAGTCCAACTTCTCCGGGGTCAGGAAGCAGTGCTCGTCCATGCCGAAGGGGTGGATGGTGGTCTGGCCGGGGAACTCCACATAGTAGTCGGACATCTCCTCGCCGGGGAGCAGGGAGGTGCGGTATCCGTCGTGACCGCCAATTTCGTAGGGCAGCACCTTGTCAGACCGGTTGACCACCGTGTGGCGCTTGGTCAGCGTATTGCCGGACAGGGTGTAGGAAACGGTCAGGGAGAAGGCGAAGGGGTAGACCTTCCGGCTGCTCTCCGAGTCCTCCATGGTGAAGGTGGCGGAGGTCTCGTCCTGCTGCACCAGAGTAAACTCCGTGTCACGGGCGAAACCGTGCTGGTGGATGGAGATCACTTCCCCGTCCAGGGTGTACTGCTGGTCTTTCAGCCGCCCGATGATGGGGAACAGCAGCGGCGCGTGGCGGCCCCAGATGGCCTTGTCCGCCTGCCACATCAGCTCCAGGCCCTCAGCGGTGGTCATGCTCTGGATCTCCGCGCCCAGGGTGCTGATGACGACGGTGAGCTGGTCGTTTTTCAGGGTAATGTTCATGGATAACGCTCCTCTCGCACTATAATTAGCAATTAGCAATGTGCAATTTTGACTATTCCTTTTACTCTTCCTTGCGCTTTTACCCCTCCGCCACCGCCTAAAGGCGGCGGCCCTCCTCCCCTTTCAGGGGAGGCGA
>JAJPXR010000092.1 GCA_021205375.1 Clostridiales bacterium | reverse complement strand
ATTTGGGGCCAGGTGCTTTACCTGACCCCAACATTTATTATAGAACCCAAAAAAATACCGGACGGTTCGATGGAAATGAATCGTCCGGTATTTTCATCTAGGAAACGGCACACATTACAACGTAAAGCTGCCGGTGGTCTTGCTGTCGATGGCCATGCTGAACAGGACGCTCTTGCTGACCGCCGCGAAATAGCCGCCCGCCTTGTACTTGGAGCCGTAGTCCTTCTCCATCAAGGCCAGCGTTTCCCGAAGCTGCATCAGGACTGCCACCTCATGCTTGCAGTTGTAGCTGCAAAAGCAGGAGCAAACCAATCTGCTGATTTCCCCATCTTTGTAAGTAAATTCCACTTCGTAAGGGTTGCCGCCCTCCACAATGGCGTAGCCGCTGGTTCCGTCAATGGAAAGGTAGGCGACTCGGTTGTCCAGGTAGTATTTACGCCCGCGCTCCGCCACCATTTCGCTGATCTGGAAACCCTTGAGGTCCTCCAGGAGAAAGCCGGTGTCGTCGCAGCCGCTGATATATTCGTCCGGATTCTCCGGCGCCATGTACCAGGTCTCTACTTTGCCACGGGGCAGTACCGCCGGGTCGAAGGTGACAAAGTGAGAGCATGCCATATAAAACTGACCGTGAACGTCGGTGTCCGCCACGGCCACCACCCGCCTGTAGTCGGACACCTTGATTTTGAAGTTGTAGCTGACCTCGACCACGCGGCCCCGCTGCCCCTCCTGCTTGCCGTCCACGAAAACGATGTCGCCGGGGTGCAGGTCGAATTGGTCGTTGTAATAGGCCAGTCTGTTGCCGCGCGTAGGAAACATCACCTGCACCACTGACTTGCGGGGCGTCGCTGTCTGCTGCGGCGGTGTGTATGTAGCTGAGAGCTGTTCCTGCGGCTGCTCTGCCGCAAAACCGATTTTAAAAGCCATGTAGAACCTCCTTGCGCTGTAGAGAGGAATTATATCAATTTTTAGTATAGCATACTTTGTCTCTTTTTGCGACACCAAACTGCGCGTTTTGGTGTATAATTTGTATCGTTCCGGCGAAATAACACAAATTCACCTGCTGTCCGGCAATGAGGCCGTTTTTCCTCTGCCAAAATCTGCACCGCATAACCTCTGTCATTCCGCCTCAAACTACCCCCGTATCCGAACCCACCGGTTTGACCGGGATAGTTGAAAGGAATGATACGATCATGCTTACGCACAAGCGGCCCCGTATGGCCGTCCTGCTGCTTCTTTTGCTGTGTACCCTGCTGCTGGTCCAGACGGCCAGCGCTGCGGCCTACCGCCAGGGGGATTCAGGCGAAACCGTCACCACCATTCAGACCAAGCTCCAGCGCTGGGGGTATTACTCCGGCCCGGTGGACGGGATCTATGGCAGCGCCACCGTCTCCGCCGTGCAGTATTTCCAAAGCGTCAACGGCCTGACGGCGGACGGCGTGGCCGGTGACGCCACTTTGACCGCCATGGGAATCTCCACCTCTGGCGGCACAGCCTCCCACTCGGACAGCGACCTGGCGCTGCTGGCGAAGGTCATTTCCGCCGAGGCCAGAGGGGAACCCTATACCGGCCAGGTGGCGGTGGGGGCGGTGATTTTGAACCGCATCGCCCACCCCTCCTTCCCCAACAGCGTGGCCGGGGTGGTCTATGAGCCGGGGGCCTTCACCTGCATGGTAGACGGCCAAATCGACCAGCCGGTGGCTGATTCCGCCTACCACGCCGCCCAGGACGCGCTGAACGGCAGCGACCCCACCGGCGGCGCGATTTACTATTTTAACCCCGCCACAGCCACCAGCGCCTGGATCTGGTCCCGGCCGCTGATCACCGTCATCGGCAGTCACCGGTTCTGTTCCTGATGGAAAAAGGGCCTGCGCACAGCAGCGCAGGCCCCGTTTGCTTTCTGATTTTGGTTAGATTTCCGCGCAATCAGTCCTCGTCGTCGTCCGTGACCTCGAAGTTGGCCAGGTCCTCGGTCTCTTCCGCGTCCTCCGGCTTCTCCAGCACCACGCCGTCCACGGTGATGTCCCGCTCGGTGCCAACGATGCAGACGTAGGTCTTGCCCACGCCCAGGTCCACCACGTTGCCGTCCTCATCGTAGAACTGATAGGTGTACTTGGCCTTTTCCTTGACCCAGGTGATCTTTTCATACTTGCCGTTGCAGGCAAAGTAGCCGCTGCCAGTGCCGGTCAGGTAGACCGCCACGTGGTTCTTGGCGTCATTCAGGGCCTCGATTTTGGTCTGGATGACCACCACATTCTCCACGCTGACCTGAGAGCCGGTGGTGCCGTCCACATAGGCGGAGTCGAACTCGCTGACCTTGTAGTTGCCCGCCTCGCTGTCATAGGTAAAGGTGGTGCCCTTGTAGCCGGAGAAGCTCACATCAATGGTCTCGGCAGTGTCGCCGTTTACCGGAGCACCGTCCCCCACAAAGTAGTGGACATATTCGTAATCGTCCTTGTGCTCCAGACGAATTTCGTCAGAGTGCTCCTCCAGATAGGTCTGGATGTTGTCAGAGGTGGTGAACAGGGTGTGCTCGCTGGCGTAGCCAGAGGCCAGACGACCGCTGTCCCGGTAGAAGATGTCTGCCGTGCGGGTGCCCTTGCTCAGGTAGTCCAGGTCCACCAGGCCGTATTTGTTCATATAGTCCTTGATGACGTTATAGGCGGCGGTGCTGCCTCCGGCGTGGACCAGGATGGAGTCGGCGGCCACGGCCAGCCGGACATAATAGGGGCGGGTGGAGCGGATGCTGCCGATGGCCCCCACGTCGGTCACGTCCTGATACAGGGCCATAATGCGGGTGATGCCACCCTCTTCCGGCACCTCATAATAGACATCGGCCTGGCTGTTGCCGTACTGGGGCAGGGCCTGCTTGATGTTGTTGAGCATGATGGCGATGGGGCGGTTGTTGGAGATGTCCTCCTCGGTGGCCTCGCCGGTCAGGGGATTGATGTAGCTCCAGTCAAAGGCTTCTTCTTCCTCCGGCTCGGACTCGTCCTCCTCGACCACAGGCTCTTCCTCGACCACGGACACCTCAGCGGGTTCTTCCGGTTCCTCCTCCGCCTGGGCAGTGGCGCAGCTCGCCAGGGCCAGCACCATTGCCAACACCAGCACCAGGCTCAGCAGTTTTTTCATAAATGTTCCTCCTTGTTCGTATAATAAGGTTCTTTTCATTCTCTTTGCCGTTGTTATTGTATCGTATCTCCATCTGTTCGTCAAGGGAAACGCCGTCTGTTCCGCAAAAAACAATTGACAAGGCGGCACATGTCAGCGCGCGCCGGCGTTTTTTCGGCGCAGCTCAATTCTTTGTAAAAAAAGCGGTTGACAAGTACAACAACTTGCGTTACAATACAAATCGTATCGTTATGCGAGGTTTTCATATGAGACTGGAACTCAAAGACATCATTCATGTCCCCGGCTCAGTCCTTCCGTTTCAATACGAAATGGATTTGTCTGAGCTGGATTTCTATGGGGAGCGGCCCTTTGCAGAGCCGGTGCACATTGAGGGCATTGTCCGCAACCGGGCCGGCTTGCTGGAACTGGAAGCGGAGGCAGTCACCAATCTGCACCTGCACTGTGATAGCTGCGGCAAGCCCTTCCAGCGGTTGCTGGAGCATCCCATTCATTGGACGCTGGCCACTGAGCTGGAGAACGAGGAGGACGACGAAATTATCCTCCTGGACGGCTCCGGCCTGGACCTGGACCCGGTGATGAACGATGAGTTGATTTTCGCCATCGATACAAAAAACCTGTGTAAAGAGGACTGTAAGGGTCGTTGCCCCCGGTGTGGCGCGGACCTGAACGAAGGCCCCTGCACCTGCAAGCCGGAATTAGACCCCCGGTTCGCAGTGCTGGCCCAGCTTCTGGAGCAGGACGAAGCGTGATTTTCTGCAAAGACGGACGAGGAGGTGTCATACAATGGCAGTCCCTAAGAGAAAAGTGTCTAAGGCAAGACGCGACAAGCGCCGCGCCAACTGGAAGCTGACCGCTCCCCAGCTTGTGCGCTGCCCCGAATGCGGTGCGTATCGTTTGCCCCACCGTATCTGCCCCGCCTGCGGCATGTACAACGGCCGCTCCTACGCGAAGGCAGAGGCCAACGCCGAGGTGGAGTGACCCCGTGTTGCCGGATACGAAGTCGAGAGTCTGCTGTTTGGCAGGCTCTTTACTTTTGCGCAGAAATGGGGTAAACTATCTTTGAACGAATCTTTTCAGCGGACATCACCTGAGAGCGGAGTGGAAGAACGTCAGTGAGTACCAAAATTGCATCGGTCGATGCCCGTTCCCCGGCGGAGCGGGCGGGCATTCGCCCCGGCGAAGAGCTGCGGACGGTCAACGGCAATCCCATTGTGGACGTGCTGGACTACAAATTTTATACCTACGACACCCGCCTGGTGCTGACCCTGGCTGACGAGAGCGGGCGGGAGCGCAAGCTCCGCGTCCGCAAGCGGGAGGGCCAGGAGCTGGGGCTGAACTTCGAGACCTACCTGATGGACAAGTGCCACCGGTGCGCCAACAACTGCATTTTCTGCTTTGTGGACCAGATGCCGGCGGGCCTGCGGGATACGCTGTATTTCAAGGACGACGACGAACGGCTCAGCTTCCTGATGGGCAACTATATCACCCTGACCAACCTCTCCCAGCGGGAAATTCAGCGCATCATTGACCTGCGCATCTCTCCCATCAACGTCTCTGTCCACACCACCGACCCGGAGCTGCGGGTGAAGATGATGGGCAACCGCTTCGCCGGGCGCTCCATCGACATCATGCGCCGCTTCGCTGAGGCGGGGATTCAAATGAACTGTCAGATCGTGGCCTGTCCCGGTGTCAACGACGGCCCGGCGCTGGAGCGCTCCATGAACGACCTGACCGCCATGCGGAACGGGGTCGCCAGTGTCGCCATCGTCCCGGTGGGCCTGACCAAGTACCGGGAGGGGCTGTATCCTCTTCGCACCTACACCCAGGCGGAGGCCGCCGCTGTGCTGGATATGGTGGAAGCCTACGGCGACCAGTGCCTGGCGGAATTTGGCCGCCGGATGTTCTGGTGCAGCGATGAGTTTTACCTGTTGGCGAAGCGGGAGCTGCCCTCCGACGACTTTTACGAGGACTATTGCCAGTTGGAAAACGGCGTGGGGATGCTGCGGCTGTTCCAGGTGGAGTTCCGCGGCGCTCTGCGGATGATGGAAGGGGAAACGTTCCATGTTCGCCCCTTCTCTATGGCAACAGGACGGGCCGCCGCTCCCCTGCTCACCCGGTTGGCAACGGAGGCCACTGCTCAGTTCGGCGGTGAGGGCCAGGTGTATGAGATTCGCAACGACTTCTTTGGCCCGGAGATCACCGTGGCCGGTCTGGTGACGGGCCGGGACCTGATTGCCCAGCTAAAGGGCAGGGAACTGGGAGAGCGGCTGTTGCTGCCCGACTGTATGCTTCGCTACCACCAAAACGTCTTTTTGGACGACGTGACGGTGGAGCAGGTGGAGGAGGCGCTGGGCGTCCCCGTCACCTTCGTGGCCCAGGACGGCTTCAAGCTGCTGGACGCAATCCTGGAGACGGAGGGCGCCGAGGAACCGGAGGAAGCGGATTTCTTCCCGGAGGATGATGAGTATTTCCGGTATAATCCGGATTTATGAGCTGTTAGCTGTTAGCCGTTAGCCAGGTGCTGCAAGCCAAAAACGCAGCGCTTCGAAGGTTGCGCCGCCGGGCTAAAAATGGCTATCAAGAGATACTCATAGAGCGGAGCAAAAGAAACATTCAGAGTCTCAAATAACAAATACGAACCTCTGTCGTGCCTGCGGCAGAGATAAGGAAGTGACGATATGGCAAAACCTTTGGTAGCGATCGTGGGACGGCCCAACGTGGGCAAGTCCATGCTCTTTAATAAGCTGGCGGGCCAGCGGCTCTCCATCGTGGAGGACACCCCCGGCGTCACCCGTGACCGGCTCTACGCCGACTGCGAGTGGTGCGGCAGGCAGTTCACCATTGTGGACACCGGCGGCATCGAACCCCAGAACAACAGCGAGATTTTGCAGTTCATGCGGGGACAGGCGGAGATCGCCATTCAGAACGCCGATGTCATCGTGCTGGTCTGCGACATCCGCACCGGCGTCACCGCCGCCGATATAGACGTGGCGAGCCTGCTCCGCCGGTCCCAAAAGCCCGTAGTGCTGGTGGCAAACAAGGCCGACTCCACCGGCGCAAAGGCGCTGAACCCCGACATCTACGAGTTTTACAACCTGGGCCTGGGCGACCCCATCGCCGTCTCCGCCATCCACGGCATTGGCGTGGACGATATGTTGGAGGAGTGCGTGCGCTACTTCCCGGAGGACCAGGAGACGCATGAGGACGACGACGTCATCAAGGTGGCGGTCATCGGCAAACCCAACGTGGGCAAATCCTCCCTGGTAAACCGGATTTTGGGCGAGGAGCGGGTCATCGTCTCCGACATGGCGGGCACCACCCGGGACGCGGTGGACAGCTTCTTCGAGAACCAGTTCGGCAAATACTGCTTCATCGACACAGCGGGGATGCGCAAAAAGTCCAAGGTCAACGACCGGGTGGAGCAGTTCTCCGTGCTACGGGCCACCCTCGCCATTGACCGGGCGGACGTGTGCCTCATCCTCATCGACGCCCACGAGGGGGTCACGGAGCAGGACACCAAGGTGGCAGGGCTGGCCCACGAAGCAGGCAAAGCCTCCATCATCGTGGTCAACAAGTGGGACGACATCGAAAAGGATGACAAAACCATGCGCCGCATGACCGACGACATCCGCCGGGACCTGTCCTATATGCCCTACGCGCCCATCCTGTTCATCTCGGCCCTGACCGGCCAGCGGGTGAACAAGCTGTTTGAGCTTATCAACCGGGTCCACGAGATGTCGCTGCTGCGGGTCCGTACCGGCGTGCTGAACTCGGTGCTGGCGGAGGCCACCACCCGCGTTCAACCCCCCACCGACAAGGGCCGCCGCCTGAAAATCTACTATATGACCCAGGTGGGGGTGCAGCCGCCCACCTTCGTGTGCTTCTGCAACGAAGCCAAGCTGTTCCATTTTTCCTATCAGCGATATCTGGAGAATCAAATCAGAAACACCTTTGGGCTGGACGGCACACCGATTCGCCTCATCATCCGGCAGAAGGGGGACAAGGAGGAGGATTCTTAAATGAACGCTATGACCGTTGGTCTGATTGCTATTGTCGCAGTGGTTTCCTATCTGCTGGGCTGCTGCAACTCGGCGCTAATTATTTCCAAGTATATCCTCCACGACGACGTGCGCAACCACGGCAGCGGCAACGCCGGTCTGACCAACTTCTACCGCGTCTTTGGCAAAAGGAAAGTCGTCTTTGTGATTTTGGGCGACCTTGCCAAGGCAGTGATTTCCGTCCTGCTGGGCGGGGCGCTGTTGGGGACCTTCCTGGGCTGGCCGGTCATCGGCAAGCTGCTAGGGGGCATCTTCTGCATCCTGGGCCACTCCTTCCCCTGTATGTTCGGTTTCCGGGGCGGCAAGGGCGTTCTCTGCGGCGCGGGGGTCATCCTGTGCATGGACTGGCGCATCGCGCTGATTTGTCTGGGGGCTTTTCTGATTCTGGTTGCCATCACCCGCTGGGTGTCCCTGGGGTCCATGGTGGCGGCGATTTTGTTCCCCATCTGCTGCTGGTTCATCTACGGGAACATCCCGGTGACGGTGCTGGCCTGTGTCGCGGGAGTACTCATCGTCGTGCGGCACCGGGAGAACGCCAAGCGCATCGCCCAGGGGAACGAGAACAAGTTCGAGTTCAAAAAAGAGTAAGAAGCTATTAGTAATGAGCTGCTGATGAACCTACTACCATGCCGCGCAACGCGGCGGAATGGAGGAACCACATGAAAATCACCGTCTTAGGCTCCGGCGGCTGGGGCACCGCCCTGTCGCTGCTGCTGCTGGAAAACGGCAACCGGGTCGTACTCTGGTCCTACTGCCAGGAGGAGAGCGACGTACTCCAGGCCACCCACGAAAACCCCATGCTCAAGGGGGTCCCCCTTCCGGACGAGCTGGAGCTGACCGCGGATATATCCTGTGTGACGGACAGCGAAGTGGTCATTCTGGCTACCCCCTCCTTCGCGGTGCGCAGCACCGCCGCGCAGCTCGCAAAGCTGATTCGCCCCGGCACCATCGTGGTCAGCGTGGGCAAAGGCTTCGAGAAAGGCACCACCCTGCGGCTGAGCCAGGTCATCGAGTCCGAGGTAGACGCGAGCTGCCCGGTGGTGGTGCTGTGCGGCCCCACCCACGCCGAGGAAGTGGGGCGCGGCATCCCCACCGCCATTGTCGCCGCCTCCGAGAACAAAGAGGCCGCGGAGCGGGTGCAGGACATCTTCATGTCCCCCCGGTTCCGGGTGTACACCTCCTCCGATGTGGTGGGCTGCGAAATTGGCGCGGCGCTGAAAAACGTCATCGCCCTGTGCGCCGGGGTGGTGGACGGCATGGGCTACGGGGACAACACCCGCGCCATGCTGATGACCCGCGGCCTGACGGAGATTGCCCGGCTGGGCAGCGCCATGGGCGGCCACCAGCGGACCTTTGCCGGGCTGACCGGCGTGGGCGACCTGATCGTGACCTGCACCAGCGTCCACTCCCGGAACCACCGGGCAGGCATCCTCATCGGCCAAGGGGTGGAACCCCAGGAAGCGGTGAAGCGCATCGGCGCGGTGGTGGAAGGCTACTACGCCGCCGAGACGGGGATGCAGTTGGCGAAAAAGTACGGCGTGGAGTTGCCCATCACCCAGGCGGCCTACGAGGTCCTCTACGAGGGCAAGACCGTGCCGGAGGTGTTCAACGCCCTGATGACCCGCCGGAAGAACCACGAGGTGGAGGACGCCTGGATCTGACAGAGAGGAGTGCCTTATGCCCTTTGATTACAAAAAAGAGTACAAAGAGTTTTATCTGCCAAAGAAAACGCCGGGTATCGTCACCGTTCCGCCCATGAATTACCTGGCTGTCCGGGGCGTCGGCGACCCCAACGCTGAGGACGGCGCTTACAAAGCCTCCATTGGTCTGCTCTACGGGGTGGCCTACACCATTAAAATGAGCAAAAAGGGCAGCCACGCCATCGAGGGTTATTTTGACTACGTGGTGCCACCGCTGGAGGGCTTCTGGCAGCAGCCAGGCCAGGACGCGGGCATCGACTACAGCCGGAAAGAGGACTTCCGGTTCCTTTCCGTTATTCGCCTGCCGGACTTTGTTACCAAGGCGGACTTTGACTGGGCTGTGGCCGAGGCCACCCGGAAGAAAAAGACCGACTTCGCCCCGTGGAGTTCCTGACCGTTGACGAGGGGCTGTGCGTCCAGTGTATGCACATCGGCCCCTATGACGAGGAACCGGCCACCGTCCGGCGGATGCACGAATTTATGGCGGAACAGGGGTATGCGCTGGACATCAGCGACCAGCGGCTCCACCACGAGATTTACCTCAGCGACCCCCGCAAAACCGCCCCGGAAAAGCAGAAAACGGTGCTTCGGCACCCGATTCGGTGGGAATAAATATGATTATCCCTATTACCCAGTTGTGTGCCAGAAACCCTTCCGCCGTCAAGCGGCACTTCCGGGGCTTTGCCCCTCCCTGCGCCACCGCCTAAAGGCGGCGGCCCTCCTCCCCTTTGCGACTCGCATGGCCTAAAGGCCATAGCTCCCTGCATTTGCGCTAAAGAGGAATTGGCCATTCGGCCAGCGCTTCACAGGGGGGCAAGAGGGGTGGTCAGTTCCCGAACGATAGTTCTCTGCGGAAAGCTGGTACTATGCTGGAGAAAGGATAACCGAAAAGTCGAAAAAACTCCCCCGCCATCAGGCGGGGGAGAAACTTTTTTCCAAAAATCAGCTATTCATCTGCTTCCGGCGGGACAGGTTCATGGTGCCGTCCTGCATGGAGGCCAAGTCGTCCAAGCTCTTGCCGGTGCCGAAGGCCACGCAGGAGATGGCGTCGTCCGCCACGCGGGTCTCGATGCCGGTGTGGGACTCAATGAGCTTGTCGAAGCCCCAGACCAGGGAGCCGCCGCCGGTCATGACGATGCCGTTGGTGGAGATATCGGCCACCAGCTCAGGCGGGGTGCGCTCCAGAACGCCGTGGATGGACTCCAGGATGCGCTGGGTGGGTTCCTCGAAAGCTTCGATCATCTCGGAGGAGGTGACGGAGAAGGTGCGGGGCAGGCCGGTCATCAGGTCGCGGCCCTTGATCTCCACGGACTGCTCCTCTTCTCTGGGGAACACGCAGCCGATGGAAATTTTCAGCTCTTCCGCCGTGCGCTCGCCGATGAGGACGTTGTGCTTGCGGCGGATGTATTTGACCACTGCGTCGTTGAACTCGTCGCCAGCGACCTTGATGGAGGCGGACTCCACCACGCCGGACAGAGAGATGACCGCCACATCGGTGGTGCCGCCGCCGATATCCACGATCATATGGCCATCAGGCTTGGCGATGTCGATGCCCGCGCCAATAGCGGCGGCCACCGGCTCCTCGATGAGGTAGACCTTCCGGGCGCCGGCCTGGATGCCCGCGTCGATGACTGCACGCTCTTCCACCTCGGTGATGCCGGAGGGAACGCAGATGACCACACGGGGCTTGAAGAAGTGGACCGGAGCCACCTTGCGGATGAACTCCCGCAGCATACGCTCGGTCATATCGTAGTCAGAGATAACGCCCTCCCGCAGGGGACGCATGGCAACAATGTTGCCGGGGGTGCGGCCCAGCATGTTCTGGGCCTCGCTGCCGACCTTCAGCAGCTTGCCGGTGTTTTTGTCGATGGCTACGACGGAAGGCTCCTGGAGGACGACGCCCTTCCCCTTGACGTAGACCAGAATGGAAGCAGTACCCAGGTCGATACCGATGTCCTTTGCAACGCTCATTATCCACACTCCTGAACAGTTTTGAGTTTCGAGTTAATTTTAGTCTTACCAAAAGGTCACTTGTTTAACCTTGTTGACGTATCACAAAAGGGACACAGACTGCCCCCATGACCATCTGTTCCTATTATAGCGGCTCGCCTCTGGATTTTCAACGGGGTTTGACAAACTTTTTTGAGAAATTTCGCCACAGACGGCGGGAAATTTTGCACGTTCTTACCATACATTCCGTTTTGTGGCAGTTCACTGGAGCAGGCCCCGCTTTGCCCGGAAATGCGCCGGCCGTCTCACTGGCCGACAAGCCCATCCCGATCCAGCGCCGCGTCTACCTCCCGCACCTGGGAGCGGATCTCCCGGAGCTGCGCGGCCACGCCGGTCAACGCCTGGGCCGCCTTGTTGCCGCCCTCCTTGGCCAGCCGCCCAACTTGGTTGCAGCGCTCCAACTTGCTCTCCAGCTTGTTATGTTCCTGAAGCAGTTCCTCGAAGAGCTGGCGCTGCTCTTCCAGCGCCGCCTCCTGGGTGCGCAGTTCCTCCGCCAGAGCGTCGCAGGACTGCTGCACATCCTCCAGCATACGGGTCAAATTGCTGTTCTCCTGGGCCTTTCCGTCCAACGCCGCCTGGAGTGCCGCCTTTTCTTCCTGGAGAGCGGCGTTTTCCCGGGTTTTCTCGTCCAGTTCCGTCTGGAGGGCGGCGCGCTCCTGCCCCAGGGCGTCTTTCTCTGCCGCCTGAGCGTCTCGCTCCGTCTGGGCCGCTCGGAGGGCCTCCTTTTGCTCCGCAGCGGTGTTTTTCCACTGGCTGAGAACTTTTTCCACATCGCCTCGGTGATACCCCCCAAAGGCGACCTTTCTGATTTGAATATCGTTCATATTACTGCCCTCCGTTGGGTCTCTCTGTATTACGGTGTTCAAGCAGGTTTCATTATAGCCAAACCGTTCCCCTCCGTCAAGTGTGATTCCCTTACGAGACGAAATTTACAGCGATAGACTTGCCAACGCCGCAGGATGTGCATATAATAATGTCTGTTGAGGACTGTACAGTGGTATTCTCTGCGGTTCAGTCCATGCAAGGACGGTAATACGACGCAAACGAGCTTTTTAAGAGGTGGCACATACGATGGAGCTTTACAACGGACGGCCCACCGACTGCACAGGTCGGCTGGAGAAAGAACGGGAGACTTACGACCTGCTGGATCGGTTGGGCATTGCCTACCAGCGGACTGACCACGCCCCGGCGGACACGATGGAGGTGTGTAACGTCATCGACGCGGTGCTGGGGGTGCTCATTTGTAAAAATCTGTTCCTCTGCAACCGGCAAAAGACCAAGTTTTATCTGATGCTGATGCCCGGCGACAAGCCCTTTAAGACCAAGGACCTGTCCCATCAGTTGGGGGTAGCTCGTCTCTCCTTTGGCACGCCGGAGGACATGGAGCGGCTGTTGAACGTGACGCCGGGCAGTGTCTCGGTGATGGGCCTGCAATATGACCAGGAAAACCAGGTGCAGCTTGTGGTGGACCAGGCGGTGTTGGAGCAGGAGTACTTTGGCTGCCACCCCTGCATCAACACCTCCAGCCTGAAACTGAAAACGGCGGACGTGGTGGAGAAATTTCTGCCCGCCGTCCACCATGAGATGATCCAGGTCAGTTTGTGAAATCGGGAAAGGATAGACTGCCATGATAAAACTGGAATTGGAAATCAGCGAAGTGGACTATGAGACGCTGCTGAATTTGCTGCCACAGATGGGGGAGCAGTTGCGCCAGAGCGGGAATCCGGTGGCGATGCTGCTCTCCAACGGGATGTCAGCCGGAATGGCGAAGAAGGTACTCTCCACCCTCTCTCAGGAACAAAAAGACCGGTTGGCGGCAGACCTCATCAACGGCAACAGTCGGAAACTCATCGACAAGACGGAGGAGCTGGCCCAGCAGAACGGCGTGGGGCTGAAAATCGCCTCCCTGGAAGCCACAGCGCGATGAGCAGCGGAGCGGAACCAGTGAACTGGCACTTTCGCCGCCTGACCCGACCAGAGTGGACGGCCCTCTATTGCGAGCAGATGGAGCGGGACTTCCCCCCTTCGGAACTGAAGCCCCGGGAACTGTTGGCGGCTCTGGAGGACCGGGGTGTCAACACCCTTTGGGGTGCATACCGGGGTGAGACGTTGACGGGTTATTATGTGCTGGCGCAGGCTCCCGGAAACGCAGCGCTGCTGCTGGACTATTTCGCGGTGTTGCCTCAATTCCGGGGGACCGGCTGCGGCGGGGAAATTCTGCGGCACCTGCGCCAGACGCTGCCGGAGGGACAGTATCTCCTCATTGAGTCGGAAAACCCCAAAGACGCAGCAGACCTCGCTGACCGGAAAACACGGGAACGGCGGGTGGCCTTTTACCGTCGGAATGGGGCGGCACTGTCCTCTGTGACAGTGTGGCTCTTCGGCGTGGAGTATGTGCTTCTGACCTTGGGCGGCACGCCTTCGGCAGAGCAGACAAAGGCAGATTATCAGGCGCTCTACCGCTATATGCTGCCGGAAGAGCGCTTTCGGGACAACGTGCGGATTTGCATCCGGCAGGACGGGTAAGTAAGACGTTTCATCCAAACGCGCAGGACGGGGCCGAAGCCCCGCCTCTTTCGTATCAGCTTATCACGTCCCCAGCGCCTGCCGGGGACCGTTCAAAGGAATCCTTCAGCAACCACAGCCGCAGTCGTTGCCGCAGCCGCAACCGTTGCCACAGCCACAGCCGCAGCCATTGCCGCAGCCGCCCCAGCCGCCGCCGCAGCAGCAGAAGAGGATGATGATGAGGATGATGAACCACAGGCAGCCCCCGCCGCCGCAGCCATTATTGCAGCATCCCATAAAAAATACCTCCACCGATTCAGGAAATTTGCGCCCGGCTGTTGAAGCCGGTCACATGTTATCCTATGTTGCAGAGCCAAAAGGGTGCCTGAGATATTTTCCGAG
>JAJPXR010000024.1:23950-46358 GCA_021205375.1 Clostridiales bacterium | reverse complement strand
CCAAATCATAAAATATCAGGCGAAAACGCGTTTTTATCTTCGAATATCGCAAAAAATCCCCTGTCAATCATAATTTGTACTGTTTATTTTTAACATATCATTTATTTGTATTGTCTATGGTGACAAACTTCTGTCGGCATCGTCAAGAACCTATTGACACTTTGCGGAAAGACGTGTTAGGATAAGGACAACAAACATTTGAAGCGGTTCGCCGGCCAGGTGCCGGCGAACCAGGCACCTTCCGCAAAGCATCCTTCCACACTTATTTTTTACAGGAGGCAGAGTTTTATGTCTATCATGTCCAAGTACGAGTTCTGGTTTGTGGTCGGCTCCCAGTTCCTCTATGGCCCCGAAGTGGTGGAGACCATCAATGGCCGCGCCGCTGAGATGTGCGAAAAGATGAACGCATCCGGCAACCTGCCCTGCAAGATCGTCTATAAAGGAATGGGCGTCACCTCGGACGGCATCGCCAAGCTGATGAAGGCCGCCAACAACGACGACGCCTGCGCCGGCGTTATCACCTGGTGCCACACCTTCAGCCCCTCCAAGATGTGGATCCACGGCTTCAACCTGCTCCAGAAGCCCTATTGCCACTTCGCTACCCAGTACAACCGCAACATCCCCAACGAAGAGATCGACATGGACTTCATGAACCTGAACCAGGCCGCCCACGGCGATCGGGAGCACGGCTTCATCGGGGCGCGGATGCGTCTGCCCCGGAAGATCATCGCCGGTTACTGGGAGGACGCCCCCGTCCAGAAGGAGCTGGGCGACTGGATGCGCTCTGCAGTAGGCTACGCCTTCTCCCAGAACCTGGTCGTCGTCCGCTTTGGCGACAACATGCGTGATGTGGCCGTCACCGAGGGCGACAAGGTGGAAACCGAGATCAAGCTGGGCTGGCAGGTGGACTACTGGCCGGTGGGCCATCTGGTGGAGGTCATGGACTCCGTCACCGACGCAGAGGTGGACGCGAAGATGGCCGAATACCAGGCCCGCTACGACATGGCCACCGACAACATCGAGGCTGTCCGCTACCAGGCGCTGGAAGAGGTCGCCATGCGGAAGATCCTGGACCGGGAGGGCGCCAAGGCGTTCATCAACACCTTCCAGGACCTGTACGGCATGAAGCAGCTCCCCGGCCTGGCCTCCCAGAACATGATGGCCGACGGCTACGGCTACGGCGGCGAGGGCGACTGGAAGGTCTCCGCCATGACCGCCATTATGAAGGCCATGGCCGAGGGTATGGACGACACCGGCGTTGCCTTCATGGAGGATTACACCTATGACCTGGAGCCGGGCAAGGAGGTCTCTCTGGGCGCGCATATGCTGGAGGTCTGCCCCAGCGTGGCCGCCGCCAAGCCCCGCATCGAGGTCCATCCTCTGGGCATTGGCGACCGGGAGGACCCCGCCCGTCTGGTATTCGAGGGCAAGCCCGGAAAGGGCATCGTGGTCAGCCTCATCGACATGGGCGGCCGTCTGCGCATGATCATCCAGGACATCGAGTGCATCAAGCCCATCTATGAAATGCCCAACCTGCCCGTGGCCCGCGTCATGTGGAAGGCCATGCCCGACCTGCTGACCGGCCTCAAGTGCTGGATCACCTGCGGCGGCGCCCACCACACCGTCCTCTCCACCGCCGTCACCGCCCAGATGATGATCGACTGGGCCGAGATGATGCAGATCGAGTGCGTCCACATCACCAAGGACACCACCGTGGAGGGTCTCAAGCAGGAGCTGTTCCTCAACGACCTGGCCTGGAAGCTGAAGTAATCCCCCCATCGCTTACATTTCTCTTTCTTCCCTGTCCGTCCCCCTTCCGCTCCGGCGGAAGGGGGATTCTGCGGCCTGCTGGGGAATATTTTCAATGTTGCTATTCCTTTCGCCCAACTTTATCAGTTATTCCAGCCGCAAACCCCTCCGCCACCACCTAAAGGCGGCGGCCCTCCTCCCCTTTCAGGGCAGGGAGCGCAGCGGAAGTGCCGCTTGACGGCGGAGGCAAGAGGGGTGGTCAGTTGCGAGCCGACAATTCTTCGCGGAAAACTTGCTCTATACCAGGCAAAAGTGATGGCAAAAAAGCAAATGCTGTCTGAGGTGGCACGGCGCAAGCCGTGACGGAGGGTTTTTCCTACAAATCTAGTGGGCTGGAACGGACAACTTTTCAAAAATCCTGCGGGAATTTTTCCGTCGAAAACTTGACTTTACCCCCTTAACAAGATATAGTTTTTCTGGTTGCTGTAACATGGGGTGTTACATCCACAGCAGCCGAAACGGGAAGGCGTCCGGGCGGGAAAAGGCCCGGCGGCCCTGTGAGGAGGAGGATAAATGTCCAAGGAACTGATTCGTTTGACCGATGTGTCTATGGTGTTCGACGACACGACTGTTCTCGACAACATCAACCTGTATTTCAACGATGCAGAGTTTTTGACACTGTTGGGTCCCTCTGGATGCGGCAAGACCACCACCCTGCGCATCATCGGCGGCTTCCAGAAGCCGACCACCGGTGATGTGTTCTTCGACGGGATGCGCATCAACGACCTGCCCCCCTACAAGCGGCAGATCAACACGGTGTTCCAAAAGTACGCCCTGTTCACCCACATGAACATCTACGAGAACGTGGCCTTTGGCCTGCGCATCTCCAAGGTGCCGGAGGACGAAATTCGCAAGCGGGTGGACGAGTCGCTGAACATGGTCAACCTGGCCGGGTATGAGCAGCGCAGCGTCAACTCCCTGTCCGGCGGCCAGCAGCAGCGGGTGGCCATTGCACGAGCCATCATCAACCGGCCCAAGGTCCTCCTGCTGGACGAACCCCTGGGCGCGCTGGACCTGAAACTGCGCAAGGGGATGCAGACCGAGCTGAAAAAAATCCAGCAGCAGGTAGGCATCACCTTTGTCTACGTCACCCACGACCAGGAGGAGGCACTGACCATGTCCGACACCATCGTGGTGATGAACGAGGGCCGCATCCAGCAGATCGGCACCCCCATCGACATCTACAACGAACCAAAGAACGCTTTCGTCGCCAACTTCATCGGGGAGTCCAACATTGTGGAGGGCGTCATGGAGCGGGATTACCTGGTCTCCTTCGCCGGACGCGCTTTCGACTGCGTGGATAAGGGCTTCGCCGTCCGGGAGGCAGTGGACGTGGTCGTCCGTCCCGAGGACCTGGTCATCTCCGCCCCAGAGGCAGGCCAACTGGTGGGCACAGTGGAAAGCGTCGTGTTCAAGGGCATTTTCTATGAAATTATGGTGCGGGGGGAGACCTTCACCTGGAAGGTCCAGACCACCCGCGCCCCCCAGGTGGGCCAACTGGTGGGCCTGAGCGTGGAGCCTGACAACATTCAGGTTATGCACAAGAGCTGAGGGCACGCCAATGAGAAAGAAATATCTGGCCATTCCCTATGTGGTTTGGATGGCGATTTTTGTCATCGTCCCCCTGTGCCTGGTGGTGGGCTACTCCCTGGTGAACCGGGAGGGACAGTTGACCCTGGAGAACTTCAAAGCCCTGACCCAGTACTGGACGGTGTTCGCCACCTCCTTCCGGCTGGCCATCATCGCCACGGTGGTGTGCCTGCTCATCGGCTATCCCATCGCCTACTGGATCTCCCGCGAAGGGCCAGGGGTCAAGCGCATTGCTATGATCGCTATGATGCTGCCCATGTGGATGAACTTCCTCCTGCGGACCTACGCCTGGATGAGCCTGCTGGAGAACACCGGCATCATCAACACCCTTCTGGCGAAATTGGGGGTCTTTGACCTCATCAACGCCATTTTTGGCACCGAACTGACCTATTTCCCCATGATCAACACCCCCGGCGCGGTGGTGCTGGGCATGGTATACAACTACCTGCCCTTTATGATTCTGCCCATCTACACCGTCATCGACAAGATCGACACGCGGGTCATTGAGGCAGCGGAGGACCTGGGGGCCAACGGCGTGCAGGTGTTCCGGAAAATTATCTTCCCCCTGAGCCTGCCGGGTGTCCTCTCTGGCATCACCATGGTGTTCATCCCCTCGGTGTCCACCTTCGCCATCTCCAAGCTGCTGGGCGGCGGCATGACGCTGCTGCTGGGCGACCTGATCGAGATGCAGTTCTACGGCAACGCCTACAACCCCTATCTGGGCAGCGCCATCTCCCTGGTGATGATGGTCATTGTCCTGATTTGCATGGCGGTTATGAACCACTTCGGTGAGGGAGAAGAGGGGGCTGTGTACTTTTGAGAAAGAACGGATTTTTTGCCCGTCTGGGCCTGATTCTGACGATGATTTTCCTCTACGCCCCCATCGTCGTCCTCATCGTCTTTTCCTTCAACAGCTCCAAGAGCCGCACCGTCTGGACGGGCTTTTCCCTCCAGTGGTATGTAGAGCTGTTTGACGACAGCCGCATCCTCAGCGCTCTGGCCACCACCCTGGAGGTCTCGGTGCTGGCGATGGTGTTCTCCACAGTTTTGGGCACTATGGCAGCCATCGGCTTTTACAACATGCGCAAGCGCCCCCGGACGGTGTGCATGGCCATCAACAACATCCCCATGACCAACGCGGACATCATCACCGGCGTCAGCCTGATGCTGCTGTTTGTGTTCGCCATCGGCGCGTTCAATTCCACGTTGGGACAGTTGACGGGCGTCACCCTGAAACTGGGCTTCGCCACCCTGCTGCTGGCCCATATCACCTTTGATATTCCCTATGTCATCCTCTCGGTGCTGCCCAAGCTGAACCAGTGCGACCCCAATATCGAGGAGGCCGCCCTGGACCTGGGGGCCACCCCCTGGCAGGCGTTCTTAAAGGTGGTGCTGCCGGAGATTCAACCCGGCGTGCTGAACGGGGCGATCATGGCCTTCACCATGTCGGTGGATGACTTCGTCATCTCCTATTTCACCGCCGGTTCCAGCACCTCCACCCTGGCTATGGAGGTCTACTCCATGACCCGTAAGCGCATCAGCCCGGAGATCAACGCCCTGTCCACCCTGATGTTTGTGGTGGTGCTGAGCCTGCTGGCCATCGTGAACATCCGCTCGGCCCGGCAGGAGAAGGCCGCCGCTGCGCGGGCGGCCAAGCTCCAGGGGAAGGGCTAACCCCCACCCGCGGGACGAGAGAACCCGCCATTTTATGAAAAGAGGGAAACTGCCATGAAAAAAGTGTTCCTGTTCGCCCTGTCCCTGTCTCTGCTGCTGTCCCTGACCGCCTGCGGCGGCGGCAGCTCCACCACCAACGGGGAGGTCAATGTCTACAACTGGGGCGAGTATATCGACGAGGACCTGCTGGAAGAGTTTGAGGAGGAGACCGGCATCAAGGTCAACTACACCACCTACTCCGACAACGAGTCCATGTACTCCACCCTGAAAAACGGCTCCGCCGAGTACGATGTCATCATCCCCTCGGACTACATGATCTCCCGGCTCATCGAGGAGGACATGCTGGAAACCATCGACTTCGACAACGTCCCCAACTTCGCCAACATCGACGACGATTACAAAAACCTGGACTATGACCCCACCAACGAGTACTCCGTCCCCTATATGTGGGGCGTGGTGGGCATCGTCTACAACACCACCATGGTGGACTACACCCCCACCAGTTGGGACGTGCTGTGGGATGAGGACCTGAGCGGTCAAATCCTCATGTTCGACAACAGCCGGGACGCCATCGGCATCGCCCTGAAAAGCCTGGGCTACAGCTACAACACCACCGACGAGGCCGAAATCGTTGAAGCGGTGGATAAGCTCATCGAGCAGAAGCCTCTGGTGCAGGCCTACGTCATGGACCAGATCTTTGACAAGATGGAGGCGGGCGAGGCCGCCGTGGGTCCCTACTACGCCGGAGACGCCATCACCATGATCTCCGAGAACCCAGACCTGGCCTTTGTGTTCCCGGAGGAAGGCTCCAACTACTACGTGGACGCCATGTGCATCCCCAAGGGCGCCGCCAACAAGGAGAACGCCGAGGCGTTCATCAACTTCATGTGTGAGCCGGAGGTCATGGCCGCCAACGCCGAGGAAATTTACTACTCCACCCCCTCCTCCGCCGCCAAAGAGCTGCTGGAGGACGAGCTGAAAGACAGCGACATTGCCTATCCCGCTCAGGAGGTCATGGACAAGGCGGAGGTCTATGTCAACCTGCCTCAGACCGTGCTGGACCTCTACGACGAGGAGTGGATACGCCTCAAGGCCGCATAACCCGCCGCCAAATGAGCCTGCCGGAAACGGCAGGCTCTTCACTCAAATCGCACATTTGGGTGAAATTTCAACTGGTTATCCCACTTACTCAGCCTTATGAGTATTATAGCTCTTAGCTTTGTAGTTCTTAACTTTTGCTGACAGCGCACCACAAATGTTTATTTTCACTTTTCGTTTTATGCACTATGCTTTCTGCCAGAAGTGCCTGACTACAGGGAGAAGCGTAGCTTCGGAAGTGCCGCTTGACGGCAACGGCTAACAGCTAATGGCTAATAGCTTATGATTCCCTTTCGCAAATCTGGTGCCGTCCTGACGGACGGCGGGGAGGTAAAAATGAGGAAACCATTCCGTACCCTTTTTCTGTTCCTGACCCTTGCGCTGGCCTGCGCCGCTCTGACCGGCTGCGGCAGCAGCTCTTCCAACGGAGAGGTCAATGTTGCCAACTGGGGGGACTACATCGACGAGGACACCGTTGACGCCTTCGAGGAGGAGACCGGCATCAAGGTCAACTACTCTACCTACTCCGACAACGAGTCCCTGTACTCCACCCTGAAAAACGGCTCCACCGATTACGATGTTATCGTTCCCTCAGACTACATGATCGCCCGGCTCATCGAGGAGGACATGCTGGAGGAGATCAACTTCGACAACGTCCCCAACGCCGCCAATCTGGACGGGGAATTTCTCAGCGGCCTGGACTACGACCCGGAGGGAAGTTACTCCGTCCCCTACCTGTGGGGCGTGGTGGGCCTTATCTACAACACCACCATGCTGGACTACACACCTACAAGCTGGGACGTGCTGTGGGATGAGAGCCTCAGCGGGCAGATTTTGATGTTCGACAACAGCCGGGACGCCATCGGCATCGCCCTCAAGCTGCTGGGCTACAGCTACAACACCACCAGCGAGGACGAGATCACCCAGGCGGTGGACAAGCTCATCGAGCAAAAGCCCCTGGTGCAAGCCTACGTGATGGACCAAATCTTTGACAAGATGGAGGCGGGGGAGGCCGCTGTCGCCCCCTACTACGCCGGGGACGCGGTGGTGATGATGCGGGAGAACCCGGACCTGGCCTGCATCTACCCGGAGGAAGGCTCCAACTACTACATCGACGCCTGGTGCATCCCCAAGGGGGCCGCCAACAAGGAAAACGCCGAGCTGTTCATCAATTATATGTGTCAGACAGACGTGATGGCGGCCAACGCCACCTATTGTACCTACGCTCCGCCCTCCTCCGCCGCCCGCGCGCTGCTGGGGGACGACCTGGCGGACAATGAGCTGGTCTACGCCCCGAACGAGGTGCGGGAGCTGTGCGAAATTTACACCAACCTGCCGCAGACCGTGCTGGACCTGTATGACCAGCAGTGGATTCGGCTGAAAGCAGCATAACCCAATTTCAGACAGACTGACAGCGGAGGGGAAATGTTTCCTCTCCGTTGTCGTTTGTTTTGGTAAGACCTTGCACTGTTTCGACAAAGATGTTACAATAGTCAAAATGATTGCATGGATATCCCTTTTACAGCTTCGCCATGAAACCCCTCCGCCACCGCCTGCGGCGGCGGCCCTCCTCCCCTTTCAGGGGAGGCAAGCGGGGATAGTGCTTGTCATATGGTGGTGGTTTTGTTCCACAGAGATTAGATTTTCAGAAGTGAAACTCTCCTTCCAGCCACTAACCACTAGCTACTGAAAACTTGGCCGATTCAAAGGGATTATCAAAATGTGTTGAACAGGAGGGAACCCCCTTGAACCACGCCATCACTTACGTCATCGGGCACAAAAACCCGGACACCGACACCATCTGCTCCGCCATCGCCTACGCCCGTTTGAAAGAGAGTTTGACGGGGCGGCGCTTTGTACCCAAGCGGGCGGGCCAGCTAAACGGGGAGACCCGCTATGTCCTCCGCCGCTTCGGGGTGAAGTCCCCCGGCTATCTGGACACACTGGAGCCGCGGGTGTCGGACATTCAAATTCAGGAGACCGGCAGTCTGACCCCGGAACTCACCTTAAAAGAAGCCTGGGAACAGATGCTGGCCCAGGGCGCGGACACCCAGCCCGTGGTGGTGGACGGCGCAGTCCGGGGCATGGTCAGCGCCGGAGACATCGCCTGCTTCTACCTGGCGGAGCAGAACCTCCGGGCGCTGTCCGCCTCCGGCGCACGGTGCCGCAGCATTGTAGACACCCTGAACGGAACGCTGCTGCTGGGAGAACCGGAGCGGCCCTTCGCTCAGGGACAGGTGGTCATTGCCACCGACGGCCCGGCGCGGCTGGCCGGGCAGGTGCAGCCCGGCGATTTGGTCATCACCGGGGACCGGCCAGAGGTGCAGAGGGCCGCGCTGGAGGCCGGGGCCGGTTGGCTGGTGGTGTGCGGCGGGGCGGAGGTCGCCCCCGACGTGATGGAATTGGCAAAGGCGCGGGACTGCGTGCTGCTCTCCACCCCCTGCGACAGCTACGCCGCAGCCCGCCTTGTCACCCAGGCCGTCCCGGTGGGGCACATCATGCGCACTGAAAATCTGGTTTCCTTCCGGGAGGACGAGTTCGTGGCGGACATTCAGGGGGTCATGACCCGGCGGCGGTTCCGCTGGTTCCCGGTGATGGACCGGAAGGGGCGCTATCGGGGTCTCATCTCCCGCCGGGACCTGATGAACCTGGAAAAGCGTCAAGTCATATTAGTAGACCACAACGAAAAGAGTCAGGCCGTGGACGGCATTGGCTTTGCCGACGTCACAGAGGTCATCGACCACCACCGCATCGGCTCCACCATCGAGACCATCCACCCGGTCTACTTCCGCAACGAACCCTTGGGCTGCACTGCCACCATCATCGCCATGCTTTACAAAGAGAACGACGTGAAGATGGACAAGACCACGGCGGGGCTGCTGCTGGCAGCGATTTTGTCCGACACCCTGGCCTTCCGCTCCCCCACCAGCACCCCGGAGGACCGAAAAATCGCCAAAAAGCTGGCGAAACGGGCCGATGTGGAAATCGACGAGCTGGCGATGGCCATGTTCCAGGCAGGGAGCTGCCTGGACGGGAAGAGCGAGGAAGAAATTTTCTTCCAAGACTTCAAGACCTTCCACGCCGACCCCTACCACATTGGCGTGGGGCAGGTCAGCACCCTGGGCGAGGAGGCCCGCGACGCCCTCTGCCGCCGGATGCAGCCCCAGATGGCCCAAGTGCGCCAGCGCAGCCGTCTGGACGTGGTGTTCCTGATGCTCACCGACATCATGGACGAATCCACCCTGCTGCTCTACGAGGGCGAAGGCGGCGAGGAGATCGTGCGCCAGGCGTTCCACGTGGACTGCGCGGGCGGCACCGCCCGACTCCCTGGCGTGCTCAGCCGCAAAAAGCAGACGGTGCCGTCGATTCTGGCCGCCATCCAGCGGATGGAGAACGGGTAAAGAAAAGTACCTTCTGATGAACTTTTGAATCAGCTATCATAAACCATGCGCCTCTAGGGGCGGCCCTTGGCCGCCAGTCAAACCGCTCTCTGGATGCGGGCGGCCACGGGCCGCCCCTACACATACGGTTGCAGATAGCGATACCGTGGGCTTATTTGGTCTTCAAATTGCAAATGTTTCTCATAGAAATATTACCTGCTGGTGCCTAGCTGTGGAAGAAGGTGTCCCCTTTCATGGAACCAACCAAACAACCCAAATCCCTCCGGGAGCGCTGGGAGGCCCACCCCCTGCTGGGCTGTATCCTGCTGTCCCTGGCGCTGGGGGTAGTCGGCGGATTGGTCATTGTCCTCTGGAACGCCGCCAACACCACCTTTTTGGCAGCGGGGGAGTTCCTGGTGGAGTGTCTGTTCTGGTGGCTGCTCAGCGCGGCAGGCATCAGTCTGTTTGTGGCGCCGCCGCTGGTGCTGACCGCCGCGGAAGTTTATCTGCTCATCGTGGCGCGAAAGCGGGAAACCCTCTACGCCAGAGGGCGGGTAATCGACATCGTGACCATCCCGCTGGGGGTTGTTTACAGCGTGCTGCTGCTGAGCGTGCTAAACGTGGTATTCACCGACTGGACGGAGACCCTCTCCAACGCCGAGAAGCACACGCCCCTCTGGACCCAGGCGTGGCCCACGGTGGGGTGCATCGCGCTGGTAGCTTGTCTGGGCTATGTGCTGGTGAACTTCCTCCCGCTGGAGCGGACGCCGCCGCTGGTGCCGGTGCTGGGCTTCGCCGGGATGTACCTGGGCACGGCGGAGAGCCTGATTTGGGCGGTGCAGATTTTCTCTCCCAATCCGCTGTACCTGCCGCTGCTGCTCCTGCCGCTGAACTGCGTTCTCATCACCGCCCGCACCGTTCTCCACAAAGTCTGGGCGTGGAAACAGTTGGAAACGGGCCGAACGCGGCGGTATACCCGCCCCTGGCTGCAAAAAATCAACGGTTTTCTCTCCCACTCCGCCCACTGGCCGGTGCTGGCGCTGGTGCTCATGTGGCCGGTGCTGGGCGTTCTCATCGCCCTGCTGGTGCTGCTGGGGCAGCAGCCGGACGCCATCATCAAGGCGTTCACCGAGACCAGCGACTGGAACCTCTCTCAGCAGGTGTCGCCGCAGAACATTTATTATGACGAGCATTACCTCTGCACCGTGGCGGCGGGAGGCCACCGCAAGGTGGTGAAGCCCCTGCGCATGGGCGTTCGCCACGGCCACCCGGTCATCGTCAACCGGCAGCTCTGCGTCGCCAACGCCTTCGAGCAGGTGCTGGAGGAAAAAACGCCCCGGCTCCACCGGGCGGTCCGGGGGTTTTACGACAAGTACGGCTTCCCGGTGGCAAAGCTCATCCGCTCCCGGTACGTGGCGGACGGAGTGTATTTCCTGATGAAGCCGCTGGAGTGGCTGTTTCTGCTGGTGTTGTACCTGACCGATGTGAACCCGGAGGACCGCATCGCCATTCAGTACATGGGAGCGAAGCTGTCGGATTTTGAGATAAATTAAAGGAGGCACCCGCCATGTTCTGGAACCGGAAACCAAAAGTAGAACCAAAGACCTTTGACCGCACCAAAAAGCGGCCTGTCATCCGGGCCAGCATCTGCACCGGGGAACAGACCGCCTGCTTTCGGAACCTGGAGACGGGGAAGCTGGAGGAGATCATGCTGCTGCGCACCCCGGCGGACCGGGCGGAGTTCCTCGCCACCTACGGCATCCGGGAAGAGGAGCTGGAGACGATTTATTGATAAATAGTCCAAAAAACAAACACAATGAAAAAATTTTGTGTTTTTTGCTTCGCTCAGGCGCAAACCCCTCCGCCACCGCCAAAGGCGGCGGCCCTCCTCCCCTTTCAGGGGAGGCAAGAGGGGTGGTCAATTACAAAATGTAACTTAATTTAAACCAGTGCAAAGCAAAACGGACGACTAAATAAATAAGTAATAAGAGAAAAAATAACATTGGGAGGGAACAACTTGAACCAGAAACCCATCTATGTCATCGGCCACAAGAACCCGGACACGGATTCCATCTGTGCTGCCATCGCCTACGCCAACCTGAAAAACATCCTGTCGAACGGACAGCAGAAGTACATCGCAAAACGGGCGGGCCACACCAACCGGGAGACGAAATATGTGCTGAAATTCTTCAAAATGAAAAAGCCCGGCTACGTGGACACCCTGGAGCCACGTATTCGGGAGGTGACCATGCGCAAGACGGCGGGCATCGACCTGGAGGCGTCGCTGAAAACGGCCTGGGAACAGATGAACGAGGAAAACCTGCGCACCCTGCCGGTATACCAGGACGGGAAGTTCATCGGCCTCATCACCCAGGGGGACATCGCCCGCTCCATGATGGAGGAACACGCCTCCACTGCCCTGTCCTCCTCCGCGGTGAGCTGCAAAAACATCCTGGAGACCCTGGACGGCACCCTCGTTGTGGGCGACATCAACGCCGTCTTTCGGGAGGGCAAGGTGGCCATCGGCGCGGCCAACCCGGAGCTGATGACCCAGTACATCCAGCCCCACTCCATGGTCATCATGGGCAACCGCTCCGACGCCCAGATCAGCGCCCTGGAGCAGGGGGCTGACTGGCTCATCGTCTGCCTGGGCAGCGAGGTCTTTGAACTCATCAAAAAGCTGGCCAAGGAAACTGGCTGCAACATCATCAGCACCCCTTACAGCACCTACCGCACCGCCCGGCTCATCAACCAGTCCATGCCGGTGCGCCATGTGATGTACAGCGGCCCTGTGGTCTCCTTCCACGAGTCGGACTTCGTCAAGGACGCCCGCAAAACCATGACCAAAAAGCGGCTGCGCTACTTCCCGGTGCTGGACAAGGACGACCAGGTCATGGGCCTCATCTCCCAGCGGAACCTGCTGGACCTGCACAAGCAGCAGGTGATTTTGGTGGACCACAATGAGCAGACCCAGTCCGTGGACGGCATTGAGTCAGCAGAAGTGGTGGAGGTGGTGGACCACCACCGTATCGGCGGCATCCAGACCATCGCCCCTGTGTACTTCCGCAACCAGCCTTTGGGCTGCACCTGCACCATCATCGCCCAGATGTACCAGGAGAGCGGCGTGGAGATCACCCCCGCTATGGCAGGTATCATGTGCTCCGCCATTTTGTCCGACACCCTTTGCTTCAAAAGCCCCACCTGCACCCCCATCGACGAGGCCGTGGCCCGCGACCTGGCGAAAATCGCCGGAATCGACCCGGAGGAACACGCCGCCAATATGTTCCGGGCGGGCAGCCAAATCAGCGACAAGACCGAGGAGGAGATTTTCTACCAGGATTTCAAGACCTTCTCGGTGGAGGGCTTCCAGATGGGCGTGGGCCAGGTGACGGTCATCGGCGCCGAAATGGTGGAGGAGCTGCGGGGCCGGATGCTGCCCTTTATGCAGCAGATTTTGGAGCGCACTCACCTGGACGTGGTGTTTTTGATGCTCACCGACATCATGAAGGAGTCCAGCGTGGTCCTGTATGTGGGCGACCAGCGGAAGCTCAACCTGCCGGAGGTAGTGTCCAGCGCCTTCGGCGTCCAGGCCGGGCCGGACAGCGCCGAGCTGCCCGGCGTGGTCAGCCGGAAAAAGCAGATGATGCCCAGTCTGACCATCGCCATTCAGACCATGTGAAAGGACGCACCGACCAAACTTTCCAAGTTTGGTCGGTGCGTCAGCTATTGGCTATTAGCTCTTAGCTGTTAGCCAGGTACTGCTGCCTTTTGCGTTTATCCTTTATACTCGGTCTCGTCTGTGACTTCGGTGGTGGCGCAGGGAGGGGCACAGCCCCGGAAGTACCGCTTGACGGTAGAGGGGTTTCCCCCTGCAAGGATTAACCGTTTTTCGGCTTCGCTGTTCGCTTTGGGCCAGCAGAGCCTGGCTAATAGCTAACGGCTAACAGCTAAACAGCTCCTAATCCTAATAATGCTTCTTGTTCGGTTTATCCGCCTGGGGAACGCTCCCGTCGGCGTACTTCCCCTTGACACGCTCCCAGTAGGCGCGGGCAGCGTTTTCGGTCTTGTTGTCCCCGTACTCATAATAGACCCGGTCTTTGATGCGGTCGGGCAGGTACTGCTGGGGGGTGTAGTGGTCGGGGAAGTCGTGGGGATACTGGTAGGTCAGCCCCCGGCCCAGCTTCTTGGAGCCTTGATAGTGGGAGTCCATCAGGTGGGCGGGGACAGGGCCGTAGTTGCCCCGGCGCACGTCGGAGAGGGCCGCATCGATGCCGCAGATGGCGGAGTTGGACTTGGGGGCAGTCGCCATAAGGATGGCCGCCTCCCCCAAGGGAATACGGGCCTCGGGCAGGCCCAGCATATTGGCCGCGTCGATGCAGGACTTGACAATGCTCACCGCCTGGGGGTAGGCCAGCCCCACGTCCTCGCAGGCAATGACCATCAACCGCCGGCAGGCGGAGACCAGATCCCCCGCCTCCAGCAGCCGTGCCAGGTAGTGGAGCGCCGCGTCCGGGTCGCTGCCCCGGATGGACTTTTGCAGGGCGGAGAGGATGTCATAGTGGCTGTCGCCGTCCTTGTCGTAGCGCATGGCGGACTTCTGGGCCAGCAGCGCCGCGTCCTCCAGGGTGATATTTACCTGTCCGTCCTGCTTTACCCCGGCGGTGAACAGCAGCTCCGCGCCGTTGATGGCCTTGCGCACATCTCCGCCGCAGGAGGTCGCCAGGTACTCCACCACGCCGTCCTCCAGGGCGGCGGTCTGTCCCGTCCGCTCCTCCAGCACCCGGAACGCCCGGCGTACCGCCGGTTCCACATCCTCCGGCTCCACCGGTTTGAACTCAAACACCGTGGCCCGGGACAGCACCGCGTTGAACACGCAGAAATAGGGGTTTTCGGTGGTGGAGGCGATGACGGTGATCTTCCCGTTCTCCATGAACTCCAACAGGGACTGTTGCTGTTTTTTGTTGAAATACTGAATTTCATCCAGGTAGAGCAGCACCCCGTTGGGGGCCAGCAGAGTGTCCACGTCGGCAATGACATCCCGGATGTCCGAGAGGGTAGCGGTAGTGGCGTTGAGCCGGTGGAGGGTCTTGTTGGTGCGGTTGGCGATGATGTTGGCAACGGTGGTCTTGCCCGTCCCGGAGGGGCCGTAAAAGACCATATTGGGCACCGCGCCTCCTTCGATGATGCGCCGGAGGACGCCGTTTGGTCCCAGCATATGCTGCTGTCCCACCACGTCGTCCAGAGTCTGAGGGCGGATCTCATCCGCCAGCGGACGGCCATTCATAGAAGTCACCACCTGTAATGAAATGTTTGTTCTATTGTAGCACACTTTCTATCAGGAGGGAAGAAAAACTTTGCGTGGCGGGGGAACGCATGGTATAATTGTATCAGGCTATTTCTTTTTCTCCCTGCTTTGAGGCAAAACCCCTCCGCCACCGCCTAAAGGCGGCGGCCCTCCTCCGCCGTCAGCGGCACTTCCGGGGGCTTTGCCCCCTCCCTGCCCTTTCAGGGGCGGCAAGAGGGGATATTGCTTGCTGTTTCGTCAGCGTTTATGTCCAGCATAGTACAAATTTTCCACAAAGAATAGACAATTTTGCAACTGACCACCCCGCTAGCTGCTAGCCACTAATCACTGACCACTACCACCGAGGTGATGTATATGAAAACAGAACAAGAGGTTTGGAGCATCGTAAACGCCCTCAAGGAGCTTTACCCGGACTCCCTCTGCTCCCTGCAATACGAAAAAGATTATGAGCTGCTGTTCGCGGTGCGGCTCTCCGCCCAGTGTACCGACGAGCGGGTGAACAAGGTCACCCCCGCCCTGTTCCAGCGGTTCCCCACCCTGGAAGCTTTCGCAGAGGCGGACCCCGCCGAGGTGGGAGAGTACATCCACTCCTGCGGGTTCTACAACAGCAAGAGCAAGGATCTGGTCAACTGCGCAAAAATGCTGCTCTCCGACTACGGCGGCAAGGTCCCCTATGAGATGGAGGACCTGCTGCGGCTGCCCGGCATCGGGCGCAAGACCGCCAACCTCATCCGGGGCGACATCTACAAAGAGCCGGGCAGCGTCGTCACCGACACCCACTGCATCCGCATCACAGGCCGGCTGGGGCTGACCGACGGCAGCAAGGACCCCGCCAAAGTAGAAAAGCAGCTTCGCGCCGTGCTGCCGCCGGAGGAATCCAACAACTTCTGCCACCGGATGGTGCTCCACGGGCGGGCGGTCTGCACCGCACGGCGGGCCAAGTGCGAAATCTGTCCCCTGTGCGAGTGGTGCAGCCATTTTCAGGAACAGAGAACGGCGGAGGAGTGACGCGGGAGGGCTGTTGCCCCCTTGTGGGGCATGACTTGAAACTGGTGGCGAAGGGTGCCATAGAAAAAGATAAACAGAGATGAGATATTTGACTGATAAGTATAAATTATTGAGTGAAATAGAAACACAAATAAATCGTTTGTATCCATTAAAAAAAATTGGTAAATGTGAAGCGCATATGAGTAATAATGGAAGTATATTTAGAGTATTTGCATTTCCGGGAGAAGATGCACTCTGCATTGAATATGCAGAAAGCGAGAAACAAGCAATGCAAGGTCTATTTCCGGAAGATGGGGACAGATTCTATCTCGATGAGTATCTATCAGTAGAGGGAATGTTAAAAGATATGATACACGAAATTGAAAACTGACAAAGCCACTGATCTTATTAGACCGCTGGTTTTTCATGTTAAAGGCATTTGAGGAAGTGGGTGGGTCGCCCCCTCGCGGGGCGTGGATTGAAATTACAATGTGGACAGCAACGGCAACGTCGGCAACGTTTTCCCCGGCGGCGGTCTCTCCCCTCCCCCGCCGCCAACGATTTCGCACAATTTGCCCCGCAAAGTTGGAAAAACTGCCCTTGACAGCGGAAACGAAAACAGGTATAATGACCGCTGTAATGGCTTTGATGGGAAGGAGTACGCGCCCTCCCCTGTTTTGCAGAGAGCGGCCGGATGGTGAAAGGCCGCAGGCAGGCGGCGCGGAAGGTCGTCCCGGAGTTCTGTCTCTGAACTTTGCAGTAAGAGGCGGCGGCGCCCACCGTTATCGGGTTTGAGTGCGGGGCAGTGTCGTCCCGAATTCAGGTGGTACCGCGGAAAAGCGCCCTTTTCGCCCTGAACGTATGTTCGGGGCGTTTTTTTGTTCTGATTTTTATAGAGGAGTGGAAAACCGAAATGGCAAAAGAACTTTCCAAGGTCTACGACCCCAAAGAGGTCGAGACCCGCATTTACAACCAGTGGGAGAGCAGCGGCTGCTTCCGGGGCAAGGCCGACCCGGACAAAAAACCCTATACCATCGTCATGCCGCCCCCCAACGTCACCGGCCAGCTCCACATGGGCCACGCCATGGACAACACCATGCAGGACATCCTCATCCGCTTCAAGCGGATGCAGGGCTACGCCGCCCTGTGGGTCCCCGGCACCGACCACGCCTCCATCGCCACCGAAGCCAAGGTGGTGGAGGAAATGAAGAAGGAGGGCCTGACCAAGGAATCTATTGGCCGGGAAAAGTTCCTGGAACGGGCCTGGGCCTGGAAAAACGAGTACGGTGGGCGCATCGTCAAGCAGCTCCGCACCCTTGGCTCCTCCTGCGACTGGGAGCGGGAGCGCTTCACCATGGATGAGGGGTGCAGCGACGCGGTGAAAGAGGTCTTTGTCCGGCTGTACAACGAGGACAAAATCTACCAGGGCAACCGCATGGTCAACTGGTGCCCCCACTGCAACACCTCCATCTCCGACGCCGAGGTGGAGTACGAAGAGCAGGACGGCAACTTCTGGCATCTGCTCTACCAGGTGAAGGAGACCGGCGAGTATCTGGAACTGGCCACCACCCGTCCTGAGACCATGCTGGGCGACACCGCCGTGGCCATCAACGCCGAGGACCCCCGGTATGCCCACCTTCACGGCTGCCACGCCATTCTGCCCCTGCTGAACAAGGAAATTCCCATCGTCTGCGACGAACACGCCGACATGACCAAGGGCACCGGCGTGGTGAAGATCACCCCCGCCCACGACCCCAACGACTTCGAGGTGGGCAAGCGCCACAACCTGCCCATCGTCCGCTGCTTCACCTACGACGGCCACATGACCGGCAAGGCGGACGTGGAGGCGTATCAGGCGCTGCTGGCCAGCGGTCACGTCCCCGCCGATGAGCCGGAGGTGCTGGACTGCGGCAAGTACGCGGGCCTGACCACCATGGAGGCCAGAGAGGTCATGCTGGCCGACCTGGAAGCCTGCGGCGCGCTGAAATTTGTGGAGCCGCTGAAGCATGACGTGGGCACCTGCTATCGCTGCCACACCAACATCGAGCCGATGGTGTCCAAGCAGTGGTTCGTGCGGATGCAGTCTCTGGCGGAACCCGCCATCGAAGCGGTGCAGAAGGGCGAGATCAAGTTCGTCCCGGAGCGTTTCACCAAGAATTACCTGAACTGGATGAACAACACCCGCGACTGGTGCATTTCCCGGCAGCTTTGGTGGGGCCACCAGATCCCCGCCTGGTACTGCGACCAGTGCGGCGAGACCATCGTGGCGAAAGAGGCACCCTCCGTCTGCCCCAAGTGCGGCTGCACCCATCTGACCCAGGACCCGGACACGCTGGACACCTGGTTCTCCTCTGCCCTGTGGCCCTTCTCCACCCTGGGCTGGCCTGACGAGGATTCCCCCGACCTGAAGTATTTCTACCCCACCAACACCCTGGTCACCGGCTACGACATCATCGGCTTCTGGGTGTCCCGTATGATCTTCTCCGGCCTGGCCTACACCGGCAAGGCCCCCTTCGACACGGTCTGCGTCCACGGCATCGTCCGGGACAGCCAGGGCCGCAAGATGTCCAAGAGCCTGGGCAACGGCATTGACCCGCTGGAGGTCATCGACCAGTACGGCGCGGACGCCCTGCGGCTGATGCTGGTCATGGGCAGCACCCCCGGCAACGACATGCGGTACAGCGAGGAAAAGGTCAAGGCCATGCGGAACTTCTGCAACAAGATCTGGAACGCCAGCCGCTTCCTGCTAATGAACCTGACCATCACCGAGAACAAGCTGCCCGACACCCTGGCCCTGGAGGACAAGTGGATCCTCTCCAAGCTGAACAACCTCATCCGGGAGGCCACCGCCAACCTGGAGAAGTTCGAGATGGGCGTGGCCGCTCAGAAGGTCTACGACTTCCTGTGGGACTCCTACTGTGACTGGTATATCGAGCTGACCAAGTCCCGCCTGACCGGGGATGACGAGGCCGCCAAGGTCCAGGCCCAGCAGGTGCTGTGCTACGTGCTGACCGACATCCTCAAGCTGCTGCACCCCTTCATGCCCTTCATCACTGAGGAGATTTGGCAGGCTCTGCCCCACGAGGGCGACTTCCTGATGCTCCAGAGCTGGCCGGTGGCCAGCGACGCCCTCGACTTCCCCCAGGACGAGGCCGCCATGGAGAAGGTCATGGACGCCATCAAAGCCATCCGCGCCCGCCGTGCGGAGATGGGCGTGGTCCCCTCCCGGAAGGCGGAGCTGACCGTCGTCACCGCTCAGCCCGAGGTGTTCCGGCAGGGTATCCCCTTCTTCCAGCGGATGGCCGCTACCACCCAGGTGGACATCACCGACGAGGCCCCCGCCTCTCTGGACGGGCTGGTGTCTCTGGTCACGGCGGACGCCAAGCTGTATATCCCCCTGGCAGAGCTGGTGGACCTGGCCGCCGAGCGCAAGCGGCTGACCAAGGAACTGGAGAAGAAGGAGAAGTATCGCGCCGGGCTGGAAAAGAAGCTGGCCAACGAGAAATTCGTCTCCAAGGCCCCCGCCAACGTCATCCAGCAGCAGCGGGACAACCTGGAAAAGACGGTGCGGGAAATCACCCAGATCCAGGAGTCGCTGGCCGCGCTGGGGTAACTATTTGAGTGGCTAGTGGTTAGTGGCTAGCAGCGCGAGGGTTTGGAAAACATTTCCTCTGCAACAATCCTTCTGTTGAGAAATCCGAAATCAACCTGAAACAACCACCCGCCCGGCAACACCGCCGGGCGGGTTTTCACATCTGCGGCAAAATACGGGCGGGGAAAATTCCAGCGAAAACAGTTGACAAACCAACCCGCATGGGCTATAATATCTTTCGCTGAGTTGCGGGTGTGCTGGAACTGGTAGACTGGCAAGCTTGAGGTGCTTGTGTGTGAATGCACGTGTGGGTTCGAGTCCCATCGCCCGCACCACAACGAAAAAGCCGAACCGTTTCCCCTGGGGGAGACGGTTCGGCTTTTTTTGTGGCTCTCTGTTGCTTTTGAAATACTGTCAACAGCATTTTTCTCAGTATCATATAAAGAACTACCTTTTTGCAACTGACCACCCCCTTGCCGCCCCTGAAAGGGGAGGGGGACCATGCGAAGCATGGTGGAGGGGTTTCCCCTTCCATTGCACATTGCAAATTGAATTAAAGGTCGTCAATTTCCTCCGGCACGCTGGCCTGGGGATACGCCACCGCCTCCATGGTCATGATGGACACCTCGTAGGCGGTGCGCTTCACCTCTCCCCCGTCCACGATTTTGGTGTAGCCCCTGGACTGGAGCCGTCCCTCCAGCCGGAGGCCGTCTCCAGTGGACATGGCCCCGCACTTCACCGCCAGGCTCCCCCAGGCGATGCAGGGCAGGTAGTCCGCCCGCCCATACCGGCGGTTCACCGCCAGAATCAGGTCGGTGATTTCCCGGCCCAGGGGGGTCAGCCGGTACACCGGCGGCTTGCAGATGACCCCGGCCAGGGTCAGGCGGTTGTCGTCGGCCCCCACCGTGTCGTAATACAGCTCCTGGGCGTAGAGGGTGATGACCAGGCGGCTGCCCACGCCGCCCCGGTTGTTGTAGGACCGCACCTCCCCGTAAATCACCGCTCGTTCCCCCGCCCGGAGAGGGCAGCTCTCCAGCAGCGTCCGGGACATGATGACGTTGATGACGTCCTCCGCCCCGGAGAGCCGCAGGCTCTTCACCGGCACGCGAAAAAAATCCTCCCCGTGGCTGGCGTGGGAGAAAATCGGCTCCGACACCGCCTCCCCGATTAAAGTGGCCTGGTTTTCGTTCCAATCTGTTCTCATAAGCACCGCTCCCTTTTGGCGACACCGCCTTGTTTCCTGCGGTACTCTATGCGGCGGTGGGCGCGAAAAGAACCCTCCCTGACATCCAAAAAACCGCCATGACCGGACGGTCACAGCGGTTTTCTGGAAAAGAAAAAGGAAGAGAAAAGAAAAACGAAACGGAGTTCGGAATTTTTAGTCCATTCCCAGCAAAGGCGTCTGTCCCCGCCGGGTTTGGTATGAGGTCCAGGAGCGGCGGTTGTTTGCCTCTCTCCTTTGACAATGACAGTATAGCACAGCGGCAGTCGGAAGTCTTGAATAAAGTATGAATCTTTCTGCATCCTGCCTGTCCTTTTTCGTGGGGCGGGTCTCGACGCAATTTTTCGCCTCTCCCGCTGGACGGCGGGGGCAAGAGCGTGTATAATAGCCCATGTACCCTGTGGTTTGATTCGATAATAACGGAGGCGCACAATGGGCTTGCGACAGGAAAAATATCAAGCGCTGCGGGACGGCCTGACGGCGCTGGGCAGCGTGGCGGTGGCCTTCTCCGGCGGCGTGGACTCCACTTTTCTGCTTTGGGTGGCCCATGACGTGCTGGGAGACCGGGCGGTAGCGGTGACCGCCAGCTCCAGCTCCTTCCCGGAACGGGAGCGCCGGGAGGCAACAGACTTCTGTACGAAATACGGCATCTCCCAGGTGATTTGTCCCTCATCCGAGCTGGACATCAAGGGCTTCCGGCAGAATCCCCCCAACCGCTGTTACCTGTGCAAACGGGCGCTGTTAGGGAAAATTTGCGCCATTGCACAGCAGCAGGGGTTGAACGCGGTGATAGAAGGCTCCAACGTGGATGACGAGGGCGACTACCGCCCCGGTATGCAGGCGGTGCGGGAGCTGGGGGTGGTCAGCCCTCTGCGGCAGGCGGGGCTGACCAAGCAGGAAATTCGGTTGCTCTCCAAAGAGCTGGGCCTCCCCACCTGGGACAAGCCCTCCTTTGCCTGTCTCGCCTCCCGGTTCGCCTACGGCGAAACCATCACGGAGGAAAAGCTGCGCATGGTGGAGCAGGCGGAGGGGCTGCTGCTGGAGCTGGGGTTCCGCCAGATGCGGGTGCGCATCCACGGCACGATTGCCCGTATCGAGCTGCTGCCAGAGGACTTTCCCCGGCTGCTGGCGGAGGACACCCGCAGACTGGTCTATGACCGGTTCAAGTCCTACGGCTTCTCCTATGTGGCGCTGGACCTGCTGGGCTACCGCACCGGCAGCATGAACGAGACATTATCAGCAGAGGACAGGAGGCAGAATGATGCTTGAGCAATTTTCCCGCACACAGCTCCTTCTGGGCCGGGAAGCCATGGAGCGGCTCTACCGGGCGCGGGTGGCTGTGTTCGGCGTGGGCGGCGTAGGCGGCTACACCGTGGAGGCCCTGGCCCGCAGCGGCGTGGGCCAACTGGACCTGATCGACAACGACACAGTCTCCCTGTCCAACCTGAACCGGCAGATCATCGCCACCCACAGCACCATCGGCCAGTACAAGGTGGACGCGGCCCAGGCCCGGATCCTGGACATCAACCCGGAGGCCGTGGTGCGCACCTACAAGGTCTTTTATACCCCCCAGACGGCGGAGCAGTTCGACTTCGCTCAATACGACTACGTGGTGGACGCCATCGACACGGTGACGGGCAAGCTGGAACTGGTAGAGCAGGCGCACCGGGCAGGGACCCCCATCATTAGCTGCATGGGCGCGGGCAACAAGCTGGACGCCGCCGCCTTTGAGGTGGCGGACCTCTCCAAGA
>JAJPXR010000024.1:0-23940 GCA_021205375.1 Clostridiales bacterium | reverse complement strand
TGCCCTCTGGCGCGGGGCATGCGGAAGTAGCTGGGCAAGCGGGGCATCAAACATTTAAAGGGGGTCTATTCCAGGGAGCCTGCCATGACCCCCTTGGCCGAGGAAGCCGCCAGTGAACCCAACGAAGGCTCGCGGCGGCAGGTCCCCGGCAGCACCGCCTTTGTCCCGGCGGTGGCCGGGTTAATTGTGGCTGGAGAGGTGGTCAAGGACCTGACAGGGATCCGCTGATATCTCCTGACGGGCGGCGTTTTTCTGCGATTCAGGAGGTTTCTTTGGGTAAATTCCCCGGTTCCTCTTGCCAAGCGAGCTGTTTTAGGGTAGAATAGGCTTGTAAAAAGATAACCTGGGTTTCCGTTGCCTGGGCCAACTGATAATTTGGAGGAGTTCATTTATGCTTACTGCCAGCGATTTTAGAAACGGCAAGACCTTCGAATACGAAGGCAAAGTCATGCAGGTCATCGAGTTCCAGCACGTCAAACCCGGCAAGGGCGCGGCTTTCGTCCGCACCAAGATGAAGAACGTCATCACCGGCGCTGTCACCGAGACTTCCTTTAATCCCACCGCCAAGTTCGAAGAGGCGTTCATCGAGCGCAAGGAGATGGAATACAGCTATTCCGACGGCGACCTGTATTACTTCATGGACACCGAGACCTTCGATATGATCCCCCTGAACAGCGACCAGCTTGGCGACGCCTTCAAGTTCGTCAAGGAGAACACCCCCTGCAAGGTGCTGTCCTACAAGGGCAAGGTGTTCGGCATCGAAGCCCCCAACTTCATGGAGCTGGAGGTCGTCAAGACCGAGCCGGGCGTCCGGGGCGACACCGCCACCAACGTGACCAAGCCCGCCACCCTGGAGACCGGCGCGGAGATCAAGGTGCCTCTGTTCATCAACGAGGGCGACCGCATCCAGGTGGACACCCGCACCGGCGAGTATATGTCCCGCTGCAAGTAATTTTCCCATCCCACTTCACCCATACCCGCGAAAGGAGGAGGTTTTATGTCCCTTGCTGAAAAAGCCGGTTATCTCCGTGGCCTGTACGACGGCATGGAGCTGAACGAGGACAAGTCCAAGGAGGCCAAGCTGCTCAAGGCCATCATCGACGTGGTGGAGGAGCTGGCAGACCATGTGACCGAAAACGAGGAGAGCATCATGGCTCTGGCGGACCAGGCGGACGAGCTGTTTGGTGATGTCCTTGACGATGCGGAACCATACGACGGCGACGAGGACGAGGGCGACTACGAGACCGCCGTTGAGGTGGAGTGCCCCTCCTGCGGCGAACCCATGACCATCCACGAGGGCCATCTGGCCTCCGGCGAGGTCAAGTGCCCCTCCTGCGGCCAGCGGTTCCAAATCGAGCTGGAGTTCGAGGAGGAGGACGGCGACGACGAGGAGATTCCGTTCTGAGCTGTGCATATCATCGTGTAAAATCAACAGACCCGCGCCAGGGAGTACCCGGCGCGGGTTTTGTTAGTTTGTCAAGATGTCTCATTCATCGAAACGCTGTATAGTGAATCACCAGGAAAGCCCTCCGCAGGAGTTTTGCCGCTTTGCAGCAAAATAAAGTGAAATCCGTGCTTTTAGCCGGGCATGTACCGGCAAAAGCACACAGGGAGGCCCCAAACGTGCGCGCTCCGCGCGTGCGCTGCCGGGGCCGCATTTTCGACCAAAATCCGTGATTTTGGTCGAGTGCCTGTCAGGGACAGGCACAAAGAACCGGCGGCGCTCACGCGCCGCCGGTTCCTGCGTTATAGTGATATGCAGAAGTAAGGAGTATCGGTATCGTTCAGCGGGGAAGGAGAACGATTACACATCATACATCAGGTCGCCGTAGGAGGGCACCGGCCAGTAATCGCTGTCCACCAGCATCTCCAGCTCGTCGATGGGGGCGCGGAGGGCGTCCATCACGGGGATGACGTTGTAGCGATACGCTCTGGCCATTTCGGGCACGTCGTCCATGGCGTCGGTCTCGGCATAGACCTTCTTCAACTGAGTCAGCGCAGCCTGGGCGTCCTTCAACAGGGCGGAAACCTTGTTCAGCAGCTCCTTCTGGACGGAAGCGTCGGCGCCAGCGGCTTCCACGGCGGCGACAGACTCGGCCAGGGTGGTGGAGTAGGCGATGACAGAGGGGATGTACTGCTTGCCGGCCATGTGGATCATGACCTTGGCCTCCACGCCGATGCGCTTGGCGTAGTTCTCATAGCGGATCTCCTCGCGGGCCTCCAGCTCAGTCTTGGTGTAGATGCCGAACTTCTCGAACATCTCCACCACATCGGGCTGGGTCAGCACGGGGATGGCGTCCACCATGCACTTGATGTTGGGCAGGCCCCGGCGGGCAGCTTCTTCCACCCACTCTTCGGAGTAGCCGTCGCCGTTAAAGACGATGCGCTTGTGCTTAGTCATCAGGTCCTTGATGTAGGCTTTGCAGGCGGTCTCGAAGTCCTCAGCGCCCTCCAGGGCGTCGGCGGCGTCGCAGAACGCCTCGGCCATGATGGCGTTCAGGGTGGTGTTGGGACCGGCGATGTTGTCGCTGGAGCCGACCATACGGAACTCGAAGCGGTTGCCGGTGAAGGCGAAGGGGGAGGTACGGTTCCGGTCGGTGGCGTCCTTCTTCAGCACGGGGACGGTGGAGACGCCGGTATCCAGCTCACCGGGGACGACGGTGGGGGCGTCGCCGTCCACGATCTTCTCCACCAGGGCCTCCAACTGGTCGCCCAGGAAGATGGAGATGATGGCGGGAGGGGCCTCCTGCGCGCCCAGACGGTGGTCGTTGCCCACGTTGGAGGCGGAGTCGCGGAGCACGTCGGCGTGCTTATCCACGGCGCTCATGACGCAGGCCAGGATCAGCTGGAACTGCAAATTCTCTTCCGGCTTGTCGCCCGGGTCGAACAGGTTCTCGCCGGTGTCGGTGCTCAGGGACCAGTTGTTGTGCTTGCCGGAGCCGTTGACGCCTGCGTAGGGCTTCTCGTGGAGCAGGCAGGACATATCGTGGGCGTAAGCCACCCGCTTCATGGTCTCCATGGCCAGGTTGTTCTGGTCCACGGCCACGTTGGCGCTGGAGAAGATGGGGGCCATCTCGTGCTGGGCGGGGGCCACCTCGTTGTGCTGGGTGGTGGCGGTGATGCCGTACTTCCACAGCTCGTTGTTCAGGTCCTTCATGTAGGAGCCGACGCGGGTGCGGATCTTGCCGAAGTAATGGTCGTCCAGCTCCTGGCCCTTGGGGGCGGGGGCGCCGAACAGGGTGCGGCCGGTATAAATCAGGTCCTTGCGCTGCTCATAGAGCTTGCGGTCCACCAGGAAATACTCCTGTTCGGGGCCGACGGAGGCGGTGATATGAGTGGACTTGGTGTCACCGAACAGGCGGCAGACACGGATGCCCTGCTTGGAGACGGCCTCCATGGAGCGCAGCAGCGGAGTCTTGGTGTCCAGCGCTTCGCCGGTATAGGAGACAAAGACGGTGGGGATGCACAGCACAGTGCCGCAGGTCTGCTCCTTCACGAAGGCGGGAGAGGTGATGTCCCAGGCGGTGTAGCCGCGGGCGTAGGAGGTGGCGCGCAGACCGCCGGAGGGGAAGGAGGAGGCGTCAGGCTCGCCCATGATGAGCTTCTTGCCGGAGAGCTGCATCAGCGTGTGGCCCATCTCGTCGGGAGAGGTCAGGAAGGAGTCGTGCTTCTCGGCGGTGGAACCGGTCAGGGGCTGGAACCAGTGGGTGTAGTGGGTGGCGCCCTTTTCCACAGCCCAGCACTTCATGGCGTCGGCCACGGCGTCGGCGGAGGCGGCGCTGAGGGTGCCGCCGTTCTCCATGACGGAGACGACTTCTTTGTAGACGCTCTTGGGCAGGCGCTCCTTCATGACGGCGCGGCTGAATACGTTGGAGCCAAAGATCTCAGGGATACTCATTGCAATAAACCGATCCTTTCTTTCATTCCTCGAAATGGGATTGCTTGGTGGGTGAAACTGGTTCAAGACTGCACGAAAAAAAGGCGATGGTGTCTCGTTTATGGGACTCCATTGCCTCCTTCAAAGCGCTCTCGTAGCTTCGTGCTGTTCTGTTGTTTTCGGGTGAACTTGAATCACTGGAGATACTATACCCCATTCCGCGGCGATTTGCAAGTGATTTGCAGGATATTTTTTTCTTTCATTCAAAATCACGTAAAACAACCGGTGATTTTCCCTTCCCTTTAGACAAATTTGACGGAATGAATTGGGCAAAAACGCAAAAATGCAGAAATTACTTGACAGCCGGGAGGAAACGTGTATACTAAAAATCGTAGAGATATCGGCGGGGATATGCAATATTCCCCGGAGCGAAATTCATTTCGGCCCCACTTTCCCAAAAACCGGCAGGAACGGGCCGGGTGAAAGGAGATTTACTTATGGCCTATAGCAAAGAGGACATTCTCCGCCTGGTTGAAGAGGAGGATGTACAATTCATTCGGATGCAGTTCGTGGATGTGTTCGGCCAGCTAAAAAACGTGGCCATCACCCCCTCCCAGCTTCCCAAGGCCCTGGACGACCAGATCATGATCGACGGCAGCGCCATCGAGGGTTTCGTCCGGGTGAACGAATCAGACCAATACCTGCGGCCCGACCTGAACACCTTCGCCATTTACCCCTGGCGGCCCATGCAGGGCAAGGTGGCCCGGCTGCTGTGCAACGTGTACAACCCAGACGGCAGCCCCTTTGTGGGCGACCCCCGCAGCGTGCTGCGGCGGGTGGTGTCCCGCGCCGCCTCCATGGGGCTGAACCTGATGATCGGCCCGGAGTGCGAGTTCTTCCTGTTCAAGACCGACGACCAGGGCCGTCCCACCACTCAGCCCAGCGACAGCGCCACCTATTTTGACCTGTCCCCCCTGGACCAGGGCGAGTCCACCCGCCGGGAGGTCTGCCTGGCGTTGGAGAAGATGGGCTTCGAGATCGAAGGCTCCCACCACGAGAACGCCCCCGGCCAGCATGAGATCGACTTCCACTATACCGAGGCGATGGAGGCGGCGGACCAAATCCTCACCTTCCGGCTGGCGGTCAAGACCCTGGCTCAGCGCAACGGGCTGCACGCCACCTTTATGCCCAAACCCATCGACGGGGTCAACGGCTCCGGGATGCACATCAATATGTCCCTGTTCCGCAACGGCAAGAACCTGTTCTATGACCCCGACGGGCTGCACGGCCTGTCCAAGGAGGCGTACTCCTTCATCGCGGGCATCCTCTACCACATCCGGGGCCTGTGCGCCCTGACCAATCCCCTGGTCAACAGCTACAAGCGGCTGGTGCCGGGGTACGAAGCCCCCTGCTACATCACCTGGTCTGTGGGCAACCGCAGCTCCCTGGTGCGCATCCCGGAGGTGCGGGGGCAGGTGACGCGGGTGGAGCTGCGCAGCCCCGACCCCTGCGCCAACCCCTATCTGGCGCTGGCCGCCTGCCTTGCCGCCGGTCTAGACGGCATCGAGCGGGATATGACCCCTCCGGCGGAGATCACCGAGAACATCTACGCCATGAGCGACGCCCAGCGGGCCTATCTGGGCATCGAGACCCTCCCCACCAGCCTCCACGAGGCCCTGGAGGAAATGCAGAAGGACTCCTGTATCATGGACACCCTGGGCAAGCATGTGGCCAAGGCGTATATTGAGGGCAAAGAGAAAGAATGGAAGGAATACCGCGTCCAGGTCAGTCAGTGGGAGCGGGACAAATACATGACCGTATATTGACCCCTCCGGCCGCGGATTCCACATCTGAAATCAAGGTGTGATCGTGGTGGAAAAAATCATCGTTGCGTTTGAGAACGAAGCCACCTGCCGCCGCATCAGTGAAATGATCGAAAGCTCCGGCATTGCTAGCTGCATCAACGTGCGTAGCTGCGGCGAGGTGAAACGCTTCACCAACAAAGCCCGTGTAAACATCGTGGTTTGCGGTTATAAGCTGGCGGACGGACCGGCCGCGGTCCTCCACCAGGAGCTGCCGCCTAGCTGTTCGATGCTGATGGTGGCCAGCCAGTCCCAGTTGGACCTGGTGGACGAGGATATTTTCCGCCTGCCCGCCCCCATTTCCCGGGGAAGCCTGGTGGCGTCTGTGCAGATGCTGTTCCAAATCAACCGCCGCCTGAACCGGTTGGCCCGGCCCAAGCGGAGCGACGAGGATCAGCAGTTGGTGGAAGAGGCCAAGCGGCTGCTGATGGACCGTCACGGCATGACCGAGGAGCAGGCCCACCGGTTCATCCAGAAAAAGAGCATGGACACCGGGGCCAAAATGGTTCAGACCGCTCAGATCATTCTGGGCGATGTGGATATTTATTGAGGCAATTCCGCCTTAAATCGCGCTTTTGTTGGTAAAAAAATCGTCAGTCAGGCATTTCACCGAAAAACCGTGTGAAATGCAGCTATAGAGCGGAAGACAACGCTGAAAGAAAAAAGAGAACGGCGTCTCAATGGGGAGGCGGCGGCGGTCCGGCGGACGGGCGGGAGAGGACGCATTGTCCCCTTTCCGGCCTTTGCCTGTGGTCGCTGTACCCCGGCGGGACGCCGTCTGTTGTTTTTCGCCATCCTCCGGCCTATGCCGGAACACCTGTGAAAGGGGAAACAGTTCATGGAAGAGATCAGGACAGAGACCACCATGCCGCCCAGAGGCTTGTACAACCCCGCCTTTGAGCATGACGCCTGCGGCATCGGCGCGGTGGTAGACATCAAGGGCCGCAAGACCCACACCACGGTGGACAACGCGCTGGCCATCGTGGAAAAGCTGGAGCACCGGGCCGGTAAGGACGCCGAGGGCAAGACCGGCGACGGCGTGGGCATTATGCTGCAAATTTCCCACAACTTCTTCGCCAAGGCAGCCGCCGCCGCCGGCATCCAACTGGGCGGCGAGCGGGACTACGGCATCGGGATGTTCTTCTTCCCCCAGGACATCCTCAAGCGGTCCCAGGCCAAGAAGATGTTTGAGATCATCGTGGAAAAAGAGGGGATGGAGTTCCTGGGCTGGCGCACCGTGCCCATCAACCCGGAGGTTCTGGGCAACAAGGCCCTGGCCTGTATGCCTTACATCGAGCAGGGCTTTGTGGCCCGTCCCGCCAAGGTGGAAAAGGGCCTGGACTTCGACCGCAAGCTGTACATCGCCCGCCGGGTCTTTGAGCAGTCCAACGACAACACCTATGTGGTGTCCTGCTCCAGCCGCACCATCGTCTACAAGGGCATGTTCCTGGTGGGGCAGTTGCGGAAGTTCTACTGCGACCTGCTGGACGAGGACTATCAGTCCGCCATCGCCATGGTCCACTCCCGCTTCTCCACCAACACCAACCCCTCCTGGGAGCGGGCGCACCCCAACCGGTTCATCCTCCACAACGGCGAGATCAACACCATCCGGGGCAACGCCGACCGTATGCTGGCCCGTGAGGAGACCATGGCCTCCAACGTGATGAGCGAGGAGGATTTGGATAAGGTCTACCCCGTGGTGAACCCCAACGGCTCCGACTCCGCCCGGCTGGACAACACCCTGGAGTTCCTGGTGATGAACGGCATCGAGCTGCCCATGGCGGTGATGATGTGCATCCCAGAGCCCTGGACCAACGACCAGAACATGAGCCGGGAGAAGCGGGACTTCTACCGCTACTACGCCACCATGATGGAGCCCTGGGACGGCCCCGCCTCCATCATCTTCTCCGACGGCGACATCGTGGGGGCTGTGCTGGACCGCAACGGCCTGCGCCCCTCCCGGTACTACGTCACCGATGACGACCAGCTGGTGCTGGCCTCCGAGGTGGGCGTGCTGGACGTGCCCCCGGAGAAAATCGTCATGAAATCCCGCCTCCAGCCCGGCCGTATGCTGATGGTGGACACGGTGGCGGGCCGCCTGGTCACCGACGACGAGCTGAAAGAGAAGTATGCCCGCCGCCAGCCCTACGGCGAGTGGCTGGATATGAACCTGATTGAGCTTCACGACCTGCCCATCCCCAACCACCACATCACCACCTATACTCAGGACGAGCGGGACAGGATGTATAAGGCCTTCGGCTACACCTACGAGGAGGTGAAGGACTCCATCCTGCTCATGGCCCAGACCGGCGAGGAGCCCACCGCCGCCATGGGCGTGGACATCCCCCTGGCAGTGCTGTCCGAGCAGCACCAGCCCCTGTTCAGCTACTTCAAGCAGATGTTCGCCCAGGTCACCAACCCGCCCATCGACGCCATCCGGGAGGAAGTGGTCACGGACACCGCCGTTTACCTGGGCCGTGACGGTAACCTGCTCAGCGAGAGCGCGGAAAACTGCAACATGCTGCGCATCAAGGACCCCATCCTCACCAACATCGACCTGATGAAGATCCGCAACATGAAGAAGCCCGGCTTCAAGGTGGAGACCATCTCCATGCTCTACTACAAGAACACCCCCCTGAAGCGAGCCATTGACCGGATGTTCGTCAGCGCGGACCGGGCTTACCGGAAGGGCGCGAATATCCTCATCCTCTCCGACCGGGGTGTGGACGAGAACCACGTAGCCATCCCCTCCCTGCTGGCGGTCTCCGCCTTGCAGCAGTATTTGGTCCGCACCAAGAAGCGCACCAGCCTCTCTGTCATCGTGGAGACGGCTGAGCCGAGAGAAGTCCACCACTTCGCCACCCTGCTGGGCTACGGCGCGTCTGCCATCAACCCCTATCTGGCCCAGGAGTGCATCGGCGAGCTGGTGGAGAAAAAGCTGCTGGACAAGGAAGTCTCCGTGGCCATCGACGACTACAACAAGGCCGTCCTCAACGGCATCGTCAAAATCGCCTCCAAGATGGGCATTTCCACCATCCAGTCCTACCAGTCCGCGCAGATTTTCGAGGCCATCGGCATCAAGCAGGAGGTCATCGACGAATACTTCACCAACACCGTCTCCCGTGTGGGCGGCATCGGCCTGGAGGAGATCGGCGAGGTGGTGGAATACCGCCACAACCACGCCTTCGACCCCCTGGGCCTGGCCATCGACACCACCCTGGACTCTCCGGGCACCCACAAGTCGAGAGCTGGCAGCGGCTGCGAGGATCACCTCTACAACCCCAAGGTCATCGCCCTGCTCCAGCAGGCGGTCCGCACCGGCGACTACAGCGTCTATCAGCAGTACGCCGAGTGCGTGGACAACGCCGACGTGCCCCATACCCTCCGGGGGCTGATGGACTTCCACTTCGACCCCGACACCGCCGTTCCACTGGACGAGGTGGAGAGCGAATACGAGATCGTCAAGCGGTTCAAGACCGCCGCCATGAGCTACGGCTGCCTCTCCGCTGAGGCCCACGAGTGCCTGGCCATCGCCATGAACCGGCTGGGCGCCCACTCCAACACCGGCGAGGGCGGCGAGCCGCCAGAGCGGTACGGCACCGAAAAAGCCTGCTCCATCGTGCAGGTGGCCTCCGGGCGGTTCGGCGTCAACTCCGAGTACCTGATGAGCGGCAACGAAATTCAAATCAAGATGGCCCAGGGCGCGAAGCCCGGCGAGGGCGGTCACCTGCCCGGCAAGAAGGTCTACCCCTGGGTGGCTAAGACCCGGTTCTCCACTCCTGGCGTGTCGCTGATCTCCCCGCCGCCGCACCACGACATCTACTCCATCGAGGACCTGGCTCAGTTGATCTACGACCTGAAAAACGCCAACCGCAAGGCCCGCATCAACGTAAAGCTGGTCTCTGAGGCGGGCGTGGGCACCATCGCCGCTGGCGTCGCCAAGGGCGGCGCGCAGGTCATCCTCATCTCCGGCTACGACGGAGGCTCCGGCGCGGCTCCCAAGAGTTCTATCCACAACGCCGGCCTCCCCTGGGAGTTGGGCGTGGCGGAGACCCACCAGACCCTGATTCAGAACGGTCTGCGGTCCCGCGTGGTCATCGAGGCCGACTCCAAGTTGATGACCGGCCGGGACGTGGCCATCGCCTGTCTGCTGGGCGCGGAGGAGTTCGGCTTCGCCACCGGTCCCCTGGTGGCGATGGGCTGCGTGATGATGCGTGTCTGCAACCAGGACACCTGTCCCATGGGCATCGCCACCCAGAACCCGGTGCTGCGCAAGCGGTTCAAGGGCAAGCCGGAGCATGTCCAGAACTATATGCTCTTCATCGCCCGCCAGTTGCGGGAGATCATGGCGAAGCTGGGCTTCCGCACCGTGGACGAGATGGTGGGCCGCAGCGACAAACTGGAACGCCGCAAGGACATGCGGATCGGCCGGGCCGACACCGTGGACCTGTCCCTGATTTTGAACAACCCCTATGTGGACGCCCCGGAGCGCCACTTCGAGCCGGAGAAAGCCTACGACTTCGAGCTGGAAAAGACCGTGGACGAGGCCGTGTTCCTGAAAAAGATGGGCCGCAACCTCAAGAGCGGCAAGCCCCAATCCCTGGAGCTGAAAATCAGCTCCACTGACCGGGCGCTGGGCACCATCTTCGGCAGCGAGATCACCCGGCTCCACGGCAACACCCTCCCCGAGGACACCTACCGCATCAAGTGCTACGGCGGCGGCGGCCAGTCCTTCGGCGCGTTCATCCCCAAGGGCCTGACCCTAGAGCTGGAGGGCGACTCCAACGACTACCTGGGCAAGGGTCTCTCCGGCGGCAAGATCATCGTCTACCCGCCCAAGGGCAGTCAGTTCAAGGCCGACGAAAACATCATCATCGGCAACGTGGCCTTCTACGGGGCCACCTCCGGCAAGGCGTTCATCTCCGGCGTGGCCGGAGAGCGGTTCTGCGTCCGCAACTCCGGCGCCATCGCCGTGGTGGAGGGCGTGGGCGACCACGGCTGTGAGTACATGACCGGCGGGCGCGTGGTGGTGCTGGGTGGCACCGGCAAGAACTTCGCAGCCGGTATGTCCGGCGGCATCGCCTACGTGCTGGACTCCCACCGGGACCTCTATATGCGGGTCAACAAGTCCATGGTCACCATGGAGACCGTCTCCCAGAAGCACGACATCCAGGAGCTGAAGGGCCTCATCGAGGAACACGTAGCCGCCACCGGCTCCGAAAAGGGCAAGGAAATTCTGGCACACTTCCAGGACTACATCCCCCTCTTTAAGAAGATCATGCCCAACGATTACAACAAGATGCTGAAAGCCATCGCCAAGGCCGAGGAAAAGGGCCTGAGCCATGAGCAGGCAGAGATCGACGCATTCTATGCGTCCGTCAACTGAAAAGGAGGGTGAAATCATGGGCAAACCCACTGGATTTTTAGAGTATCAGCGCCAGGAGAACCCGGCCATCGCGCCGCTGGAGCGCATTAAGAACTTCAACGAGTTCCACCCCCCGCTGGACCGGGAGGCCCGTCAGGAACAAGGCGCCCGCTGCATGGACTGCGGCGTGCCCTTCTGCCAGAGCTGTGTGCAGCTCGCCGGAATGTTCTCCGGCTGCCCGCTCCACAACCTGATCCCTGAGTGGAACGATATGATTTACAAGGGCAACTGGGAGCACGCCCTGACCCGGCTGTGCAAAACGGCCTCCTTCCCGGAGTTCACCGGGCGGGTGTGTCCCGGCCTGTGCATGGCGGCGTGTACCTGCGGCGCCAACGGCGACCCGGTCACCGTCAAGGAGAACGAGCTGGCCCTCATCGAGTACGGCTGGGAAAACGGGCTGATCCAGCCCCGCATCCCCGCCGTGCGCACCGGCAAGCGCATTGCGGTAGTCGGCTCCGGCCCCTCCGGCCTGGCCACCGCCGACCTGCTCAACCGCCGGGGCCACTCCGTCACCGTCTACGAGCGGTATGACCGCATCGGCGGCCTGATGATGTACGGCATCCCCAACATGAAGCTGGAAAAGCACATCATTGACCGCCGGGTGAACCTGATGAAGGAGGAGGGCGTCACCTTCGTCACCAACGCTGACGTGGGCAACACTGTCTCCGCCCAGGAGCTGATGGACAGCTACGACGCGGTGGTGCTGTGCTGCGGCGCGTCCAACCCCCGGGACCTGAACAACCCCGGCCGGGACGCCAACGGCATCTATTTCGCCGTGGACTTCCTGCGCCGCAACACCAAGAGCCTGCTGGACAGCAACCTGACCGATGGCAAGAACATCTCTGCCAAGGACAAGAACGTCATCGTGGTGGGCGGCGGCGACACCGGCAACGACTGCATCGGCACCTGTATGCGCCACGGCTGCAAGAGCATCACCGCCCTGGAGATGATGCCCAAGCCCCCGGTGGACCGGCTGCCCAGCAACCCCTGGCCCCAGTGGCCGCGGGTCCTCAAGACCGACTACGGCCACGAGGAAGCCATCGCCGTCTTTGGCATGGACCCCCGCATCTACCAGACCACGGTGAAGGAGTTCCACAAGGACGAAAAGGGCGACCTGTGCGCCGTCACCATCGTCCACCTGGAGTCCAAGAAGGACGAAAAGACGGGCCGCAACATGATGGTACCCGTGGAGGGCAGCGAGGAAACCCTGCCCTGCGAGCTGCTGCTCATCGCCGCCGGGTTCCTGGGCAACCAGAAGTACGTCTCCGAGGCGTTTGGCGTGGAGCTGAACCAGCGCACCAACGTCAAGACCGCCGAGGGCAGCTACAAGACCAACGTGGAGAAGGTCTTTACCGCCGGCGACATGCACCGGGGCCAGTCCCTGGTGGTGTGGGGCATCGCCGAAGGACGGGCCTGCGCCCGCGAGGTGGATGAGTACCTGATGGGGTACACCTGCCTGTAAACAATTCACAACAACTTTTTGCCCTCCCGAAGATAGTTTGCCTCCGGGAGGGCGATTTTTTATCGAATTTTGGCTTGACAATTCGGACAAACTGCGGTATACTTGCTTTAATGGATTTCAAAATGGGTTTTATATCCACTTGCGGTCCAATTTTTGGAAAGGAGGTGTTTTCGTGCTGTTTCAGCCATTTGCAGATCTGCTGGTGTTGTTAGACAACATATTGCGGTTGATTTGCCACGGGGGAGCTTGCCTGCTCTTGATCTTTACCATTGTTGAATGTGTTTATGCGCTTTTCTCCAATGACCGCTGGTCTTGGGACACATTTCGCCACTCGCTTTGGTGGAGAGTCCTACTCTTTGCATTCTTTGTTTTCGCTCCCACCATTCCAAGCATTCTTGACTCATTGCCTCAAGCTCAATGGCAGTTTTGATTCAAAAATGCGCTAACAAGTATTCACCACTGGGGGAGGAGCACGTCGATTTCCTCCCGAGGAGCCATAGAGCTTCTCAGACCAAAGGGACACAACAAATCCCCACCGATAGTTTATAGGTAGAAATATCTTTTATATAAAATATCGCCCTCCCGGAGAAGAAATTGCTCCGGGAGGGCGTTTTCATGATAATTTGTGTTTTAAATGGTTTTTTTGGGTAGCCCATTGACATAGTCAAACTAGTATGATATACTTGTCACAGCACTGTCGGAGAGGAAGTGGCGTGAAATGGCGAAAAAAGCGGCATTACTTTTATTGGCGGCACTGTTCGTCCTGACTGCGGCGGCCTGCGGTTCCGGGGCCTCCGCCAGTGTCACCACCCAGGAGGGCTTAGAGGTCCCGGAGGGTGCGGCGGACTTTCTGACCGCCATTTACACCACCGACCAGGGCGGGCGGTACACCTCTTGGCTGGAGGCGACAGAGGACGCTGACGACCCGGACAGCGCGGCTGCGGCTATGGCCAACTACTACGGCAGTCTCTCCTTCTCCGATTTGGTCACGGAGGAGCTGTTGAGCCAGCTCATCACAAATCGCATCCCCTACAAATACGACCAACTGTACGCCGACACCCCCGCCACGGTGGAGTCGGTGGCCTTTGAAGCGCCGGAGGACGGCGAGGAGGGCTGCGACTTCGTGGTGACGCTGACCGTCGGCGGCGAGACGGAGACGCGCACCGGGGCCATTCGGTGGGAGGAAGATACCGCGCTCATCAGCTCCTTCTGGGAGGGTTAAACCGATTTATCGCTTTGTCAAAAGGGTTATGGAGGGATAACTATAAAATTTCTCAAAACGTTCTCGCTTACCCTGGTACTGTGTTACTTATTCGTCTTTTTCGGCGGATGGATGCTCTTTGACTTTGGCAGCCATTTCTATTTGGCGACAGGGGCCGTTGCCTTTGTCATCGCCGTGGTCGCAGTCATTCTCGTGGGGCTGGACGAGCGCATCCGGGCGCTGGAAAAGCAGCTCAAGGCGCAGGAGGAAAAGGAATAGGGCGCAAAACAGCAAACACCCGGCATGAATCAAAATGAATGTATTTTTGACGAAGTGGTAAAATGACAGCGGCAGGTCTCCCGATGGGGCCTGCCGCTGTGTTGTTTCTTCCTATTGGTCCTGAGGGGAAGCGTTGCCTCACTCCTCCAGCAGGGCCTCCAGCTCATCCATCAACCCGTCGAACACCTTCAGGGCGTCGTTGACGGGGGCGGGGGTGGACATATCCACGCCTGCACCCTTCAGCAGTTCAATGGGTGGCTTGGAGCAGCCGCCCTTGAGGAAGCCCAGATAGTCCTGCACGGCGCTGTCCCCCTCCCGGAGAATGCGGCGGCTCAGGGCGATGGCGGCGGCGTAGCCGGTGGCGTACTGGTAGACGTAGTAATTGTAGTAGAAGTGGGGGATCCTGGCCCACTCCAGGGCGATCTCCTCGTCCAGCACGATGTCCGGGCCGAAGTAATCCCGGTTGAGCTGACCGTAGATTTCACAGCAGGCGTCGGCGGTGACGCCCTGGCCGCTCTGGGCCAACTCGTTGATTTTCAACTCGAACTCCGCGAACATGGTCTGCCGGTAGAGGGTGGTGCGGAACTGCTCCAGGAAGTAGTTGATGAGGTAGGCGCGCTTGGCCTTGTCGGTGGTGACGCTGAGCAGGTACTCCATCAGCAGGGCCTCGTTGCAGGTGGAGGCCACCTCCGCCACGAAAATCACGTAGTCCGAGTAGACGGTGGGCTGGTTCTTGTTGGAGAGGTAGGAGTGCAGGGAGTGGCCCATCTCGTGGATGAGGGTAAAGGCGTCGTTGAGGGTGTCGTGGTAGTTCAGCAGCACATAGGGGTGGACCTTTGGCCCGGCAGAGTAGCCCCCGGAGCGCTTGCCCACGTTCTCGTACACGTCGATCCAGCGGTTCTGGAAGCCCTCTTCGAGAATGGCGAGGTAGTCCTCCCCCAGCGGAGCCAGAGCCTTCCGGCACAGCTCCTTGGCCTCTTCATACTCCACCGTGAAGTCCACGTCCGGCACCATGGGGGCGTAGAGGTCGTAGAAGTGCAGCTCATCCACCCCCATCAGCCGCTTGCGCAGCCGGACATAGCGGTACATGGCGGGGAAGTTCTGATGAACTGCCTCGATGAGGTTGTGATAAACCGACTCCGGCACCTCAGTGCTGTCCAGAGCGGCGGCCAGGGCAGAAGGGTACTTCCGGGCGTTGGCGAAGAACCACTGCTGCTTGACCTGAGCGCCCAGGGCGGCGGCAGAGGTGTTGCGGAACTGGCGATAGACGCCGTACAGGTTCTCAAAGGCGGATTTCCGCAGCGCCCGGTCGGTGGACTGCATCATGGGGATATAGGTGCCGTGGGTCAGGGTGTGGGGCTGGCCCTGGCTGTCGATGGCGTCGGGGAAGGTCAGGTCCGCGTCGTTGAGCATGGAGTAGATGTTCTCCGGGTCGTCGGAAATTTGCCCCGCCTGGGCCAGCAGCTTTTCCTCCGCCGGGGAGAGGATGTGTTCCCGCTTGCGGCGGACGTTGTCCAGGCAGCGGCGGTACAGCTCCAGGCCGGGGGTGGACTGGTAGAACGCCTCCAGCGTGTCGTCGGGGATGGCCAGCAGCTCGTTGGTCTCGAAGGAGCCTGCGGCGCTGACCTGGGTCAGCAGGTTCATGACCTGGGCGGTCATGGACTGGTACTTTGCCACGCGGGTGTCCTCGTCCCCCCGGCGGCAGACGTAGTTGATGAGGGCGTCGAAAGCCAGGCTCATCTCGTCGTCCAGCCGGAGGTAGGCCAGCAGCGTCTCGCCGCTCTCACCCAATTTGCCCTCATAGGCGGCGATTTGGGCGGGGTAGCCCTTGGCGGCCTCCAGGGCGGCGGTCCACGCCTCGTCGCTGGGGAAGATGTCCTCCAAGGCCCAGGTGTCGGCCTGGTTCAAATCTTTGCGTTCGGGAATAGACATAGTGCTTCACTCCTAATGTTGTGATAGAAAATACTGCAATGAAAAGAGGATGCTGCTCAAAGAAAATCCAGATCCCGCGTCAGCCGCACCGCCACGCCGATGATGCGGGCCGCGCCCGCGGCGAAGTCGGAGACGGGGACGATGCGGGGGGCGTAGCGGGGGTTTTCCGGCTGGAGGATGACCCAGTCGCCCTGGCGGTGGAACCGCTTGAGGGTGGCGTCCTCCCCGTCCACGATGCAGGCCACGATTTGCCCGTCCTGGGCGTCGGGCTGCTGGCGGATGAGCACCCGGTCCCCGGACTGGATGCCGGCATTGCACATGCTGTCGCCCCGCACCTCCAGGTAAAAATACCCTTCCTGCTGGGGCACATCCGCCGCCATGTAGCCCAAAATCTCCTGCTGGGCCAGGGTGGGGATGCCCGCCCGGATGGTGCCCAAAATGGGCAGCAGCGTCTCCCCTGGCTGGGAGAGCGGGTCGATGGGCTGGGTCTTGGGAACGTCGTAGCCCTGGAGCCACAGGGGGTCCACCTCCAGCTTCATGGCCATTTCGGTGGCCACCCGCGCCTTTGGTTCCCGCTGGCCCAGGACGTAGCGGTTCAGCGTTTGGGGCTTCATGTCCAGCAGCTTGCCCAGCCGGTCATAGTTCAGCCCCCGCTCCTCCATGACCTGGAGCAGACGGCGGCCCAGAGTCTCGGTTTTTTCCATTTGACCGCCTCCCTTTCCGCCAGTATAACCATTTGACGTTATTTTAACAGAGAATATCACCAAACGCAAGTTTTGTTTTCCGATGGGCGGCCCGTGCAGACAGTTGAAATGCCTCCCCGCTCCAGGAAAATATTAAGATAGTGTAAAAAGAACTGTCGAAGTTTAAATTTATACAAACTGTGCGGAAATTGCCACTTGTAAACGGGCGAGAATTATATTAAGATAGTATCTGAACAAATGAGAATTATTTTCGTTCTTAGTTACGAAATACACAAAACAGGTGAACAAAATATGAACCTTAGAATTGGCATCGACATCGGCTCCACCACCGTCAAGGTGGTGGTGCTGGACGAGCAGAACAAGCTGCTCTTCCGCTCCTACGAGCGGCACTTCTCCAAGGTGCGGGAAAAGACCTGCGAGATTTTGGAGCGGCCGGAGGTGTACAACCTCCTGACCGGCCAGCAGGTCAAAATGGTCATCACCGGCTCCGCCGGACTGGGCGTGTCCAAAGCCAGCGGCGTGGACTTTGTGCAGGAGGTCTACGCCACCGCCGCCGCCGTGGACGAGTTCATCCCCAACACCGACGCGGTCATCGAGCTGGGCGGCGAGGACGCCAAGATCATCTTCTTCGGCGGCGCGCTGGAGGAGCGGATGAACGGCTCCTGCGCCGGCGGCACTGGGGCCTTCATCGACCAGATGGCTACCCTGATGAACGTCACCGGGGACGAGCTGGACAAGCTCTCCCTGAAACACGAAAAAATCTACCCCATCGCCTCCCGCTGCGGCGTGTTCGCCAAGAGCGACATCCAGCCCATCCTGAACCAGGGCGGGCGCAAGGAGGACGTGGCGGCCTCCATCTTCCAGGCGGTGGTGGACCAGACCATCGCCGGACTGACCCAGGGCCGGGAATTGAAGGGCAAAATCGTCTTTTTGGGCGGCCCCCTGCACTTCCTGATGGGTCTGCGGGAGCGGTTCGTGGAGACGCTGCACCTGGACGAGGAACACGCCATCTTCCCGGAGGACGGCGACTGCTTCGCCGCCATCGGCGCGGCCCTCTGCGCCACCGACTATGAAGCCCACCTGTTTGACGACCAGCTGAAAAAGCTGGAGGAGTCTCAGAACTCCGTCTCCAGCGTGGACACCGCCCCCGCCCTCTTTGAGAGCCAGGAGGAGTATGACGCCTTCTGCCAGCGGCACAACAGCCAGCATCCCCCGGTGTACGACATCGCCACCTACTCCGGCGACGCCTACCTGGGCATCGACGCAGGCTCCACCACCACCAAGCTGGCGCTGATTGCCCCGGACGGCGGACTGCTGTACACCTACTACCACTCCAACATGGGCAATCCGGTGTCCATCGTCCGGCAGGAGCTGACCAAGCTCTATGAGCTGATGGGCGACCGCATCACCATCAAGGGCAGCGCCGTCACCGGCTACGGCGAGGACCTGATCAAGAGCGCCTTCCGCTGCGACCTGGGGCTGGTGGAGACCATGGCCCACTACAACGCCGCCGCCCACTTCAACCCGGAGGTGGACTTCATCATTGACATCGGCGGCCAGGATATGAAGTGCTTCAAAATCCGCAACGGCGCGGTGGACTCCATCATGCTGAACGAGGCCTGCTCCTCCGGCTGCGGCTCCTTCATCGAGACCTTCGCCCGGGCCCTGGGCTATGACATTGCCGACTTCGCCAAGCTGGGCCTGTTCACCAAGAAGCCGGTGAACCTGGGCTCCCGCTGTACGGTGTTTATGAACTCCTCCGTGAAGCAGGCCCAGAAGGACGGCGCCAGTGTGGAGGACATCTCGGCGGGGCTTTCCATCTCCATCGTGAAGAATGCCATCTACAAGGTGCTGCGGATGTCCTCCGCCGACGACCTGGGGCAACATATCGTTGTCCAGGGCGGCACCTTCTATAACGACGCCGTCCTCCGCGCCTTTGAGCAGGAGCTGGGGCGGGAGGTCGTCCGCCCCACCATTGCCGGCATCATGGGTGCCTTCGGCGCGGCCCTGGCAGCCAAGAAGCTGGCCCTGGAGAAGAGCAGCATCCTCTCTGCCGAGGAGCTGCAGCACTTCCAGCACACCGCGAAGCCCGTCACCTGCAACGGCTGCACCAACCACTGCGCCCTGACCATCAACACCTTTGACGGCGGCCGCCGCTTCATCTCCGGCAACCGCTGCTCCAAGCCCCTGGGGGGCAAGAAGGTGCAGAACCCCGACCTGATGAAGTGGAAGTACGAAAAGCTCCGCACCATGCAGGGCAAGGGGGAGGGCACCGGCGTCCGGGGCCGCATCGGCATCCCCTTCGGGCTGAATATGTATGAGAACCTGCCCTTCTGGTACGCCCTGCTGACCAGCCTGAACTTTGAGGTGGTGCTGTCTCCGGAGTCCAGCCGGAAGCTGTACATCAAGGGCCAACGCACCATCCCCTCCGACACGGTGTGCTACCCCGCCAAGCTGCTCCACGGCCATGTGCTGGCCCTGCTGGAGGAGAACGTGGACGCCATCCTCTACCCCTGCATGAGCTACAACTTTGACGAGGGCACCAGCGACAATAACTATAACTGCCCCGTGGTGGCCTACTACCCCGACCTGCTGGCGGCCAACATCCCCCAGCTGAAGGACACCCGGTTCTATCACCCCTACTTCGGCCTGCACCGGCCCAAGGACTTTGAAAAGCACGCCTCGGAGTTCTTCCTCCAGGAGTTCGACGTGCCCAAGAAGGAGACGGTGGCCGCCGTGCGGAAGGCGTATCAGGCCTATGACGACTATAAGAACGAGGTGCGGGGCACCGGCCGGGAGTACATCGCCTATGCCCGGAAGCACGATATGCCCATCATGGTGGTGGCTGGCCGACCCTATCATATGGACCCAGAGATCAATCACGGCATCAACGACCTGATTACCGGCTTCAACTTCGTCCTCATCACCGAGGATTCGGTGGCCTGGATGATGGATAAGCAGCCCCGCACCGTGCTGAACCAGTGGACCTACCACTCCAGAATGTACAACGCCGCCCGCTACGTCTGCACCCAGGACGATATGCAGCTCATTCAGCTGGTCAGCTTCGGCTGCGGCGTGGACGCCATCACCACGGACGAGATGCGCTCCATCCTGGAGGACGGTGGCAAGCTGTACACCCAGCTGAAAATTGACGACATCTCCAACCTGGGCGCTGTGAAGATCCGCGTCCGCTCCCTGATTGCGGCCATGGAGGCCAGAGACAGCGAGCAGGCGGAGGCCCAGGGGACGAAGAAAGCCGTCTGACGGAACCGCTGCGCCGCCGGGCACACCCTCGGCTGGCGCACCCCAGGAAAGGATTTACCTACTATGGCAGAACTTGTATATAACGAACAGGGCCGCCTCCTCTTCACCAAGGAGATGAAGGAGGAGTACACCATTCTGATGCCCCAGATGCTGCCCATTCACTTCAGTATGTTCCGCAAGCTGCTGGAGCTGGAGGGCTACCATGTGGACCAACTGAACAATGACAGCCGGAACGTGGTGGACGAGGGGCTGAAATACGTCCACAACGACACCTGCTACCCCGCCCTGCTGGTCATCGGCCAGTTTATGGACGCCATCAAGAACGGCGGCTACGACCCCCACAAGGTAGCGCTGTTCATCACCCAGACCGGCGGCGGCTGCCGGGCCTCCAACTACATCCACCTGCTCCGCAAGGCACTGAAAAAGGCGGGGATGGACTATATCCCCGTCATCTCCGTCAGCTTCGGCATGGAGTCCAACCCCGGCTTCTCCCTGACCATCCCGCTGATTCAGAAGCTGGTTTACGGCATGATGTACGGCGACCTCATCATGAACGTGGCAAACCAGGTGCGGCCCTACGAGGCCAGCAAGGGGGACACCGACCTGATGGTTCAGGACTGGATCAAGGAACTGGTGGACCGCTTCCAGCACGGCAAGGGCATGAGCCGCAAGGCAATGCGGAGCATTTTCGACGAAATTATCGCGGACTTTGAAGCCATCCCCATCACCGGAGAGGAAAAGGTGCGGGTCGGCGTGGTGGGCGAAATCTACGTCAAGTTCTCCGCCCTGGGCAACAACCACCTGGAGGAATTTCTGCTCTCCGAAGGAGCGGAGCCAGTGGTGCCCGGCCTGACCGACTTTATGATCTTCAAAATCTACAACCGCGTGGTGGACGTGGACATCTACGGCGGCTCCTTCGCCAAGAAGGAGGTCTGCGAGTTCTTCATGGGCTATATCCAGAAGTGCCAGCACGACATGATCGACGCGCTGGAGAAGTCCCGCTTCCGCGCCCCCGGCGACTTTGAACAGCTACGGCAACTGGTGCAGGGCTACCTGGGGGAAGGCTGCAAGATGGGCGAGGGCTGGCTGCTCACCGCCGAGATGCTGGAGCTGATCCACTCCGGCACCAACAACATCGTCTGCACCCAGCCCTTTGGCTGCCTGCCCAACCATATCGTGGGCAAGGGCATGATCCGGGCGTTGAAGGACAATTACCCGGAGTCCAACATCGTGGCCATCGACTACGACCCCTCCGCTACCAAAATCAATCAGGAAAATCGTATTAAACTGATGCTTGCCAACGGCAAGGCCATGGCGAAAAAGAAGAAACAGCAGCAAGAGGCGGCCGTTTGAGTGGTGAGCGAAAACCCCTCCGTCGCGGCTTACGCCGCGCCACCTCCCCTTTGCGACTCGCATGGCCCAAAAGGGCCATAGCTCCCTGCATTTGCGCTAAAGCGGAATTGGCCATTCGGCCAGCGCTTCACAGGGGAGGCAAGAGGGGTGGTCAATTATCCAACCACTTTTCTCTGCGGGAAGCTGGTTTTATGCCGGACGAATCGCAGCAAAATAGACGCTAAAACCTCTGCGACGAACCCCGGAGGGGATGACCTATGGCAAACCCCAGACAAACACCAGCCCACGCCATGGCCCTGCTGGAGCAGGCGGTGGCGGCCTATGGCCCCGACGAGAGCCGCCACCCCTCCCTCCAGGCCATTGGCGACCAACTGGGGCTGAATCCCCTCCAGGTGCGCAAGCTGCTCATCACCGCCGGGGTGTACCATTCCGCCAAGGCGGAACGGGTGCTGTCCCTCTACCGGGAGGGCCGGACGGTGGAGGAGATCATGGAATGTACCGGCCTCTCCCGTGTGTCGGTCTACACCTATTTGCCCTATACCAGAAGGGTTTGTTCTACAGATGCAGACCCGACAGAGCTGGCGCGGGAGGCCGCAATACGGCATCTGGCGGCGGAGCCTACGGTGGAAAACCTGTGGGAGGCCCTGCTGCTGTTCCAGTCCTGCCCCTTTCACACCGCCAAGGGGCTGGAATTTTCCTACACCATCAAGGGCGGAGAGCTGTTCGTCAGCCGCAAGGAGAAATCTATCACCCGCAGCAGCGTGGAAATGGCCTTTCGGCGGGCGCTGGCCCTGGGGGAGGTCTCCGGCCCCAAAAAGCTGGGGGTGTTCGGCGCGTCGTACCTCTACCCGGTGTTCCTCCGGCTGGGGATCATCACCGCCGGAAAGGAAAAGTGAGCTTCTACCGCCCCAAAGTGATATAACAACAAAACCCCGCCCGGATACGGGCGGGGTTTGTCATGCAATTACGTCTGCTTCGCCGGCTTCTGTTTCCGGCGGCGTCTGCGTTTGTGGGGTGTTTTGGTCATCACTGTGGCCACGCCGCCCACCTTGCACAGGTGGAACAGCTCCTGGCCGAAGGACTGCCCGTAGACGGACAGCACGCCCGTGTACGGCCCCTCCGGGGTCTGCTCCACCGTCAGGCAGGAGTAGTAGCGTCCGTGTTCCACACAGCGGCTGCGGGCCACGTAGCGGTTCCCCACCTGATACCAGGTGCCGCTGCACAGGCACTCTTCACATTCGGGACAGCGGTAGACCCGGGCGCTGCGGCTTTTCAGGCAGTCCTCCGGGGTGCGGAATCGTCCGCAGTCCCGCTGCACCACCGGCTCCAGCTCCGGCAGCGCCGCTTCCAGCGAGGTCTGAGCCAGCAGCGCGGCCTGACGACGCTTCTCCTGGCGGAACGCCTCTTCGCCTGCGCACAGCTCCTCCTCGGTGGGCAGGGTGTGGAACCGGCGTATCATCTCCGCGCCGATGCGAGCGGTGTAGAAGGCGTCATTTCCGGCATCGTGGTATTCCAGTTGGGCCTCCAGCCCCAGGGTCGCCACCGCGTCTTTCAACGCCGTCTGCTGGTCAGTGTGGGCCACCATCAGGTCATAAGCCCGCTGGAGGTCGTAGATCTCCAGGTCCAGGTACTCCTCCAGGCCGTACCAGCAAAGGTTCATGTCCAGCACCCGTGCGTCACAGCCGCCCCAGGTGAAGAACACCGGGTCCTCTCCACACCAGCGGAAAAAGTCGCGGACGACTTTCCGGAAGGGGGCGGCATTTTTCAGCTCGTTTTGGTCCAGCGGGAGGATCTTCCGCACCCGATGGTGCAGCCGCTTGTGGATGGTGGGGCGCACATAGGCAGAAAAGGCCGCTCCCCAGTCCTCCCAGCTATCCAGCCGCCAGGCGCCGATTTGTATGATCTCGTCCAGCTTGTCCGCCTCGCTCCGGGGATACCCCTGGTTCCATTCCAGGTCAAAGAAAATATAACTCATAGCAGAACTTGTCCGGTCTCCCATCTGGGCGGGCCAAAGCGCCTCCGCCCATAATATCTCATCCTACTTAGTATCCGCTATCCTGCCCTTTTTGTCAATGACATCCCCGCATTTTTTCGCAAAAATTTTTGAGAAACCGAAAAAAAGTGGTTGACATTCCGGTCCTTAGCCGTTATAATAATCGTTGTTGTGAGTGACGCTTTTCCAAGCGTACCTATGGCGGCGTAGCTCAGTTGGCTAGAGCATTCGGTTCATACCCGGAGTGTCACCGGTTCAAATCCAGTCGCCGCTACCATCTCCCTCCGGGGCGCATTTCGTCCCGGAGGGAACACAACTTAATTTGGCCCGTTGGTCAAGAGGTTAAGACACGGCCCTTTCACGGCTGTAACATGGGTTCGATTCCCGTACGGGTCACCACGAATGAGAAGTGTCTTTCCCCCTTCTCATTCCTTTGGAGGCTTAGCTCAGCAGGTTAGAGCGCTTGCTTCACACGCAAGAGGTCGAGAGTTCGAGTCTCCCAGTCTCCACCACAAGAAACGCCTACGATGTTGTAAGGTTCTATGTCAAGAGTTGGGGCAGAGAAAAATAACCCGCAAAAATAGTGAA
>JAJPXR010000124.1 GCA_021205375.1 Clostridiales bacterium | reverse complement strand
CTCTCGCCGCCCCTGAAAGGGGAGGGGGACCATGCGAAGCATGGTGGAGGGGTTTTCCGCCGGAATCACTGACCACGCTGGTTCAAAGGACTCACCGATTTTCCTTTTACCGGGTGACAACGTCCACCGGCACGTTCAAAATCTTCGCCACCTTCAAAATGGTGTCGATGTGCCGCCCGGTGGCTGCGGCGAAGTGGTGGGTGGGGCCGCACTCGCTCCAGCGAGTGACGAACTCCGTCGCGCCGCAGGTGAACCGGGTACGCATATTGGTGTCGCCGAAGGAGAGGATCTTGCCCTCCTCGTTGACACCCTCCGCCACAACAAACTTGAAGTTGCCGTTGCCGTCCTGGGTGATGGCCAGGTAGGTCACAGGGCCGGTGTAGGGGTAGAACTGGGTCAGGTAGCCGCCGCCGGTCTTGCCGTGGAACACCTTGACGATCTTCATGGTGGGCTTCTTGTCGGAAATGTCCGCGTCGCCGGAACCGCTGTGCCCGATGATGGCGATGTCGTCGTTGAAGTCGATAGAGTACATCTCGGCCAGCTGGCCGGTGCCGGAAATGGTCTTAAGGATGCTCATGGCCATCGCCACCTTCATGTCGCCCTCCACGGCGCAGGCGGTGCCCTGTTTGATGAGCATGGAGAAAGCGGGAATCAGCATACTGTCCAGCACGCCGGCCTTGCCCTGGGCGTAGCCGTCATAGTGGGAGGCGATGAGGCCAAGCTGCTCATCCTTCACCCACTGCTCGAAGGCGACCACGTACTTCGCCATCTCCCAGACTTCCTCGATGCTGCCGCCGCCCTCGATGTCGAAGGTATCCAGGATGTCCTGGGCTTTGGCGCGGATGGCGTCCTCGTCGGTGACGTTGTCGGCAATGGCCCACATCTTTTCCCAGTCGAACTGCTTGGTATACAGGCCCATCCGCCGGTACAGGTTGGACTCGTCGATGTAGAGGTCCATCATGCCGGGATAGGGGCGGCCAATTTGGGCGATGTTGGTCTGGCGGAAACGGCGGCGCACTTGCGCGGCCTTGCACCAGTCCTCGATCTCCGCCTGCACAGCGGGGTCGCCGCCCTCCACCACGCCGGTGATGACGGCGTGGCGCTTGCCGAACCGCTCCAAATCGGCCACCATCTCGCCCACCGCGCCGCAGGCGTAGCCCTCGCCCAGCCAGGCGGCGATGTCGGTGTACAGGGAGTAATCGCCCAACACGTCCTTGCAGTAGTAAATGGCTCCGGCGGAGTACATGACGATGATGAAAAAGATGACGAACATACAGAAGATCATCGTGACCCAGTACTTGTTGGTCACCAGAGATTTCAGCGCCACCATAGCGGGGATGTCGTCCTTGGGCTTTTCCTCCTCAGCGGCGGTCTGTACAGCGGTGCGCTCCTTGGTGCCCATGACGCAGATGAGCGCGGAAACCACTACGAAGATACCCACAATGATGGTGGCCATGGTCCAGCCCTTCTGGGCTTCAGGGGTGTAGAGGGTGTCGGTTCCGGCAAACATGATGACCCAGCCCATGAAGAAGGTGTTCATGGTGATGTTGGCGATGGTCTGGAAAATCATGCTGATGTTGCCCAGCATACCGTGTTCGTAGCTGTCGTTGGTGGTCAGCGAGATCAGCGAGTTGAAGGGCACAAACATCGACGTGTAGAACACGGAGTTGACCAGGTTGTAGATGACGAAGATGTAGACGTACTTCACCATTCCCGTGAAGGAGGAGGGGATGCTGAACAACAGGATCACCGCGATAGCCATTGGTACGCACATCCGCACCAGCCAGACACGAGCCTTGCCCATTTTGGATTTGGTGCCGTCCACGATGCGGCCCATGATCAGGTCGGAGAACCCGTCAAACAACTTGGAAATGGCGATGATGGTGCTGGCGACCCCCGCGTCCACCAGGGACACGTCGGTCAGATAGGACATGAAGAATGCGGACATCATGCCGTTGACCCACGCCATACCGAAGTTGCCGACGCCGTAGCCGATACGGTCGTTCCAGCCCAGTTTGGTGTTGGGGTCGTTGGTTTTGGACGCAAAATTAAACATTTCTTTCGCTCCTTTGTTTGATATTTTCGTTTTGCTTGCGCTGAATACAGTATACAAATTTGACGGGTTTTCTGACAGGTATTATCCTACCAGAACTTGCCCTTTTCCGACCCGATGTGACCGTGTCAGTCCTCATAAAACCGGATGTCCTGCCAGGTGTCCATCAGCTCGGAGCGGTCCACCTGCTCGGTCCGGGTCTCCCGGTCGAAGATGCGCAGTTTGCAGTTGTAGCCGGTGTAACGGGGCCAGTTCTCGCCCGGTTCTCCGGTCTTGATGAAGCGCACCCAACTGCCGTGCATTTCGCTGATGATGCTGTCCACCAGGGCGTCGTCCTCGCCGTCGAAGATAAACCGGCTGAAATGGAAGTCCCGGTTGCCGAACATGGCGGGGAGGTCGAAGGCGTGGGAGGCTTTCAGGCCGCTGGCCTCGCCGGATTTGGTCACCAGGTCGTAGCGGTACATCCACACGTCCGGAGTGTACTGGCGTTGTCCCTCAGCCACCTTGACGGCGGGGACCTGGAAGGCGTAGTCGGTGCCGAAGTTGATGAACGGCACCCCCACCTTCACCGGCCCCGGCGCAGTGGTCACAGACGCGGCGCTGAACTTGTCCTGGCCGTCGAACTGCTTCAGCCAGGCGTCCGCGTTGGGGTGGTAGTAGCGCACAAAGTCGAAAAAGTGATCGATGTTCCCGTTTTTCTCAAACATCTGGGCGATCATGCTCCAACTGTTGGGGAAGCCGGTCTTTTCCGGGTGGACGAAGGTAGTGCCCTCGTGGGCGTTGCTGCCGATGATGAGCTTCACCCCGGCGGCGCTGCCGCTGCGGATGGCGTCGATGGGGCGGACGGGCAGCAAATCGTCCTGAATGGGGCCGGGGAGGAACATACCGGGGTTGCGGTACTGGTGGTGCTCCGCCACGTAGTCGTTCCCTTTCAGGAAGGTGAAGGGGTCGTCGGTGCGGAGTTTGGGCAGGTCGGCCTCTGTCCAGCCCATGCCCTCCAGAAAGAGGTCGATGTTTCGCCGGGCCATCTCGTGGGTCACCACGCAGTTGGGCAGGGCGCTCTGGGAAATGGCCTGCTGGAAAGTTCCCTTGACGGCGGGGCAGGCCATCATATTAACCACCGAGGCGGCCCCGGCGGACTCGCCGCAGATGGTCACCCGCTCCGGGTCGCCGCCGAAGGCGGCGATGTTCTCATGGATCCACTGCATGGCGAGGATCTGGTCAGACAGGCCGCAGTTGCTCTCGAAGTCCTCACAGCCGGGGTAGGTGGTGAAGTCGTAGAAGCCCAGCACGTTCAGCCGGTACTGGAAGGCTACATAGACGATGCCCTCCGCCACGAAGGTCTTGCCGTTGTACAGCGGTACGTTGCAGCCGCCGGTGTTGTAGCCGCCCCCGTGGATGTACACGAAAACCGGGAGGTTTTCTCCCTCCAGCGGGCGCTGGACGTTGATGGTCAGGCAGTCCTCGGCTCCCTTGTACTGGCCCTCGTCGAACTGCACCGCCTCCGGGCCGTACTCCTTGGCGTCAAAGACGCCGTCCCACGGCTGGACGGGCCGCGCCCGCTTGAACCGCAGCTCTCCCACCGGCGGCTGGGCGTAAGGGATGCCCAGGTACTCCACCATGCCGTTACGCTGGTAGCCCCGCACCTTTCCGCTGCTGATGGTGACGATTTGTTCACTCATTCTCGTTTGCCTCCTTCGTTTTGAATGAGAATCCTTGCTTTACTGAATCCTATTATAGCAACACCACCATCGGGAGAAATACCGCTTTCCCGACCACCTCTTACCCTAATCCGACCTGTTGCGCAAAAGGGCGGTGACAAGTGCGTCACCCTCTGCTAAAATAAGGGCAGACAGGAGTTCGGCTCCTGTAAGTACAAACAAAGGGGAGTTTCCTATGCTGACGCTTTCGCATTTGATGGTCAATGGACTGACCGAGCCTGTCGGCATTCGTGATTCGATCGAGTTGAGCTGGGCGCTGGAATCCGACCAGCGCAATGTGATACAGACAGGGTATCAAATCCAGCTTTGGGAGGCCAGAACGCTGCTCTATGACAGCGGCAGCGTACCCAGCCGCCAATCTGCGCACGTTTCCCTCGCCTGGGACTGGAAAAGCATCACCCGCTACACCCTCCGGGTGCGCTCTGCCGCGGGGGACGAGCGCAGCCAGTGGGCGGAGACAAATTTTGTCACCGCTTTCCAAACCCCGGAGGAGTGGCGGGGCAGCTTTCGCTCCGCCGAGCCAGAGGAGGACAAAGACCAAAGCTACGGGACGCTGCTGCGCAGGAGGTTCACCATCTCAAAGGCTGTAAAAGAGGCATGGCTGGTCTGCTCCGCTCATGGCATTTACCACGCCTTCCTCAACGGCCGGGCCGTTTCCCCAGACGAGCTGGCCCCCGGCTGGACCAGCTACCACAAGCACCTGCGCTACCAGACCTATGAGGTCACGTCCCTGCTCCGGCAGGGAGAAAACGCCCTGGGCGTTATGCTGGGGGCCGGGTGGTACAAGGGCATGATGGGCTACAAGCACACCCGCAACAACTACGGCACCCGTACCGCTTTCGGCGGGCAGCTCCTTCTCCGGTACACGGACGACACCGAGGAATGGGTCTGCACCGACGAGGGCTGGAAGGGCAGCCGGGGGCCGGTGCTGTTCAGCGAAATTTATGACGGCGAGGTCTACGACGCCCGGCTGCAAGGAGGGGCGCAGCCCCGGAAGTGCCGCTTGACGGCAGAGCAGCCGGGGTGGACTGAACCGGGCTTCGACGACAGCGGCTGGCGGGTGACTGAACCCGTCCCCCAGCCGGTGGAAACGCTGATTCCCCAGCAGGGCTGCCCGGTGCGGGAGATGGACTGTGTTTCCCCTGTGCGGCTGTTCACCACCCCCGCAGGCGAGCGGGTCATCGACTTCGGGCAGAATATGGCGGGCTGGTGCGCCTTTACGGTGGAAAACGCCACGCCGGGAGACGTGGCAGAGCTGCTGTTCTTCGAGACGCTGGACGCAGAGGGCAACGTCTATACGGAAAACCTCCGGGGCATCCGCCCACGGGTGCGCTATATCTGCAAGGGCGAAGCGCGGGAGCAGTTCCGGCCCCTGTTCACCTTCCAGGGGTTCCAGTACGCCCAAATCATCTCCTGGCCCGGCGTTCCAAAGCTGGAACAGTTCCAGGGCCGGGTGGTGTACTCCGCCATGGAGGAGACCGCCTCTTTCCTCTGTTCTGATCCACGGCTGAACCAACTGTGGCACAACATCCTGTGGGGTATGAAGGGAAACTTTATAGACCTCCCCACCGACTGCCCCCAGCGGGACGAGCGGCTGGGCTGGACGGGGGACGTGGTGGCCTTTGCCCCCACCTCCTGTCTGCTGATGAACACCGACGCCTTTTACCGGAAGTGGCTGGCGGACGTGCGGGCGGACCAATTTGCAAACGGAGCCGTCCCCCATGTGGTGCCCGACCTGCTGACCGGTCACATGGAAGGGGACTGGCTGCTGGACCAGGACGTTCAGGGCGGGGCCTCCGGTTGGGGAGACGTGGCCGTGCTGCTGCCCTGGGCGCTGTACCTGGCCTACGGAGACAAAACAGTGCTGGCGGAGCAGATGGATTCCATGCTCCGGTGGCTGGACTTTCTGGAGCGGCACAGCGAGGGCTGTCTGTTCCGGTTCGGGGCGCAGTTCGGGGACTGGCTGGCGCTGGACGCCGCTCCGCCGTCAAGCGGCACTTCCGGGGCTGCGCCCCTCCCTGCCGGCAGCTACAAAGGGGCCACTCCCGATGAATACTGCAGCGCCGCCTACTACTGCTATGTCACCCGGCTGGTGGGGAAAATGCTCCGGGTCCTGGGTCGGGAGACCGAGGCCGAGGCGCTGGAGCGCAGGGCCCAGGCGCTGACGGCAGACTTCCAGCGGCGGTTTTTCACCTCCGACGGGCGGCTGACCGTCCCCACCCAGACCGCCCATGTGCTGGCGCTGCGGTTTGATTTGGTTCCGGAGGCGTGGAAACCCCAGGTGGTACAGGGACTGAAAGACCTGCTGGCTCAGTCCGGCGGCCACCTGACCACCGGCTTTTTGGGGACGCCCCACATCGCACCGGCCCTCAGCGAAAACGGTTGTCTGGAAGAAGCCTATGCACTGCTGCTGAAGGAGGATTGTCCCGGCTGGCTCTACCAGGTGAAAGCGGGGGCCACCACCGTCTGGGAGCACTGGGACGGGAAAAAGCCCGACGGGACCATGTGGAGCGCCGATATGAACTCCTTCAACCACTACGCCTACGGGTCGATTGGAGAGTGGATGCTCCGCACCATCGGCGGACTGGAACTGGATGAAAATCGCCCCGGCTATGAGCACTTTTTCATTCGTCCTCAAATCGGCGGGGGGCTGGAATGTGTGGAAATTTCCTGCCGGAGCAGCTATGGGGAAATCGCCATCAAGTGGCGCAAAAATGGGGATGTTGTCACGCTGGAAGCGGTCATTCCACCCAACACCAGTGCCGAAATTCAGCTTGTGCAGGCCCGTGAGGTTCTGGACGATGGTGGTCTGGTTTTTGCGGAGGATCAGGCCCACGCCGGTTCCGGGCGGTGGCGGGTGCGGTATCGAATTTGACACTCTAATCCTTCCCATGGGGCAAAAAAATCCGGGGGCTTCACGCCCCCGGATTGAGCTGTTAGCTATTAGCTCCTGGCTGTTAGCCAGGACAGTGTTTACTGTTTGCACAGCACTTTACCCGTCATAGTACAAGTTTTCCACGGAGAACCACCGTTTGACAACAGACCACCCCTCTTGCCTCCCCTGAAAGGGGAGGAGGGCCGCCGCCTTTAGGCGGTGGCGGAGGGGTTTCTGGTACATGGCTGAGTGAAAGGGATAATCAGGTGTCAGCTTTTCTTCGGTACTTGTGAGGTAATTTCCTTCCCCAGCACCCACAGGTCGCCGGTGCCGCCTGCCATTTCCTGAATGGCCAGCGCCCGCTTCCGGGGGCGGCAGCCCTCAGCGCCGGAGGGGTCGGTAAAGAGGCCGAAGTACACCTCGGTCAGCCCGCCGATCTGATTCTGCTCGATGCCCGCCCGCTGGAGCATGGCCTCCTCGTTGAGCAGCCGGAAGTTGTGCAGCGTCCGCACATAGGGCATCTCCGAGGCCATTTGCAGGATCTTCTTGTTGTAGGCGGCGTACCGCTCCTCCAGCTCCGGGTCGCCGCAGTCGGTGAAGCCCGTCTCGGTCAGAATGACCTGCTTGTGGCCGTCGCCGTACTTGCACATGACCTTGTAGGCGGCGTCGTTGTAGCTCCACCACAGGCTGTCCGGCTCTTCCACGTTCAGGAACAGGTCTTTGTCCGAGGCCACCGGCTTGATGGTGAACACATAGGGGTGCCAGGCCACGATGTCGAAGTAATCGTCGGTGTTGGTGGACCAGAAGTTGCCGGACTTGATGCGGCTGTACACCATATCCAGCGCCCAGGCCACGCCGTACATCACCGGCAGGAAGTCCGGCAGGCCCCCGCCCAGCCCCGGCGTGCTCAGCGCCGGAGAGAAGGAGGCCACCTTCGCTTTGGGGTTGCCCCGGCGGACGCCTTTGGTGGAGAAGTACATCATGTCCACCGCAATGTCCATCTTCTCCTCCGGAGAGAAGGGGGGGCTCATGTCGCTGTCCAGAAATCCGTCCGGGTGCAGGAAGGCGTTCAGGTTCCACTCGTTGCCCACTTCCCAGATGGTGACCTGGGGGAACAGCTTCGCCATGGTGTACCAGCTCTGCTCCAGCATCTCCAGCGCCTGCATATAAAGGCTGCCGGGGGTCAGGTCCCGGGGCGGCATGGCGTGGCCGGACTTCTGCTTGCAGCCCGCAGGCAGGAACCAGTCGTGGCTCATGCCGGTGACTTCGATGTCCAGCTCTACGGCCCGGTCCAGCAGTTTGGTGTGCATAGCCACCACGTCCTCATTGGGGGTGACGGGGTCCTTCAGCACATCGGGAATGTGCATCCAGGAGCGGTAGGCGTTGCAGCCCATCCCCTTCACCAGATCCAGATAGGCCGCTGCGGGGACGCCAATATCCCCTTCCCGCTGGATCAGCGGCTCCCCAACTCCGAAAAAGCGTTCTGAATACATCGTTTTACCTCCTATAATAAGTCCAGTGTTGCCCACTGTGGGCTTTTACTGCTGCCATTATAGAAGAAATCCCCCAGTCAAAACAGCCGGAATCCTACCGGAAGTTCCCCTTTTCCGACCTACTCTCCCAGCACATCAAAAATCCGGATTTCTACGCCGCCCTCCGCATTGTGGACCTCGGCGCGGAAGCGGGACTGACACAGATAGGGACGCAGGGTCTCGCTGTCGGTCAGGAATTTGGGACAGGCGCTGATAAACGGGGCGGCGCCCTTCGCCGGGGCGTAATAGGCGTTGTTCTCCACAAAGAGCTGACACTCTGCCCCCGCGCTGTCCCGCCCCCGGAACATGTATCGGGCGCACATATGCCGGGTCCCGGCGGGGTCCTCTACCTGCACGTCCACGCCGCCCGGCAGGATCTCCCCCGAAAACAGTTCGGATTCCACCCTTCCCGTGAAGGGGATCATGGTCACCGCTCCACAGGGGCTTTTCAGATCGGAGATTTGGGCTTTGTCAATGAAAATTTGAAAGGTCATGATCTGCTTGTCCATAGGTTCCTCCTTGCGTTGCTGTGTTTGATTTTCATCATTCCTCGGCGTCCAGCGGGAAGCGGAACCGGCTGACGGCCCCGTTGTCGTTGTAGAACCGGCACTCCGCCCGGTCGCCGTAGAGCATCTGTATCCGAAGCATGGTGTTTTGCAGCCCCACCCGCTCCCGCAGGGCGTCGTAATCGTGTTTTTCCAGCGCCTCCAGCAGCCACGCCGGGTAGCCGCCGCCGTTGTCCCGCACGGCGATGACAGCGCACGGAACGCCGTCCGCTTCGTCGTAGTCCACGGTCAGTTGAATCAGCGTTTTGTGGTCGGGGCCGATGGAGTATTTCACCGAGTTTTCGATGAAGTTTTGCAGCACCATATTGGGGATGAAAATATCCTCCACAAAGGGGTCCACCGCCGTTTCGTAGGTGAACTGCCCCTCATAGCGAAGCTGTTGGATGTTGATGTAGTCCTGAATGTGGGCCAGCTCCGCCTGGAGGGGGACAAAGTCGTCCTCCGTTTTCAGCAGGTAGCGCATATAGCTGGCGGAAAACCGCATCAGCTTTGCGGCGGTGTCGTACTCCCGGCTTAGAATCATGTTATAGGCCATGTTCAGGGAGTTGATCATGAAGTGAGGCCGTAGCTGATAGGACAGGTTTTTCAGCCGGGTCCGCTGGTTTTCCAGTTGTTTCTCGTAGACCTCGATTTTCAGTCCCTGTATCTTGCCCGCCATATGGTTGAAGGTGTGCTCGATTTGGGCAAACTCCGTGGTGCGGGAGCCGTGGGTGATGAGCGCGTCGAAGTCGCTCTGCTCCAGCCGCTCCATAGCCGCTGTCAGGCGGCGCAGGGGCAGGATGATGAGCCGCCGCAGCACAAGATACACCAGAGGCAGCATCAGCACCATAAACAGGGTAACGAAGCGAAAATACCGCTGGAAGAAGGGCAGAGAGGACAGGGCCTCCTGCTGGTTCAGCCGCTCGCAGACGGTGAGGGTACACTTGTCCGATTGGACCGTGAGCAGTTGCTCCCCTTTGTCCGTTTCCAGTGCGTCCACCTGTTCCGCATCCACAAAGAACACATCTGCGTCCTGCATCTCCGGCAGAGCGTTCAGCGCCACAAAGGAGCCACCATAGATGCCGTTGGAGCAGTACCCCTGCATCAGATAGGGCGAACCGTCGATTTCTACATACTTCCATTCAGAACTTTCCTGAGCGAAGACCGTGAAGGTCTCCGTGATGTACTCAGTCATCTCCTGCTGGCTCTCCGGCTGGGAGGTGTCCCGCAGATAGACGTACTGAAAGTCACTCTCCGGAATGTAGAAGTAAAAACCGGTGATATATTGGTAGTAGAGGGCTGTCTTTGCAATTTCCGTGTTGAGGGCATTGGCTGAGTAGTAGAAGTGGGAGGAGCTGCGGTCCAGCAGATAGACGGTGCTGCTGCTGTAGAAGGTCATGGAGTTGACATAGTTCTCCGCCATGTCCAGCTCCCGGTCGATTTGAGACATATAACTTTCCAGCAGTTGAACGCGAGCCTGCTCCACCTGCTCCATGCCGCTGCGCATATAGCTCCAGTTGATGTAGCAGGAGAGAAAAACCACCGGCAACATCAAAAAAAGGATGGTCAGGAATACTGGCATTGTGATAGAATGGATTATATTAAAAAATTTCTGTTTCATGGAAGCGCCTCCGTCTGAAATGAGCTGTTAGCTGTTAGCCATTAGCCGTTAGTCAGGTATTGCCAGACTTAAACGAACAGCAAAAAAGGAAATGAAGTGCAAAACCTCCCGTTTGTAACGTAATGCAAACGGTAAGCGTAGCACATAACGCAAAGAACTACAAAGCTAAGAGCTAATAGCCAAGAGCCAGGAGCTACAATAGGGAAAGGAGAAACATGAATCTGCTCATTGTTGACGATGAGATCAGCTCCATCCGGGCTGTCTCGCATATGTTGGATTGGGAAACGATCGGCATTGACCACTGTTTTACCGCCCTGAGCGCGGCTGAGGCCAGGCAGTGCATGGAGGAAAATCAAATTGACCTGTTGCTCTGCGACATCGAAATGCCCCAGCAGTCCGGGCTGGAACTGCTGGAATGGGTCAACGAGCAGCAGCTCCAAATCTCCTGCATCTATATGACCTGCTACGCGGAGTTTTCCTACGCCCAGAAAGCCATTCAACTGGGCAGCGAGGCTTATCTGCTGAAGCCCATCGACCCGGAAGAGCTGAAATCAGTCCTGACCGCCGCCATTCAGAAGCGGCAGGCCCTGCAAGCGGCCCAGTCCGCCAGCCGTCTGATGGAGGAGGACCAGGACAACCTGTGTCACCAGTTCTGGCAGGAGCTGTTCTACGAGGACATCCCCTCCAACCGTCCGGCCATCGCCGCACGCATCGGGCAGCTTGGGCTGCCGCTGGACCCAGCCTGGTATTACTGCACCTGTCTGGTGGTGGTGCGGAACTGGGGCAAGGACATGGAGACCACCCACCGGCTGAACCGGTACGCCGTCCACAACGTGGTAGCGGAGCTGTTCGAGGGAGCGGCAGGACCGGCCAGTTCCTTTTTCACCGTCTTTCCCTTTGGACAGCATGGGCAGATGTGCATCTGCGGCGGAGAGGACGGGTCGGCTCTGTTCCGGTGCTGCCGCAGCTTCGCGGAACAGTATCTGGCCTCCGAGCGAAAATATCTGGAGGTACGCTCCGTCTGCTATCTGGGCCAGCCCACCCACATCGAGGACGCCGCGGAGGAAATGGAATGTCTCATGCGGATGGACAACAGCCACCTGAAAAACAACGGCATCTCCGTCCACGGGAAGGCGGAACCGGCCCTGCCGGTGGAGAGCGACCTGGAGGAACGGTTTCAGCGGTGGAACGGCCTGCTGGAGGACGGGCAGCTGGAAAAGGCCCGCACAGAGATCGTTGCGTACCTCTCCAGCCAGGAGGACAACGTTTGGTTCAATAAAAAGCGATTTCAGCAGTTTAACAGCCGCTACTCCGGCCTGTTGACCGCCTACGCCGAAAAGCACCACTTCCCCCTGAACCAACTGACCGCCGACCCCCAAAACGCCCACTGCTTCGAGATGTCGGACCGAGGGCTGGACAACATGGCGGCGTGGGTGGAGCGCTCTCTCAGCCTCTTGGAGCAGCAGGCCGCTGCCAGCGACGACCCGGTGCAGGCCACCCAGCAGTTCATCGAGGAACACCTGTCGGAAAAGCTGGACATGGCGCAAATCGCGGAAAACGTCCACCTGAATCAGGATTATCTCACCCGCATTTTCAAGCGGGCCACCGGGACCTCCATCAAGGGCTACATCGTGAACCGCCGCATGGAGCAGGCCAAGCTGCTGCTGGAGACCAGCCACCTGCCCATCGCGGACGTGGCCTATCGGGTGGGGTATTACAACTACACCAGCTTCAACCGCATTTTCAAAAAGACCTACGGCGTTTCGCCCCAGAGCTGCCGACGGGGAGCGGCTTCACCGAGCTATTAGCTTTTGGCTTTTAGCTATTAGCTTTGTGCTGCTTCACGATTTGTTCTGCGCTTTGGTTTCGCCACACAAAAAAACGCTAACAACCAACCGACGTTTCGTGCTGTTCACTTTTAGCTGGTAACGCCTGACTAACAGCTAACGGCTAACGGCTAATGGCTAATAGCTTAACCAAAGCATACCAGACACAGACCAATATTGCAACTGATACGGGCAAAGTGGTCGGAATTTGCAAGGATTTCTTACATAAAGCGACCTGGAAGGAGCGCAAAGAAATGAAAAAGAAAAGCTTGATTTGCCTGCTCCTTGCGGCGCTGCTGCTGTTTGGCTGCTCCTGCGGCGGGGAGACAAAGGAGACAGCCGGTTCGTCCTCAGCCCCGGAGGATGAGGAAGTGGTGACGCTGCGCTTTCCGCTGATCGTGGACGACGCCCTGCCGGAGAACATCGACCAGGTGGAGGAGACCCTGAACGACTACCTCAGCGAACAAATCGGCGTGCAGGTCTCCTTTGTAGCGGTGTCCATCAGCTCGCTGGAGGACTACTATCTGCTCCAGTCCTCCAGCACGGAAAAGCTGGACTTTTTCTCGCTGCTGCCAGGAGAGGAGCTGCTCTCCACCATGGTGGACGCGGGGCTGATCCTTCCGCTGGATGACCTGCTGACGGAGTACGGGCAAGGGGTGCTGGACAGCGCTGACGAGGTCCTCTCCACGGGGCAGTTGAACGGTGTGCAGTATATGGTCCCGGCAGTGCGGGACAACTACACCATGGGGACCAGCCTGGAGTTTAACGCCGCGCTGGTGCGCAAGTACGGCTTTGACATCAGTTCCATTGAGACGCTGGCGGACGTGGAGCCCATGCTGGAGGTCATTTTGCAAAACGAGCCAGATGTGGTTCCCTTCACGTCCTCCGGCTCCGCCAGCCTGACCCAGCTTCTTGGGGGTTACGACTGCCTGGGCGACACGCTGGGAGTGCTGAACCTCCGGGCCGACAACTCCCTGACGGTGGTGGACTGGTACGAGACGGAGGAATTTTTGGAACTGACCCGGTTCCTCTACCAGTGGAACCAAAAGGGGTATCTGTCCCAGGACGCGGTGGTCTCCCAGCAGAGCGGCGCGTCCATGGTGGAGGAAGGGACGGCCTTCTGTACCCTGAGCACCATTATGCCCACCGGGGACTACGGCAGCGAGGTGTCGGAATCCAGCGTTGTGGTGGAGGTGCAGTTGAGCGACCAACCCCAATTGCTCACCAGCTACCAGATGGGGCTGGAGGGCGTCTGTATCTCCGCCTCCTGCGATGCGCCGGAAAAGGCCATGCAGCTTTTGAACCTGCTTTACACCGATGAATATGTGGTCAATCTGCTGGAGCATGGCATCGAGGGTGTCAATTACACCCTGACTGAGAACGGAACCGCGGACCACAGCGGCGGCTACTTCCTGCTCTATGGCCAGCCCCTGAACCAAATGCTGCGGTATCCTTCGGCGGACTACGGGGAGAATTACGAGGAAAAATGCCTGACCTTCGCGGAAAACGACGTGGTTTCCCCGGCCTGCGGCTTTGTCTTTGATTCCTCGCCCGTATCCAAGGAGGTGGCATTGTGTCAGGCAGTGGTGGAATACTATTTCCCTGTGCTGGACTGCGGCTGTGTGGACCCAGATGAGGAAATTCCAAAGTTTGTGGAGGAACTGAAAGAGGCGGGCATCGACACAATTATCGCGGAGAAGCAGCGGCAGTTGGACCAGTGGGCGGCGGAGCAGGCGGACGGGGCGTGACGGCGGCTCTGTTTAACCAACCCCTGTTTACTCTGATTCTTGCTCACGATAAAGAAGCGGCTTTGGAACCGGATGGTTTCAAGGCCGTTTTTCGTTTGAGAACACAGGTTCTATAATAAATGTTGGGGTCAGGTAAAGCACCTGGCCCCAAATTC
>JAJPXR010000146.1 GCA_021205375.1 Clostridiales bacterium | reverse complement strand
GCATATAATTGGAAGTATCAAAGCAAGGTAGCTTACAGCAGACCATTCAGATATATGCAGCAAGCATTTTAAGCTGAAGTTTGACGTTTTACAACTTATATATTTTAAATAAAAGGTGGCCGCAGAAATGATTCCCAATAAAAACATTTCATGATTTATCAACCAAGCAATCAAATTGTATTTCTGGGTTGGAAATTTATTGGTATCATATTTTAAGCCACTGCCTTCACCAACTACTCCACTTAAAATCATGAATTGCACTTTATCAGGGGCATAAACCCTCAAAAAGGATGCCACATGAATTGATGCAAGTCTGTAATAGGAGATTCTTGCAGAAAACGGAATAATTAGTAAAAATGGCATCAGGCAAATCCAACAACTAATCTCATTTAAATCTAAGCTTAGAGCAGCTCCCAATATAGCAATGACCGCAGTGAAAGAAAATGTCAGCAATGTATTTCTTGTTGAATCGAAAAAATCCAATTGCTTAACGAGTCTATCATATTCGCGGTCACTAATTCTACCTGTAAAAATTTCGCATTTCTGCATGATATCTCCCTACTGTCTATAACACCACAAGCAAATTATAATTTTATTCTGAATTGAGTGTATTACTTGTCTACTTTTTTCTGGATCGGTCGATGCCCACCACGTCCACCGTGGCCTGGGCCTCCGGGCCGAGCTGGTCGTAGGTGGGGATGGAGCCGATGACGTTCTCCGCCAGCCAGTCCATGTTGATGACCTGTTCCGGGCTGAGAGAGTGGTCACAGGCGCCGTCCACCGTCCACCCCTCCTGGGTGACGATGGGACCGTAGAAGGGCTGACAAATGTTGGCGCAAATGGCGCTTTTCAGCACATTGGCCAGCTTCTGGGTGCCACTGTGGAGTTTTTTGGAGCAAATGACATCCACCACCCCGGCGGTCATGCCCCAGTAGTAGTTCAGGGCCTTGCCGGTGACCTCGTCCTCGTTCTGGAAGGTCCCCTTCAACACGCTGCGGATGATGCTCTCATAGTAGACGCCCCAGTGCCACACGGGCATGGCCAGGTTCACCTGGCCGTCGCTGCTGACCTGGGCCAAACCGAAGTTGGGTCTGCCGTCGTCCGCCAGCTTCACCATGTCCTGGGAGGAGATCAGGTCGATGCCCCGGTCCGTGAGCCGCTGGGTAGCGGCTGCCGCGCCGCCCACGCAGGGCCACTCCAGGTAGACTTTGACCCTGGGATTGACCATCTGTGCGCCCCGGGCAAAGGCGTTGATGCCGGCGACCATACCGTAGATGGGGTAGTCGCACAGGTACCCCACCCGGTCGTCCTCGGCCAGCGCCCCGGCGATGGCCCCGATGATGAACTTGGCCTCGTGGATGCGGGCGTAATAGGTGCGGATATAGCGGTGGGATTTGTTCAGGGAGCAGTTGAGGATGGTGACCTCCGGGTGGTCCACCGCCTGGCGCAGGCTGGCAGGCAGCAGTTGGGGGGAGGTAGTGAAAATCAGGGTATTCCCCTCGGCGATAGCACGGGCAATGGTCGCGTCCGCGCCCTCGGCCACGGCGTTCTCGTAAGCGGTGGTGACCAACTGCCCTTTGAACACCCGTTGGACGTGCTGGCGGCCCAGCTCGTGGCTGTAGGTCCAGCCGGAGGTCAGGGCGGTCTTGTCGTGGATAAAGGCCGCCTTCAGCACCTTGGTGCCGCCCAGCTTGGGCAGGATACGCTTCTTTTCCCCGCTGGGGTCCAGCTTCAGGTCGATGGGCTGCTCCTCCTGCTGGAGGGTGATCTCCTCCCAGACCTTGGCCACCGAACGCTTCATCTCCTCTGCGTTCAGGGCGCGCAGGGCCTGGTAGCCGTAGATGCGCATATAGGCCAGCATGGCGTCCCCCACGGTGGAGCGCAGCTTTTGGCCGCCGTTGGCCAGGTACGCCTTGCGGAAATAGTGATAGGTGGTGCTGAATGCGTTGCGCTCTTCGTCCGTCCAGGGTTCCTCCGGGGCCTTGCCCAGCAGGGACTGGAGGATGGCATAGCTGCCCCGCTTGCTGAACTCCAGGAAGTTCACCTTGCTGTATTTGTAGAAGCTGACGAACTCATAGTAGATATCCACGTCTTTGGAGCCGTCTTTCACCGGCAAAATGCGGGTGACCTGGGCAGGGATAGCCACCGCGCCGAAGTATTTCAGCACGCTGACCCGCTTGTTGCCCTCTTCCACATAGAAGCGATTTTTATACTCGTAGACCTTGATGGGGTCCCGGATACCCTCTTTCAGGTGGGCGTTGCACAGTCTTTTCCACTTGAGGGCAAACTCGGTGTTCTCCGGCAGCAGCGGCATAAAATTCCGGGCAAAGGAGGTGGTGCGGCCCGCCGTCCGGGTGCCCATGATAAACTCCACCGGGATTTGAATAACACCCAGGTCGGTCCCCATCGACACGCGCTCCTGGGGGACCAGGTCGTCCAAAATCGGCAGATAGGGGTTGATCCCCTTGGCGATGCAGGCGCGCTGCTCCCGCTGCGCCATCCGCTGAGCGTCCTTATAATACTGTTCAGGCATAACATTTCGTCCTTTCCTGTTGATGGCAGCAGGCTCCAGGTCTCTGCTCTGTGACAGTGTCCGATTTGTTTCAGGATAGCACAGTTTTTCACCGGATGCAACCGGTCATTCGTGTGATTCTGCGGTATTTTCCGCCGCCGCGCCGCTGGTTTGGAGTATCCAGCCGATGAGAAAACGATAAATCTCCTCGTGCTGCGCTTCGTGGAGGACATCGTGGCGCAGGCCGGGATACAGCTTGACGCTGACCCGGCGCACCCCCTGGCAGGCCAAAAACCGCTGGGTCCGGGTGACGCCCTTGCCGAAGTCCCCCACCGGGTCATCCGCTCCGGACAGCAGCAGCATGGGCAGCTCCGGGTTCATGCGCCGGACCCGCTTGGGGTCGATGCAGTGCTGCATCCCGCGCAGCAGCTCTCGGAAGGCCCCTACGGTGAAGTCCTCGCCCCGCAGCTCGTCCGTGAGGAAGTCCCCGCGGGCCTGCTCGTCCGCCAGGAGCCAGTCGAACTTGGACTGGTTTGGCGCGAATTTTTTATTGTACCCATCATAGGTCAACTGCGTGATGCGCTCGGTAGGCACGTCATAGCCATGTTTGGCCGCCTCCCGGTCCGCGATATATGCCGCGATGGAGAGGGCCACAGCGGACTGCTGCCCCGTGCCGATCAGAATGGCGGCGTCCGCGTCCGCGGGATACCGGGTCAGAAAGTCCCGCACCACGAAGGAACCCAGGGAGAACCCCAGCAGGCACAGCGGCAGACCGGGATACTGCCCCCGGATGGTATCGTTCAGTGTTTTGGCGTCCTTCACCAGAAAGTCCCAGCTTCCCTTTGGCCCGAAGTAGGTGCGGATGGGGTTGTCGGGAGACAGGGACAGCCCGTGACCGATGTGGTCGTTGCCACAGACCAGCAGTCCCTGAGCAGTACAGGCCGCCGCCAGCTCCTCGTACCGGCCAATGTGTTCCGTGATACCGTGGGAAATCTGCAAGATCCCCACCGGCGGCGTCTCCGGCGACCAAATAATTGCGTGGATGGGCGTTTTCCCGTCCGCGGACCGATAGGACAGCTCTTTTTTGTTCATTGTCTTGCCTTTCTTCCAAAGTCAGGCCGGGTGTTAGCTGTTAGTAAGGTACTGCCAGTCTAACGAGAACAGTGTTAGACATCAGTTAGTTATTAGCGGTTTGTTTTGTGATGCGAATCCAAAGCGCAGCACAAAAAGCCAGCACTTTCAAGCTAAAAGCTAAAAGCTGACAGCTAACAGCTCGGCGGCTCCGCCGCTCAGTACACGAATACCGCCACGCCCACGTTGACGGTCTCGTAAATCTTCTTGGCCGCCTCATAGGGGGTGTTGACGCAGCCGTGGGAGCCGTTGGTCAGGTAGATGTCCCCGCCGTAGCTGCTGCGCCAACTGGCGTCGTGGATGCCCACGTTGCCGGTGAAGGACATCCAGAAGTTGACGTAAGAGCTGTAGCCCATGGTGACATAGGTCCCCAGGGTGGCGGGGCTTTTGTGGCAGTCAAAGGCCCAGACGCTGCCGCTGGGGGTGCCGTTGCCCTTGTTGGGGTTGCCGGTGACCACCGGGGTCTCCACCACCACCTCATAGTCCTTATAACACCACATGGTCTGGTCGGCGATGCTGACCTCCACGTAGGTGCCGCCGATGTCGTCCACTCCCCGCTCCTGGGCGGTGTAGAGGTAGGCGGGTTCCAGCTCGCCCACCGTCCCCGCCTCCACCGCTTCCATCAGGGCCTCGGTGGTGGTGGGCCGGTCAATGCACCAGCCGTAGTCCCCGCCGGTCAGGGTGATGGTCTCGCCGCTGTGGGTGGTGACCACGTGGGTCAGGCCAAAGGTGTCGTACTGGTAGGCAAGAGTGGTCTTGACCCAGTCAAACACCAGGTCGTAGTCCAGGGCATAGGTGCCGTCCTCCTGCTGAGCCACCCAGTCCTTGATAACGGTGTTGTCCGCCACTTCCAGCCGCCCGTCCTCGAAGTCATAGGTGATCTCCGCCTGGAGCCAGCCGTTGATTTTTTCCAGCTCCCGGTTCAGTGTCTCGTCGTCCTGGAGGACGGTGGGAGCCAGATAGCAGCCCTCTGCATCCAGGTCGATTTCCGTCTGGTGGGTGGTCAGGGCGTTCAACAGGAGCTGGATGGTCTTTTCCTGGTCCAACTCGGTGCCCTGCTCTTCCGCCTGAATGTAAAATCCCTGGTCATTTTTTTGCAGGCAGGCGTCCTGCACCTTGGTCACAAAGAGGGGGCTGAAACAGTTCAGGTCGGCGATCTCCTGCTCCGCCTTGCTCTCGCTGTACGTAGTGTCGTCGGAGGCGGTGAGCGCGTCCTCTGTGAAGTAATAGGTGACCCACAGGATGGGATCGTACTGCTCCAACAGCCGGGCCACATCGCCGGTGTCGTCGTAGGCCAGGTCGATGTCCCTGGCCCGGATGACCTCGGTGACGCCGTCCCGCTCCACAACGGTCAGGGTGTACTCCTGCACCTGGCGGTTCAGGGCGGCCACCGCGTTGGCCTCGGTCAGGTTGCTGACATCCACGCCGTTGATGGTGGTCTTGTTGGGAAACCTGCCTGTATAGTACCAGGCGGCCAGAGCGTAGAAAAAGGCCAGCAGCGCCAGAAACAGCACCACGATCAGCACATAGACCATTGGTCCGGTTTTCCGTTTCTTTCTGCGCTTGACAACTGCGGCCCGTTTGGGTGCCTGCTCCATGCTCTCACCTTCTGTCTGTGTCTAAAGCGTACTGTCTGAATAATACAGCTTACCTCTTATACTCTACCACAGAGCAGGGAGAAACACAAGCAAAAAATCCAAAAGAAGGAACGAAATGAGATAAAACTTCTTTTCCTAAACTGCAAAACGAAAATTTTGCGTGCAGACGCAGGCTTTCCCACAACCTGCCGGACCCATCTCGGCTCTGCACTGTGATTTTTGGTTTTTCCGACGAATGGGCAGCGGTCTGCCGCCTCCTTGTCGGGGTGCAGAAGGAGACCCCCTCATTTGAGAATAGTGCGTTTCTAAAAGCGAATTGCTTAAAGTCCCACAATCGTGTAAGATACAATCAGCAAAGGGAAAGAACATAATTCAAGGCAGACAGTCCCCTGATTTTCCGCAACCGAACGCAAAAGCGTAACTTGCAGGAATGAGAAACAGGACGCCTGCCTGCAACCCAAAGAAAGGAAGCGGTAACATTGATCATTGACGCCAACATGTATTGGTTCCCGGAGAGCGTCTTTGAGAACGAGGAGGACCTGCACCGGTTTCTCTCCGAGATCCCCCGGAACTACGGCACCAACGGTTATCTCAAGGTCAACGACAACGGCACCCGCCAGATCGTCATCGAAAAGCCCACTGGCTACCAGAGCCTGAACTACGTGCAGGGCGACTACAAGCTGGAGACCATGCTGGCCGACCTGGACGAGGCCGGGGTGGAAAAAGCGGTGCTGAAGATCCCCGGCTGCCACGAGTGGATGAGCCTGGCCACCTGCAAGGTCTTTAACAACGGCATGGCCGACTACCAGAAGCGCAGCGGCGGGCGGCTGGTCCCCCTGATGGTGGTCCCGCCCCAGGACGACCCCGCCGTGTTTGCGGAGATCGACCGCTGCCGGAACGAGCTGGGCATGACCGGCGTTCAGATGTGCGCCCACTACGGCGACTACTACCTGGACGACGAGCAGTTCGCCCCCTTCTTCCGCAAGCTGAACGAGCAGCCGACCACCGTTTACGTCCACCACGTCCCCGTGCCGGTGGAGAACAAAATGCTCTGCGACTACAACAACCTGCGCCGGTCCTATGGCCGCTGCGTGGACCAGGCCACCGCCATTGGCCGGGAGGTGTTCAGCGGGTTCTTCGAGAAGTACCCCAACCTGACCTTCGTTCACTCCATGCTGGGCGGCGGGTTCTTCGCCCTGTCCAGTATGCTCTTCCCCCAGCAGTCCAAGGCCAAGGACAAGGTCCAGCGCTTTGAGGTGGGCCAGAACAACGTGAAAGAGCAGTATGAGCAGCACATCTACTTTGAGATGTCCCACGCCCAGCCCTGGGGCAAGGAGCAGTTGGAGTGCGCCGTCAAGGTGCTGGGGGCTGACCACATCGTATTCGGCACCTCCTACCCCGTCCGCCGGGAGTGGCTGCTGGGCGGCCCCGCCTTCGTCCAGGCCCTGGATATCACCGACGAGGAAAAGGACCTCATCCTCTGCAAGAACGCCCAGCGGCTCTATAACATTCCGTGAGAAAGGGGGCGTCAGCCATGCTTGTTGGCGCTGGAAAAGCGAAAATTGAGCTTCCAGAGTCCCTGTTCCCCATTGAGGGGTTCGGCGGCGTCCACGATGACCTGTATGTACGCACCTTGCTGTTACAGGCCGCAGGGAGGGGCACAGCCCCGCAGGGAGAAGCGCAGCTTCGGAAGTGCCCCTCGAGGGCAGAAGTACCCCTTGAGGGTAGGATTCCCTTCCTGATCGTGTGCTTCGACGCCACCTCCCTGCGGCCCTATGCAATCAAAACCTTTCGCGCACAGGCGGCGGAGGCGGCGGGCATCCCCCAGGAAAATGTCTGGCTGTGCGTCAGCCACACCTTCTCCGCGCCCCACCTGCGCTCGGAGGAGGCCATTGCCAGAGAAGGCGGCGAGGTCGCCCGGAAGAACGAAGTCCTCTTCGCCTCCATGACCACCGCTATGCAGTCCGCCATCGCCCAGGCAAAAGCCAGTCTGGAGGAGGCCCAGCCCGTCATCGGCAACGCTTACTGTGCCGTCAACGTCAACCGGGACATGCTCACCGCACAGGGCTGGTGGCTGGGGGCCGACGATTTGGGAGAGTCGGACAAGACCGTTCCCTTCGTCAAGTTCCTCCGGCCGGACGGACAGCCCAAAGCCGTTCTCTATAGCTGCGACGTGCAGTCCTCCGTGATGGACCACTCCAAGGGCGCAGACGGGTACAGCCAGGTCACAGGCGACCTGGTGGGAGCCGCCAGCCGGTTCATCGAGGAGCAATACGGCGACGATTTTGTGGCCCTGTTCCTGCTGGGGGCCGCAGGCGACCAGGCCCCGCTGTTCAAGGCGAAGCACAATATCCCCAACCGAGACGGTTCCATTGAGGAGACGGACATCGGGGACGAGGGCTTTGTGCTGGTGAACGCCCTGGGCAAGAAGCTGGGGGCGCAGGTGGTGCAGGCCATGGAGCGGGTACGCCAGCCCTTCCAGCCGGGAGAGGCCGCACTGCGGCAGACCACCATCCACTGCCCCGGCCAGAAGATCATGCCCAATCTGAAGGACATCCATCCCACCAAAACCTATGACTTCCAGCCAGAAGGGGAGCGGACGGTAACGGTGTCCTACCTGACCCTGGGCCATGTGGCCCTGGTGGGACTGGGACCGGAGCTTTCCAGCACCACCGCCATCGACATCAAGAAGGATTCCCCCTATCCGCTGACCATCGTGGCTACCATGGTCAACGGCGGGGACAAATATATGCCGGAACACACCGCCTATGACCGCATCACTTACGAGGCCATGAACTCCAAGTTCGCCCGCGGCTCTGCGGAGTTGGTTTCCCGGCACATCATAGAAACGTTAAAATCCATCCGAAATGAGCCATTAGCTGTTAGCCGTTAGCTGTTAGCCAGGCCCTGCCAATCGAAAGCGAACAGTTCCAAACATTGGTTGTTAGCAGCTTGTTTTGCGCGGCAAATCCAAAGCGCAGAGCAAATTGTTAAAAACCACAAAGCTAAGAGCTAAGAGCTAAAAGCCAAGAGCTAAACAAAGGAGGGAACACTATGAAAATCGGCTGCGCGAGGCACTGCCTCTCCCCCAAACAGGACCCGTTTTACCTGATCGGGTTCCGCAGCCCCAACCGTATGGAGCCGTCCAGCGGCATCCACGACGACATCTACTGCAACGCCCTGCTGTTCGAGCAGGACGGCAAGCGGCTGTTCCTGTTCTCCGCGGACTTTTTGGAGTTCGAGGAATCCATGGCCGAGGATGTCAAGACCCTGATGTTGGACAAATACGGCCTGGAGCGGGACTGCCTGCTGCTGGCCGCCACCCACAACCACTCCTCCGTGGTGGGCTACCACAAGGGTTGGTACACCGGGAAGTATGACCAGCGGTACTATGACTTCCTCATCGACACCATCTGCCGCAGCTACGAGGAGTGCGCCGCCAACCTGCGCCCCGCCACCGCAAAAATCGGGCGGAAGGTCATTACCGGCTACTATGGCAACCGGAACCATCCCGGCCAGCTCGCGGACAACGAGGTGGCAGTGGTCAAGTTCTTCGACGAGAACGGGACCGCCTTCGCAGGCTTTGTCAACTGGGCGGTCCATTCCACCGTCATCAGCGGCGACAACACCTGGCTCACCGCAGAGTGGGCAGGCAACGTCAGCAAAAAGCTGGGAGATGTCTTTGGATTCTATCCGGCTATGATGGTGGGCGCGGCAGGCGATTGCAGCAACCGCAACGAACGCCAGGGCAAGGACTTCAACGAGCTGGAGCGGGTTTCCACCGGCATGGCGGAGGAGATCGCCGCCATCCCCGTGGAGAAGGACGTGGAGCTGAACCGGCTGACGGTACAGACCCTGTTCCACACCGTCCACAGCGATAAGTTCCACCTGGACGCGAAAGCCTGGGTCATCAGCCTGGGAGGGATGCAGCTCTTTGTGTTCCCCGGCGAGCTGGGCAGCGCCTTCGGCATCCAGATGAAGGAGAACTGCCCGGTGGAGGCGGTCATCTGCGGCTACACCAACGGATATTATGAGTATTTTCTGCCTGCGGCGGAATACGGCCTATCCTTCGAGACCAAGGACAGCCCCGTTCCCCGTGGCGAGCCGGAAAAGCTCATCCAGAAATATATTCAAGTGTCAAACACCATTTAAACAGAAAAGGAGAGTTCAACAATGGCTGAAAAACTGAAATTGGTCGCTCCCGTTGACGGGCAGTGTGTCGATCTGGCCCAGGTGCCAGACGATACCTTCTCGGCAAAGGTGCTGGGCGACGGCGTTGCCTTCGTCTACGACGGCAACACGGTCTACGCTCCCGCTGCGGGCGAGATCACACTGGTGGCTGAGACCAACCACGCGGTAGCCATCCACACCGCCGGCGGCCTGGACCTGCTGCTCCACGTGGGTCTGGACACCGTCAACCTGGGCGGCAAGGGCCTGGAAATGCTGGTCAAGATGGGCCAGCAGGTCAAGGTGGGCACCCCGCTCATCCGCATCGACCGGGCCTTCATGAAGAAGCAGGGGGTCAACCTCATCACCCCCATGGTGCTGACCAACGGCGACGAGGTCAACTTCACCATCACCGGCGTGGGGTCCAGCGTCAAGCAGGGCCAGACCACCGTGGTGGAGTACGAGGCCACCGAGGAGGCCGCCGCTCCCGCCGCTGCCACCGTGGACACCGGCTCCAAGTACCAGAAGCTGTGCGAGACCATCATCGAGAACGTGGGCGGCAAGTCCAACGTCATCAGCGTCACCCACTGCGTCACCCGTCTGCGCTTCAAGCTCCAGGACGAGAGCAAGGCCAACACTCAGGTGCTGACCAACACCAAAGGCGTCATCCAGGTCATCCAGACCGGCGGCCAGTATCAGGTGGTCATCGGTCCCCAGGTGGACGAGGTCTACAAGGTCCTGATGGAAATCGGCGGCTTCAGCGCCGTTGACCCCGGCGACGTGGACCAGAAGAAGGACGACAACGGCGAGAAGCAGGGCATCGTCAGCCGCTTCCTGGTCATGATGACCGGCATCTTCCAGCCCCTGCTGAGTATGCTGATGGCCGGTGGTATGATCAAGGCCCTGCTGGTCCTGCTGACCACGGTCATGGGCGTTGTGGACACCGACAGCGGCACTTACACCATCCTCTACTCCATGGGCGACGCGCTGTTTTATTTCTTCCCCATCGCCATCGGCTGGTCTGCGGCCCGGAAGTTCGGCCTGAAAGAGATCTACGGCATCGTCCTGGGCGGCGTGCTGGTCTATCCTGACCTGGTGGCCATCACCGCCGGCGAGTCCCTCTACACTGTGTTTGCCGGAACGATCTTCGAGTCCGAGGTGTACACCACCTTCCTGGGCATCCCCGTGATCTTCCCCGCCGTGGGCTACACCAGCTCCGTTATCCCCATCATCGTCATCGTCTGGGTGGCCTCGCTGCTGTTCAAGTGGCTGAACAAGAGTCTGCCCTCCATGCTCCGCTCCTTCTTCACTCCGTTCCTGACCCTGCTCATCACCGCGCCTCTGGGCCTGCTCATCATTGGCCCCATCTGCATGTTGCTCCAGGGCTTCCTGACCGGCTTCATGTCTTGGATCGTCAACCTGAACGCTGGTATCGCCGGCCTCATCATCGGCACCTTCTGGTCTCTGCTGGTTATGTGCGGCCTGCATATGCCCGTCATCATCATGTGCAACCTGAACATCGCTACCTATGGCTATGACATCATCCACCCGCTGTTCTTCACCGGCGCCATCGCCAGTGTGGGCGCCTGCATCGGCGTGCTGATCCGTACCAAGGACGCGGAAGAGCGCAGCCAGATCATCCCCTCCGCCATCTCCTCCTTCTTCGGCATCAACGAGCCGACCCTGTACGCCGTCCTGTTCCCCCGCAAGATGCTGATGTACGGCACCTTCCTCTCCGCCGGTATCGGCTCCATGATCTGCGGCTTCTGCGGGTCCAAGCTGTACTCCTTCGGCGCGTCTGGCATCCTGGGCCTGCCCTGCTACATCAACCCCGAAGGCATCGACTTTGGCTTCATCGCCCTGTGCATCGCCATGGTGGTCAGCTTTGTTCTGGCTATGATCTGCGGCCTCATCTGGGGCGGCAAGAAGGACTCCGACAGCCTGAACATCGATATGTCCCTGTAAGCGATTTGCTTCCTATCTTTGCTGCTCCCTCCTAGAGTAGAATAACCCCCAAAACGGGCGGGGCCATCCGAAAGGACGGTCCCGCCTGACCCGTAAAACCTGAAAAAACAACAGAACAGGAGATGTAACACATGAAAAAGAAGCTATTGTGCCTCCTTCTGGCCATGAGCATGTGCCTGGCCACCGCCTGCGCCTCCACCTCCACCACCTCCGGCGCCAGCTCCGCCGATTCCAGCGTGGCGGAGGAGACCGATCCGGCAGACTCCAGCGCCGCCGGGTCAACCGAATCCACTGACAGCGAAGAAACCGCCGAAGAGACCGGCAACGACTACTTTGAATCGCTGAACGCCGCCGAGGTGAACATCGTAGACACCGGCCTGTACACCATCGAACTCCAGGCCAAAGACGGCTGGCAGTTCGACGTGGCAGACAACAGCGACGTGACCGACTGGCTGGTGGACGCCAACGGCGAGACCGCCTTCCCTGACGACAGCGGTGTTGCCACCGCCGTCAATGGCGACGACTTCACCCTGACCATCACCCTGGACGCCTCCAAGATCTCCAGCTTCCCCACCAACGGCGCGGGTGAGCTGTATGTGAAGCCCACCGGCGGCAACCCCCTGGTAGTGGAGGGCGACAACAAGGGCCAGTACACCGAAGCCTCTGAGCTTGTCGGCGCTTACACCATCCCCGAAGTGGTGGTGGACGGCACCATCGAGGGCGAGAGCGGAACGGAGTACACCTTCACCGAGGACACCGTCACCGTCTGCCTGAACCTGGACGGCATCGACGACAGCCTCATCGACAGCAGCAACTCCCTGGTGGCCCTGACCGAGGGCGACGGCTACTATCTCACCGACTTCACCTTTGAGGACGACACCCTGACCGGTGAGTGGTCTGACGGTCAAATGGCCTACACCATGACCACCGAGGACTTTACCGCCGACTTCTCCCCTCTGGGCGGCGACGGCAACGGCAATTATTACGCCAACATCACCGTCAGCGGCCTGTACTACAACGGTCTGCCTCTGTCTGACGCCACCTTCCGGGTCCACGTCTACTCCTACGGGCGCACCTTCACCATCGAGAGCAACGGGAGCCTCATCAACGACACCCAGCCCCTGTGGAGCACCACCACGGAGAACGACCTGCCCGTCCTCTGCGACGCCTACCCCGACGACCTGAACATCACCTGGCCCATCGACTTTGACGCCTCCGCTCTGACCCAGGACGACTTCACCCTGACCCTGTCCAGCGCCTACGGCGATGAGTTACAATTGGAGGCGGGGACCGACTTTACCGTGGAGACCTCCACCGGCAAGACCACCATCACCGTCTCTTACATCTACTGGGCCAACATCCCGGTTTACACCACCCTGACCGTGGACGTGGCGATAGACAACCTGACCTGGGACAGCGCGAAGTACACTGTCACCGAGGTCTCCCACGACTATGACATCGCCAGCGTCTACTGCTACTACATCATGACCGGCGGCACCACCGGCACCCAGTACTGGACCTACTACGGCGTGGACGGCCTGACCGAGTGGTCTCAGGCGTTCGTCATCCCCACCTATACCCTGACCTATACTCAGGACGACGGCACTGTCCTGTACTACACCGAGGACGAGAACGGCGGCGTGTTCACCAGCTCCGCGGACGAGGCTATGGAGTTTGACGCCACCGAGGACAACAACTGCCAGGTGGTCAACAACGTCGGCTCCTTCGAGCGGGTGTACGACCAGACCCAGGACGTGACCGTGGACGGCGCCACCTACACCTGCGACAAGGTGTACGGCAACGCGGACAACATGCCCCTCGACCCGGCGGACTGCACTGGCATCACCGCTCAGGCGGGCTACATCCTGGGCGACAGTTGGGAAATGCACGGCAGATGGCCCTGGCAGAGCTTCGTCAACGAGGGCTATCAGGGCGGCACCAAGTAAGCTGACCCGGCAGTTTCCCTGCGAACCGCAGCAAACAGAATAGACTTCTAAAAAACAGGAGGGACCGCTTTTGAACGGTCCCTCCTGTTGGTCGTTTCTGTCTTTTTGCCGGGTCAAACGGCACATTGCGGGGTGTTCACTGCTCGTCCTCCAGCCGGTATTCCTGATGAACGAACTGCACCATCTGCCGGGCGATGCGGAACAGCTTCCGGTTGGTGCGGTAGGTCAGAAAGATGTCCCGGCTGCTGGTCAGCCCCTCCAGGGGGACTTGGGCAATGCGGTCCCAGGGCAGGTCGTCCACCCGGGCCAAAATCGCCACGCCCATGCCCTCCGCCACCAGGTTCGCAATGGCCGGTTCATTGTAGGCGTAATGGCACAGGTCGGGCTGGGCGTGCTGCTGCCGGAGGTAATCCATAATGGGCTTGTGCATGGGCGAGCGTTCAAAATAAGTCACCATCGGCGCACCGTTCAGCTCAGTCCCTGCCAGGGGGGTCCCCTCCTGCCGGTATTTTTGTTCCATCCAGTGGCCCTTGGGGACGATGAGCACCAGAGGCTGGCGGAGAATGGGGATCTGGGTCAGCTCGCTGTGGCCGGTGATGGCGGAGCTGAACGCCAGGTCCACGGTGTTGTTTTGCAGCGCCTGGACGATCTCGCCGGTGTCCATCTCCACGGACTTCAGGTGGGCGGTGGCGGCCCGGCCGCTGGCCTGGAACGCCCGGAACAGCTGGGGCAGGAAGTGCTCCGACAGGGGGGTGATGTAGGCGATGGTCAGGGTGTCCTCCGCCTGGTCCTTCAGGCGTTTCATCTCCCGGGTGGCGGCGTCCACGTCCCGGATGATCTGCCGGGCGTGGTAGAGGAACGCCTCCCCCTCGGCGGTCAAGGCGATACCCCGGCCCCGCTTCTCGAACAGGGGGACGCCCAGCTCGTCCTCCAGCTTGCTCAGTGACATACTCAGGC
>JAJPXR010000162.1 GCA_021205375.1 Clostridiales bacterium | reverse complement strand
CTCAGTACAGGCTGGAGATCAGCTCCACACACCGCTCGATGCCCAGCTCGCCGCTGTCCAGGGCGATGTGGTAGTTCCGGGCCACGCCCCACTCGGTGTCGGTGTAGTACTGGTAATAGGCCCGGCGGCGCTGGTCCTTGTCCTTCAGCCGCTTCTCCGGGGACTCCTCCCGCTGGCCGTAGACCTGGACGATGCGGGCGGCCCGCTTGCCCATGCTGGCGTGGATGAACACCCGCAGGCAGTCTGCCGAGCCGCGCAGGATGTAGTCCGCGCAGCGGCCCACGATGACGCAGGGGCCTTCCTCCGCCAGCTCCAAGATCACGTCCCGCTGGTGGTTCCACAGGTAGTCCTGGGTGGACTTGCCGGTAGAGTCCCGCCCGGCGAAGGCGTTGATGAACCAGCTACCGTGGGCGGTGTACTCGCCCCGGTCCTGGATATACTCCTTGCTAAAGCCGGACTTCTCCTCGATTTTCTCCAGCAGCTCCTGGTCGTAGCAGGGGATGCCCAGCTTTTCGGCGGTCAGCTTGCCCACAGTGCGGCCGCCGCTGCCGAACTCCCGGCTGATGGTGATGATTCTGTTCATGGTTCTGCCTCCTTTTCAGTTTGGGTTTATTCCTGTTCGGTGTATCTATTATACACGAAAATCAGTCGGTACTCAACTCTTTATAGGTGCTCCGAATGACCACCGCCGCGATGAGGAAGGTCAAAATATCCGCCACCGGGAAGGAGTACAGCAGGCCGTCCAGCCCGAAGAACATGGGCAGCAACAGGGCAAAGCCCACGCCGAACACAATTTCACGCACCAGCGAGATAACGGTGGAGGCCAGCGCCTTGCCGATGGATTGCAGATAGATGAAGGTGCCCTTGTTCACCGTGGCCAGCACCATCATGCACAGGTAGGTGCGGAAGCACTTGATGGCGAAGGTGGTGTAGTACTCGCTCTCGTTGGCTGCGCCGAAGATGCCGATGAGCTGCCGGGGGAACAGCTCCACGATGAGCAGTGCCACAAAGCCCACGATAGCCTCCAGCGCCAGCAGATGGGTGAAGAAGCTCTTGGCCCGGTCCTTGCGTCCGGCGCCGATGTTGTAGCCCACCACGGGGATGCACCCGGCGGAGAGGCCCACGGCGATGGAGATGACGATCTGGAAGAACTTCATCACGATGCCCAGCACCGCCAGGGGGATCTGGGCGTACTCCTCCTGCCCAAAGACTGGGTCCAGCGCGCCGTATTTGGTACACATATTCTGCACCGCCGCCATGGAGATCACCAGCGAGATCTGGGACAGGAAGCTGGTGATGCCCAGGGGGAGAAAGCGCTTCATCAGGTCGGGGAACAGGCCAAAGCTGCTCCGCTCCAGCTTCACCGCCTTCATGTGGAACAGATACCACACAGACAGGATGGCGGTGATGATCTGGCCGGTGATGGTGGCAATCGCCGCGCCCATCATGCCCCACTTGAGGACATAGATGCAGATGGGGTCAAAGACGATGTTGAACGCCGCGCCCACCAGAGTGGAGGCCATGGCGAAGGTGGGGCTGCCGTCAGACCGGATGATGGGGTTCATGGCCTGGCCGAACATATAAAACGGCACGCCCAGGGTGATCCAGAAAAAGTATTCCTTGGCCAGGGCAAAGGTGTTGTCGTTGACCCGACCGCCGAACAGGGTCAGAATTGGCTCCTGGAACACCAGATAAGCCGCGGTCAGTAAGATACTGACCAGGATGCACAGCACCACGGCGTTGCCGATGCTCTTGTGGGCGTTCTGCTTGTTGTTGGACCCCAGGCTGATGCTGACGAAGGCACAGCAGCCGTCGCCGATCATCACGGCCAGGGACAGGGCCACCACCGTCAGCGGGAACACCACTGTGTTGGCGGCGTTGCCGTAGGAGCCAAGGTAACTGGCGTTGGCGATAAAGATTTGGTCTACGATGTTGTACAGCGCGGCAACCAGCAGGGAAATAATGCAGGGGACGGAGTATTTCCGAATCAGGGTGCCTACCTTTTCCGTTTCCAGAAAGGCGTTGGATTTTTGCTCCATTTTGGTTTCCTCCTCAAAAAATAAAATGCGCCCACGCAAAGCCGGACTTACGCTTTACGCAACACGCAGAAAGAGACCCCGCCCGGACGAAGCCACCGGGCGAAGCAGGTATAAAATTGTCCGCCTGATTCCCCGCAAGGGGAAACGCAGGTCAAAAAAGAACAGCGTGTAACGCACAACCGGATTTACGAGTTGAACACTACACGCTGCATGATTATTGTAGCAAGGCGAAGGAAATTTGTCAAACGCATTTTTGCCGATTTTTCTCCCGGAAAAACCGCATGGTTTTGGTGCTTTTAAGGACTTATCCCTCGCCATTCACCCACGGGCTGGAGACGTCGCCGAGGTAGCTGTCCCCCAGGGCGGCGACCTGGTATTTTGTGCGGCCTGTCCCTGCCTCATCGGTGTAGGTGGTGGTCTCCGCGTCTAATGCTGCCAACACTTCACCGCTGCCGTCGGTGACTTCGTAGCCGGTGGCTCCCTCCACCGCCGTCCAGGTCAGGGTCTGGCCGTTCTCCGCCGCCTCAACCGTCAATTCCGGCTGCTCCAGCGCCGGGGCCGTCTCGTTTTGCTGGGTGATGGCGTAGGGGGTCTGCTCCGCATCCGCCACGCACTGGCGCAGCAGCGGCAGGTGCAGGGTGGAGAGGGTGGTCTGGGACTTGGACGAAACAGACGTGTCCAGCCTGTCCACCCCGGATAAATCCATGCCGCAGGCGGAGGCCACGCTCATGGCCGCCAGGTAGCGGCCCAGGTCGTAGGAGAGGTGCTTGCCGTCCCGGTCCAGCGTGTCCCCCAGGTAGCTGCTGCGGGCGTTCTGGATGGCGGTGCCGGTGGTAATGATGAAGTCTGCCGCGCCGGTGTCCTCCACTTCGGTCTGGACGGCGGCGCAGATTTTTTCGTAGAGGTCCAGCTCCCCAGTGAACCGCTTCACGTAATACCGCTCGGTACACTTCCGCAGGGACCAGGTCATCTGCCAGCCGATTTTGACCCCCTCGTTGGAGCAATGCTCCCTGGCGAAGTCCGCCAGCTTCTCCACGTAGCTGGTCTCCCCGTGGCGGTAGGTGGAGGCCACTCCCGCCTGGTAGCTCTGCTGCTGGAACAGGATGATGTCCCAGTCCTCGTCCTCCAGGGCTTGGGACATGGTGGCGCTCTTTTTCGCCAGGACCTCCCAGCTCCCGTCCCCGTTTTTCCGGTAGGTATACACCGCCTCGTCATTTTTGGCGAAGCCCCAGTGGTCGGCCAGGGGGGTGCTGCTGCGGTTCAGGTTGCCCACCAGCACCTGATACCCGGCATCTGTGGCCACTTCGTAGAGGAACTCGGAGGAATCCACGCTGAAGCTGTTGCCCACCACCAGGATTTTCAGCAGGGTATCAGGGTCGGCGGCGGCGAGACGGTAGAGGCTGCCCTCGTCCGGTTCTGCTTCTTCGGCGGAGGAATCCGCTGCAAAAACCACCGGCTGGGCGGAGCTGTCGCCGCTGTTGTCGGTGGACGCAGAGGAATCCGCCTGTCCCCCGGCGCAGCCGGTCAGCAGCAGGGCAAGGAGCAGAAGCAGCGAAAGGGCGCGTTTCATGGCTGCACCTCCCGCCGGAGGCCGCAGAGGGCGGCGTTGAGTAAAATCGTCACCAGCAGCAGCACCGCCACCCCGAAGATGGTGGCGTCGATGGTGTCCAGCAGGCCCGCGATGTCGTTTATGCCCAGCCGCCGCCGGACCTCGAAGAACTGGGCCAGCACCGCCAGAGAGCAGGCGGTCAGGCTGCCCCCCGCCGCGAGGCCCCGCGATGGGAGCTTGCCCGCAATGCCCAGCCCGGCAAGGACCCAGGCCAACAGGCCAAAAAGCAACGAAAAGAGCAGCATAAGCGCCTCCTTTTTGTAATGGGGTATCCCTTTGAATCAGTCTTATCAGTAATTCCAGCGAAAACCCCTCCGTCACGGCTTACGCCGTGCCACCTCCCCTTTCAGGGGAGGCGAGAGGGGTGGTCAGTTGTTGAAGGAGTTTTGTTAAAGGAAAGGTTCCTCTATTGGAATTATTCCGTTCCAAATTTGTCCTCTTTAAGCAAAAATGCAAACGAAATAGTAAGCACTTGCTCCCTTGCCTCCCCTGAAAGGGGAGGAGGGCCGCCGCCTTTAGGCGGTGGCGGAGGGGTTTTACCGCCCCCGCTCAAAACGGCAGCGTAACCCAGGTATTTGTGAACAGCAGCTTGTAAAGGATATATAAAATGCCCAGGTGCAAAGGATAATAGGCGTAGAAGAACCACTGCCCCCACTTGCCGCCGGGGTTCGGACCACGCTGACCGTTGTAGAGCAGGATGGGGACCATCGCCACAATGCCAAAGGGTTCAACGCCGCCAAAAACCACCGTCAGCTCCACCAGCACGGCGATACACAGGTCAACGGGCCTCTTGCGGAAAAAGTAGAACAGCAAAATCAGCAGCACGCCGCCGCCACCGTAGTCCGTGTTGCAGAAGTCGGCCAGCCAGATACCCACCAGGGAAAAGACTGCCATCAGCGCCCATCCCAGCGCCTTCTGCCCTATCGTCAGGGCGGGGCGTTCCCCCTCCTGCGTCTCCGCCGGGGCCTTCTGCCCCCGGTTCCACAGGGCCAGCACCCAGCCCCGGCTGTGGTCCACTAGCCACACCGTCACCAGGCCGATGGCAAGGGTGAGCATGACGTTTTGGTAGTACCAACTGGGCCAGAAGCCGTCACGGGCCAAATCGAAGGGAATATCCGACGCAACCGCCGCAAGGAGCAAACGGAGAGCGTACCTCCTGACGCTGTGGGTGTGGAAGTAGCCCTCCACCAGCAAAAAGCAGTAAATGGGGAAGGCGATGCGCCCGATGATGCGCATGGGCCAGTAAAACGGGCCGGAGACCACCAGCACCATAGCGATGTGGTCGATGGTCATGGTGATGAGAGCAATCAGCTTGAGGGTGAATCCGCTGATGCACTTCCGGCTCTGTAGTGCTGCTGCCATAGCTATCTCTCCATTCACGATTGAACTAGCACTAATATAACACTTCTGCCGCCGCCGCGCAAGCCCTTTTCGCCCTGCTTTTTCCAAGTTTTCATAGCTATTTTCTTTCAAATTGGCTCAACCAATTTATTTGTTCTACATAATTGAAAAGTTTCCGATTTCTCCGAACATTTTCCTGTAAATCTCTTTGATAAATTCTTGACAATCTCAAAAGGATATGCTATATTCACCTTGACCGGTGAAGCGGAAAAGCACCATATCCCCCGTTTTTTCAAAAACCGGTCGTTCGTTTCCAGCGGAGTTAGTTTTTGCTAACTCAACTTTCAGAAATGTCGCTCTTATAACAGCAGAGCGGCATACGGAAGATCACAGCAACCCTGCGCACGAAACCCTATTTTTCTGTCACATTCATTCTATTTCGTTACAAACATCAAAAAGGAGTGTTAAAATGACTGATTTCAAACAGTGGGAAGGCTTTGAGGGCCGCATTTGGAAGGAAGAGGTCAACGTCCGCGACTTCATCCAGAAGAACTATGTCCCCTATGACGGCGATGAGGCGTTCCTCGCCGGCCCCACCGAAGCCACCGACAAGCTCTGGGGCGCGCTCCAGAAGCTCCAGAAGACCGAGCGCGCCAAGGGCGGCGTGCTGGACTGCGAGACCGAGGTGGTCTCCAGCCTGACCGCCTACGGCCCCGGCTATATCGACGAGTCCCTGAAGGACCTGGAGCAGGTGGTGGGCATCCAGACAGACAAGCCCCTGAAACGGGCCTTCATGCCCTACGGCGGCATCAAGATGGCAGTCCAGGCCGCCGAGACCTACGGCTACACCGTCAACCCGGAACTGAAAAAAATCTTCACCCAGTATATGACCACCCACAACGACGCGGTTTTCTCCGCCTACACCCCGGAAATGCGCGCCGCCCGGAAAACCCATGTTGTCACCGGCCTGCCCGACACCTACGGCCGGGGCCGTATCGTGGGCGACTACCGCCGCATCGCCCTGTACGGCATTGACTACCTTATCAAAGAGAAGGAGCGGGACAAGCTGAATTGTGGCTGCGGCAACATGTACGACGAGGTCATCCGCCTGCGGGAGGAAATTCAGAAGCAAATCAACGCCCTGAAGGGCATGAAGGAAATGGCCAAGCTCTACGGCTTCGACATCTCCCAGCCCGCCGCCAACGCCAAAGAAGCCTGCCAGTGGCTGTACTTCGGCTATCTGGCCGCCGTCAAGACCCAGAACGGCGCGGCCATGAGCGTGGGCCGCATCTCCACCTTCCTGGACATCTATTTCGAGCGGGATCTGAAAAACGGCGTGCTCACCGAGAGCGAGGCCCAGGAGATCATCGACCACATGACCATGAAGTTCCGCATGGTCAAGTTCGCCCGCATCCCCTCCTACAACCAGCTCTTCTCCGGCGACCCCACCTGGGCCACCCTGGAGGTGGGCGGCATCGGCATGGACGGCCGCAGCATGGTCACCAAGACCGACTACCGCTTCCTGCACACCCTGGAGAACATGGGTCCCTCCCCGGAGCCGAACCTGACGGTGCTGTACTCCTCCCAGCTCAACGAGAACTTCAAGAAGTACGCCGCCAAAATCTCCGTCAACACCAGCTCCATCCAGTACGAGAACGACGACGTGATGAAGCCGGTTTGGGGCGACGACTACTCCATCTGCTGCTGCGTCTCCGCCACCCAGACTGGCAAGGAAATTCAGTTCTTCGGCGCACGCGCCAACCTGGGTAAGACCCTGCTCTACGCCATCAACGGCGGCTTCGACGAGAAGCACCGCATCCAGGTCGGGCCCAAGACCGCGCCCATCACCAGCGAGTACCTGGACTATGACGAGGTCATCGAAAAGTACGAATTCTGGCTGGACTGGCTGGCGGACATCTACGTCAACGTGCTGAACCTCATCCACTATATGCACGACAAGTATTATTACGAGGCCAGCCAAATGGCCCTTATCGACACCGACGTGCGCCGCACCTTCGCCACCGGCATCGCCGGATTCTCCCACGTCATCGACTCCCTCAGCGCCATCAAATACGCCAAGGTCAGGGTCATCCGGGACGAGGACGGTATCTCCAAGGACTTCGAGATCGAGGGCGACTTCCCCAAGTACGGCAACGACGACGACCGAGCCGATGAGATTGGCATTTGGGTGCTGAAAACCTTCCTGGAGAAGATCAAGCGCCGCCACACCTACCGGGACAGCGAACCCACCACCTCCATCCTGACCATCACCTCCAACGTGGTCTACGGCGAGGCCACCGGCGCTATGCCCAACGGACGCGCCGCCTACACCCCCTTTGCCCCCGGTGCTTCGCCCTCTTACGGCGCGGAGGAGAACGGCCTGCTGGCCTCCCTGAACAGCGTCGCCAAAATTCCCTATCACTGGTCCCTGGACGGCATCTCCAACACCCAGACCATCAACCCCGACGCGCTGGGCCACTCCGCCCAGGAGCGCACCGGCAATCTGGTGCAGGTGCTGGACGGCTACTTTGACCAGGGCGCCCACCACCTGAACGTCAACGTCTTTGGCAAGGAAAAACTGTTGGACGCTATGGAGCACCCGGAGAAGGAGGAGTACGCCAACTTCACCATCCGCGTCTCCGGCTACGCCGTCAAGTTCATCGACCTGACCCGCAAGCAGCAGTTGGACGTCATCGCCCGGACCTGCCACGGTTCGCTGTAAGAAAAACATCCCCACGGACAGGCGGGTTTTCCGCCTGTCCCCCAGGGACATCCCACAACCTCCGCAGAGGTGCATTTCGCGCCTCTGCGCCTATCTATTTTTGAGAGGAATCTTTTCTATGGCAATCGACCCGCAAACCATCGGTCACGTTCACTCGTTAGAAACCTTCGGCCTGGTAGACGGCCCCGGCGTGCGTTTTGTGGTCTTTTTGCAGGGCTGCCGGATGCGCTGCCAGTACTGCCACAACCCGGAGACCTGGGCCACCAGCGGCGGCACGGAGTGGACGGCACAGGCGCTGTTCCAGCGGGTGTGGCGTTACCGGAACTACTGGGGCGAACAGGGAGGCGTCACCGTCAGCGGCGGCGAGCCGCTGCTGCAACTGGACTTTCTCACCGCGTTTTTCACCCTGGCAAAAGAAAAAGAGGTTCACACGGTACTGGACACCGCAGGGAACCCTTTCACCAGAGAGGAGCCATTTTTCAGCCGGTTCCAGCGATTGATGGAGGTCACAGACCTGGTCATGCTGGACCTGAAACACACCGACCCCGCCGCTCACAAAGCTCTGACCGGCTGGGACAACGGCAACATCCTGGACATGGCCCGGTATCTCTCCGACGCCGGCAAGCCCATGTGGGTGCGGCGGGTGCTGGTGCCCGGCCTGACCGACGAGGCGGCAGAACTGTCCCGGCTCAAAGCCTTCCTGGACAGCCTGCACAATGTAGAGCGGGTGGAAATTTTGCCCTACCACACCCTGGGCGCCTTCAAATGGGACAACCTGGGTATCCCCTACCCGCTGGAGGGCGTTCCCACCCCCACCGGGGAACAGGTGGCTCAGGCGGAGGCGCTGTTGGGCATCCCAAAGAGCTGACCCCGTCGAACCTTCCCATGGAACGCAGAAACCCCCATCCGCTGTGGATGGGGGTGAGCCTGTCGAAAAACGACAGGCTCTCGACCAAAATCACGGATTTTGGTCGAATATGCGGCCCCGGCAGCGCACGCGCAAGCGCGCACGTTTGGGGCCTCCGCCGTCAAGCGGCACTTCCGGGGCGTTGCCCCTCCCTGCCTGTGTGCTTTTGCCGGTACACGCCCGGCTAAAAGCACGGATTTCACTTTATTTTGTTGCTTACGCAACAAAACTCCTGCGGAGGGCTTCTATAACTTTTCGTTGCTCTTAATTCTGCTGGAAATGACTTTTTTGACAACCTGACCCCCATCCGCTGTGGATGGGGGTCATTTCTGTTCCAGAAGGGCCTTAAAACACCGTCTCCTGCCCGTAGCACCGGGCGGGCAGCACGCCGCTCAGCTCGGTGAGGACCTGGTTGTAGTTCTGGGTCGGGTCGAAGATGCTCTCGTCCCGGAGCAGGTCGCGCTGGGAGGGCGAACAAAGCGGCAGGGACAGAGTGACTGCCATCCCCGCCCCGGCGGGGGCCAGCAGCAGCGTCCCGCCGAAGAAGTGGGCGATCCGGCGGCAGATGGGCAGGCCCAGCCCAAAGCCCTCCGGCGACCCGTCGGCCAGGAACCGGTCCTCCTCCGGCGCAAAGACCCGCTCCAGCTTCTCCGGGGAGATGCCTCCGGCGCTGTCCGCCAGGGTCAGCACCGCCCGGTCCCCCGCGACGCGCAGGGTCAGCACCAGTTCACCTTTTTGTCCCAGGGCGTTGGCGGTCAGATTGTAGAGCAGTCTGCGCAGCAGGTACTCGTTGACCCACACCGTCGCGCTGGCCACTTCCTCCCGGTAGACGAAGCGGCAGCCGATCTGCCGGAGCAGATAGTCCAGCAGATGCTCCAGCTCCCGGCAAAATCCCGCCAGCTCCAGAGGAGCGGAGGGGTAGAGGATAGCCAGGTCATCGTCGCTTTGGCTGTAAAAATCCAAATCGTCCACCAGCCGGAGCAGCTTGTGCTGGCTGTGGTTCAGATAGGAGATCCACTTCTCGTTGCGGTGCTGCTCTGTCTCCACCAGGGTGTCTTGCAGCGTCTCGATGGAGGCGTTCAGCGGCCCCAACAGCCGCCGAAGCTGCATCGCCAGCTCCCGCACCCGTTGCGTGGAAAATTTTCCATCCTCGGCCCGCTGGAACAGGCAGAGGGTGCCGTCGTCTCCCAGCCCCCGGCTGCGGACAGTCCAGCGCTCCCCGCCCATGGTCAGCTCCGCTAAAACGCCATCCCCTTCGGGCAGTCCGTCTGGCGCAGACGCGCCCTCCGTCAACGGAACGGCACAGGCGCGAAAATGGGCCTGGGCCGCCGGATTGCAGTATTTGATTTTTTTGTCCTTTACCAGCAGCACCGGCTGGGAAATACCGTCAAAATAGGCGTTCCCAGACAAGGTAAACTCGCCCATACCTTTCTCCACTCTCCACCCTGATTGCAGTTCCCTTTTGAATGGAGCAACGCACCATTCGAGGCCGTCACGCCGCCCCAGGGAACCTCTGATTCAATAACTCCCGGCGTCTGGACGGCATCTTTCGTGCAACTCTTCGTTGCGAAATCTTGAAATCCACAAAGGATTACCCTCAAGGGGTACGCCCGCGCCTAGCGGCGCTCCTGGTCCTGCGATTCCGCGCCTCGATTTGCGCAAAGGGGATACCCTGCCAAAGCCCAGCGAAGCGGGTTTGGCAGGGATAGGAGCCGCAGCCGTAATGAGTGACCTTTCGCGCTTTGCGCGGAAGGGAACGATATGGAGCTTGCGGCGACGACGCCCAGCCATCCAAGGCCATTGAATCAGAGCTTCCTTAGCTTGCCCCAAAAGGCGGCTGGCGCTTCCTTTTTCACTAGTATACCAAAACATGGCGCGGCAAACAAGAATTTTGTCGAAAAGTGTCGGCATAATTTTGTGAAAAAAATAACAATGTCCCTCTTCCCATTTCACGCTGACTGCGTTATAATGGAATGGACGACAATGGGCCGCCCCAGTATCCTATGACGGGCCGGCCCCACCGGTCACCGGCGAACACAGAACAGGATTTCATATTCCATCAGCAGGAGGTTTCTCTTATGGATTATCAGGCACTTTATCAGAGCAAGCTGACCACGGCGGACGAGGCGGTCAAGTGCGTCCGCAGCGGCGACTGGGTGGACTACGGCTGGACCGTCACCACCCCCGTGGCGCTGGACAAGGCCATGGCCAAACGCATGGACCAGTTGGAGGACATCAACTTCCGGGGCGGCATCCTCATGTGGGAGCCGGAGATCTTCAAAATCGACGACCCCGCCAGCCGCCTGACCTGGAATAGCTGGCATATGGGCGGCATTGAGCGCAAGGCGGTCAACAAGGGCTTCGCCTTCTACGCCCCCATCCGCTACTCCGAGCTGCCCCGCTACAACCGGGAGATCGACTGCCCCAGCCGGGTAGCCATGTTCCAGGTCTCCCCCATGGATGAGCACGGCTATTTCAGCTTCGGCCCCAGCGCCTCCCACATGGCAGCGGTCTGCGAGCGGGCGGAGGTCATCATCGTGGAGGTCAACCAGAATATGCCCCGGTGCCTGGGCGGGTTCCAGGAGGGCATCCACATCTCCCAGGTCAGCATGGTAGTCGAGGGGGACAACCCTCCCATCGCTGAGATGGGCTCCGCCGCCGCCACCCCCGTGGACGAGGCCGTGGCAAAGCTCATCGTCAATGAGATCCCTGACGGGGCCTGCCTCCAGCTCGGCATCGGCGGTATGCCCAACGCCGTGGGGTCCCTCATCGCCAAGTCCGACCTGAAGGACCTGGGCGTTCACACCGAAATGTACGTGGACGGCTTTGTGGACATCGCCAAGGCGGGCAAGATCACCGGCGCACGGAAGCCCATCGACAAGGGCCGCCAGGTCTACGCCTTCGGCGCGGGCACCAAGAAGCTCTACGACTACCTGGACAACAACCCCGCCTGTATGTCCGCCCCGGTGGATTACACCAACGACGTGCGCACCATCTCCGCCATCGACAACTTCATCAGCATCAACAACGCTGTGGACATCGACCTTTACGGCCAGGTGAACGCCGAATCCGCCGGCATCAAGCCCATCTCCGGCGCAGGCGGACAGTTGGACTTCGTGCTGGGCGCGTACCTCTCCAAGGGCGGCAAGAGCTTCATCTGCATGTCCTCCACCTTCAAGAGCCGGGACGGGGTGCTGCACAGCCGCATCAAGCCCACCCTGGACAACGGCTCCATCGTCACCGACACCCGCGCCAACACCATGTATGTGGTCACGGAATACGGCCTGGTCAATCTGAAGGGCCTGTCCTCCTGGCAGCGGGCCGAGGCGCTGATCTCCATCGCTCACCCCGACTTCCGGGACGAGCTGATCGCCAGCGCGGAGAAAATGCACATCTGGAAGCGCAGCAACCGCCGCTGATATCCAATCGACGTTTTTTAGGGGACGCGCCCGGCGCGTCCCCTTTTTTGTGTGCTATTTGCATTATGCAAAGTCAAAACGGAAATCCTGGAATGAAAAAATGTCACTCCGTCGGACAAAACCACAAACAAAATAATTACCACTATCCCCTCTTGCCTCCCCTGAAAGGGCAGGGAGGGGCGAAGCCCCGGAAGTGCCGCTTGACGGCGGAGGAGGGCCGCCGCCTTTAGGCGGTGGCGGAGGGGTTTCCCTCCAAAGCGCATGAAATAGATAACTGGGTATGTGCATTTCTCCCCAAACCAACGGTTGACACCTCTCCCAAAACCCGATATAATAGCTTCAATATGCGACAGGCTGTGACGAAGAACAGTAGGCGTTTTCCAGCGGCAAAGAGAGGGGCCGGACGGTGCGAGGCCCTCCAACGGGACGCCGAACCCACTTCTGAGCCACGCGGCACAGGGGCAGACCGCCCGGAAGCCGCGCCGGGCGCGCCCGTTACAGCGCGAGGGTAAAGAGCTTCATTGGTTTTCCTTTGTATCAGCCCATTTGATAGGCTGCCAGCCAAAAGCCAGGCACTAACAGCTAATAGCTAACGGCTAAGAGCTGAAAAGCCGACAGACTTTTTACCCACAGAGGCTCCCACTGCGAGGCGGGGGCAAACGCAAGGTGGTACCGCGGGACATTCGCTCCCGTCCTTCGAGGACGGCAGAGGATGTCCTATTTTGTTACCGAAAACCCCGTATTTCCGGGGAACAGAGGAAAGGATGAACGAGAAATGGCGAAAAACAAGAAACAGGTGAAGGCGATCACCTCCATGAGCGAGGACTTCGCCCAGTGGTATACGGACATCTGCCTGAAGGCGGAGCTGGTGGACTACGCCAGCGTCAAGGGTTTTATGATCCTGCGGCCCTACGGCTATGCCATCTGGGAGAACATGACCAACATCCTGGACGGAAAATTCAAGGAGACCGGCCACCAGAACGTGGCTATGCCGGTGCTGATCCCCGAAAGCCTGCTGAAAAAAGAGGGCGAGCTGGTGGAGGGCTTCGCGCCGGAGGCCGCCTGGGTCACCATGGGCGGCAGCGACAAGCTGGAGGAGCGGATGGCCATTCGTCCCACCTCCGAGACCATGTTCTGCGACCACTGGGCGCATACTCTCCACTCCTGGCGGGAGCTGCCCATGCTCTACAACCAGTGGTGCAGCGTGGTGCGCTGGGAGAAGAGCACCCGCCCCTTCCTGCGCTCCCGTGAGTTCTGGTGGCAGGAGGGACACACCATCCACGAGACAGCCGCCGAAGCCGAGGCCGAGACCGAACAGCAGCTCAACTGCTACGCTGACTTCTGCCGGGACGCCCTGGCCATGCCCGTGCTGAAAGGCCGCAAGACGGACAAGGAGAAGTTCGCCGGGGCCGAGGCCACTTACACCATCGAGGCCATGATGAAGGACGGCAAAGCCCTCCAGTCCGGCACCAGCCACTACTTCGGGGACAAGTTCTCCCGGGCCTATGACGTGACCTTCACCGGGCGGGACAACACCCTGCAATACCCCTACCAGACTTCCTGGGGCGCGTCCACCCGGCTCATCGGCGCGGTCATCATGACCCACGGTGACGACAACGGCCTGGTGCTGCCGCCCGCCATTGCCCCCATTCAGGTGGTGGTCATCCCCGTGGCCCAGCACAAGGAGGGCGTGTTGGACGCGGCTTATGCCCTGGAGCAGCGCATCAAGGCCCTGGGCCTGCGGGTGAAAACCGACGACTCCGACCAGTCCAACGGCTGGAAGTACGCCGAGTACGAGATGAAGGGCGTCCCCCTGCGGGTGGAGATCGGCCCCAAGGACATGGAGAAGAACCAGTGCGTCATCGCCCGGCGGGACACCGGCGAGAAGTACTTCGTCCCCCTGGAGCAGTTGGAAGAGAAGGTACAGGCCCTGCTCACCGAGGTCCACGACAACCTGTACGAATCCGCCAAAAAGCGGCTGGAGGAGAACACCTTCGCCTTCACCAAGGTGGAGGACGTGAAGGCCGCCATGGAGAAACACACCTGCTTCGCCAAGACCATGTGGTGCGGCGATGAAGCCTGTGAGATCGCCATGAAGGAGCTGGCGGGCGTGTCCAGCCGTTGTATCCCCTTCGAGCAGGAGCATTTGAGCGATGTCTGCCCCGTCTGCGGCAAGCCCGCCAAGAAGATGGTGGTCTGGGGCGTGGCGTACTGAGCTGCCCGACGGGAAGGAGTGACCTCCATGAC
>JAJPXR010000107.1 GCA_021205375.1 Clostridiales bacterium | reverse complement strand
TTTAAAAACCGCATTGCCGCCGCTTATCGGTGGGCGGTTGCCCCAAGTTCCTGCGAACCCCAGCCAACAAGGGCTGGGGTTTTCCCATTTCCCCTGCGTATGGAATCGGCACAGGCAGTCTTGTGTTCTGCGAATGATGCAGGCATTTTTGAAAATGTTAAGTCTAAATCCGTTGCTTTCCAGATGGAAATATGTCATAATAACGAAAGAACGGAAACCGACAAATGCTATACCGCAGGCACAAGACAGGGGGGAACTTGTATGTTGACCAAAGAACAGGGAACGAAACTGATAGAAGCCGCCAACAGCGGGAAGTGGCGGTTCCAGCCTGCCGCAGAGGTGAAGGCAAAAGCGCTGAACACCGCCATGCGCACTTATGCGCAGCAAGCCCAGCAGGAGGAGGTCTTCGCGCTTTACGACACGACGATTTTGGGCAGCGAAAAAACCGGATTCCTGCTGACGTCGGAGGCGCTTTACCACGACGGCTTCCCTTTCCTGCTCAAAAAGCAGGGCACCACCACCCGGCTCCCCCTGGCGGGGCTGAAAAGCGTCAGGGAGGCACCTGGAGAAAAATTGAATTTTAACGTCTACTATCAGGATGGGAGCAAAATCATGATTTATGCTTCCTCCACGTTCCACGACGGTCTGCGGGCGTTGCTGAAAATCGCCATCAAATTGGCGAAGGAGGACGCCCCGGCACAGACCGCCGAGCCGGAGCCGGAACCTGTCCCCGCCCCCGACCAGGATCAACCGGAACAGCCGGACGAGACGGCTCGGCTGCTGGCCGAGTATCAGGCACGGCTGGATGAGCTGACCCAGGCGGTCAAAGCGGCAGAGGAGGCAAAAGCCGCCGCCGAAGCAAAAGCCGCTGCGGAAGCCAAGGCTGCCGCGGAGGCCAAAGCCGCTGCAGAAGCAAAGGCTGCTGCCGAAGCAAAAGCCGCCGCAGAAGCGAAAGCCGCCGCAGAAGCGTCCCCCGATGCCGACGCGCTTTATCAGGAGGGCAAGGCGCAGATGAAAGCCCAGGACTGGGACGCAGGCATCCGCTACTGGACACAGGCGGCGGAGCTGGGCAACGCCGACGCCATGAAGTACCTGTGCGACTTCTACCTGCTTGGCAGCATAGACGATGACGGTTGGGCCATTCCCTCCAGTGAGCCTTATATTGACCCGAAGCAGGCTATTTCCTGGGGGAAGCGGGCCATGGAGCGCGGCGTCGATGTGTCGCACTATATCGTGATGGCCTACCAGACGCTGGGGCAAAATGAGGAGGCATACGCCTTCGGGAAGCAGGCCGTGACGGACGGCTGGAAAACGCAATGGGCGATGATGCGCCTGTGTATCGACCTGGAGCGATATGAGGAGGCAATTTCCTGGGGTGAAAAGTGGGACGCCGCCCGTGGCGGCACCATGGCGAAGGAGTGTCTGGAGGAAACGGCAAAGACTGCGCTCAAATATGCCGCCACCAGCGAGCAATTTGGGCGGATGGATGAGGCCCTGAATGAGCGGAAGAAAGCCGCAGGTCTGGGGAACCCGGAGGGCATGTATCTGCTGGCCCGTATGTACGAGCTTGGGCAAGGAACGCCCCAGGACCGGGAGAAGGCCCTCGCCCTGTATGAGCAGGCGGCGGCAAAGGGGTACAACGCCGCCGCAGCGGCGAAGGCAACAGCAGAGGCCAAAGCTGCCGCCGAAGCCAAAGCCGCTGCCGAGGCAAAAGCCGCCGCTGAAGCCAAGGCCGCTGCCGAGGCAAAAGCCACCTCCCCAGAGGAGCTTTTCGCCGCCGGTTTTGCGGCCTATCAGGAGAAACAATATGACCGCGCATTTCCCCTGGTGGAACAAGCCGCCCAGCAGGGCCACGCGGAGGCACAGCACTATCTGGCGCTTTTCTATTTCAACGGCAGAGGCTGCCCGGTAGACAAAGCAAAGGCCCATGATTGGTGGGAAAAGGCCGCCCGGCAGGGTCATGCAGAGGCGCAGTACAACATGGGGGCCTACTATTCTAAAAATGGTAAGGATATGGGCAAGGCCCTCTATTGGTACGAGAAGGCCGCTGCACAGGGCCACGAAGGTGCGCTGTACTTCCTTGGCACGTGCTATGAGGAGGGTACGGGCGTTGCCAAAGACGCGAAAAAAGCCCTTGCGCTATACGAGCAGTCCGCGGCAAAAGGGTATCTGCTGGCCGAGTTTGCTGTGGACAGGGTAAAGACTTCTATGCCCGCTGCCCAAACCGTATCCAAGCCGAAAACCGCGTCCAAGTCCGCCGCGCCCAAGCCGGAACCGGCGAAACAAGCCGCCCCCGCGCCAAAACCCGCGCCGGCGGAGCAACCCAAGCCAAAACCCGCGCCAAAGGCAACCAGCGGCGCAAAGGAGGAATCGACCCACTGCATCAGCGCAACGTACATGTATAATGACAACGACGCATACTATTTTATGGAAAACAAAACGTACGAACTGTTCGAGGCGCCTGCCGGAGCGCTGGAGGACACCTTTGGCGATGAAGATGACAATTGCCAGGTCATCCTGTACATGTGGGGAAACAAGGTCATCCGCGTCAAAAAGACGACGGATGCGTCCGCCCTACAGGATCTGGTGGACGCGGGAGTTGCGGCCTATCATGCCGGGGCGTATCATAAGGCGTTCCCGCTTCTGAGCGGAGCCGCCGAGCAGGGCAGCGCAAAGGCGCAGTTCACATTGGGGATTTGCTACGATTTCGGCTATGGCGTGAAGGAGGACAAGGCCAAAGCCGCCGAATGGTACGAGAAGGCCGCCCAGCAGGGCTACGTAAATGCGCAGTGCAATCTGGGGTATGTCTATGCCCAAGGCGAGGGCGTAACGAAGGACGAGGCCAAAGCCTTCTATTGGTACGAGGAGGCCGCTCAGCAGGGCAACGCAAGGGCACAGTGCAATTTGGGGAATTGCTACGATTTCGGCAAGGGCGCAACGAAGGACAAGGCCAAAGCCTTCTATTGGTACGAAAAGGCCGCTGACCAGGGCTACGCACGGGCGCAGTACTGTCTGGGAGTCTGCTACGAGAAGGGCGAAGGCGTTCTTCAGGACATAGAGAAGGCCATTGAACTCTACGAGCAGGCTGCGGCAAATGGATTCACGCTTTCCAATGGCTCCTTAACGCAAACCATAAATCAATTGAAGGGCAGCGCGGAAGAAAGGAGAATGTCAGGCTCCTTTGTGCTGGGGTTCTCGTATTACACCGGGCAAAACGGACTTCCAAAGGACCTGGATATGGCAATCTATCACGCTTACGCACCCGCAAAGTGGGGCGACGTGCAGGCACAGCTTCTGCTGGCAAGATGCTACCTGGACAGGAGAAAGACCCCCCAGGACGAAAAAGAGGCCCTTGCCTGGTTCGAAAAGGCGTCCGAGCAGGGCAGCTTCATCGCGCAGTACAACATCGGGTGCATGTATGCGGAGGGCAGAGGGGTCCGAAAAGACCTGAAAACCGCCGCCGCCTGGTTCGACAAGGCGGTGGATACCGCCTGGGCGGCATATATCGACTGGAAGGATCGCCCCTTCAACCATAAATACGACACAAACTGGGATGAAGGTCAAGGTGCCGAAGCGCTCGTCCTTCTGGTCGCCTATTGCTATGCCTCCGGCTACCGGGTGCGAAAGAACGAGAAAAAGGCCGTCGCCCTGTTTGAGAAGGTGTGTGAATCCGGCGGGCAATGGCTCTATGATATCGCCCTATTGTATGACAAAGGCTGCTGCGGGATTGCTAAGAACTGGAAAATTGCAAGGAGCTTTTATCAGAAAGCCCGTGCAGAGGGATGGGACGACAAAAGTGAAAAAATGTATGGTATCGAAAGGCGTCGTTTTTGTCCAATTTATGAGGATCGTGGTCTTGTGATACAGTACAGATCCTTCTTCCTCCTCTGAGCGGGCGCGGCAGGGCAGCGCCGGGATATGGGGTCAGAAGCGGACGGCTCTGGCCCCGACAGGGCGAACAATGATTCGAAAAAGGAGACACTGACCATGGAAAAAGAGTATTTCAAGCTGAAATGGATGGAGAGCGGCCACTATTCCTCCATGAGCGAGCTGAACAGCTCCAACGCCAAATTCATCGACTACGTCAGGGACGAGGCGGGCAACCCCATCGGCGTCGAGGTGGAGTACGACGGCGGCCACGGCTATGGCTTTGACGACAGCCACAAGAGGGAGAAGCTCTATCCCCACAAAAAGGTGAGCCTGTCCTACTGGTACACCAGCACCACGGAGGGCGGCTCGGACTGGGACGACGGCAGCATCCACAACTTCGTGGAGCTGATCCCCATCGAGGAGCTGACCGACGGGGAGAAACAGGGCGAACAGTAGGCGCAGGTTCAGCAGACCGGGGGAATGTATGGCAGAACGAGCGATATTGGAGTACAGGGACGGGAGCGCGCGGGCGCTGCCCTCCCCTCTCCCCTGCTGCGCCGGTGATCTTGCCGCCGCGCTGGAGGCGGTGGACGACGGCGTGGCGCTGGCGTGGATGTACACGGGATTCCTGGAGAAGGAACACAATGGACATCGGGTATTTTACACCGGACTCTGGGGGCGCGTGGGCCGGTTTTACCGGGTGAAAAAGCCCTTTGTGGACGCCTTTGACCGGACGGATTATCATGCTGCGGTCTGGACGTTTTCCGCCTCCCCGGAGCGCCCCGACAGCACCCTGGCCCTAGAGCTGCACCCCCTCAGTTACGACGGCGCGCCCCAGGGGAGCTGTGTCCTGCGAACTGTGGGGGACTTGAAGCGGCTCCTGCGCACTGTCGAGCCAGACACAACACTCCTGGCCCCCAGCCGGAATTTTGAGCTGAAGGGTGCGCTGGTGGACGGGGAGGGCGTTCTCTTGTATCTCGGCCAGGACATTCAGGGCAGGGATTATCTGTTTATGGCGCTGGATTGACGGATGGCTCCTATACAAAGGCGTCTGAAACCTATGGAGCCTGTCGAAAACGCGACCCTGGAAAAGTTGATCCTTTGCGGCTTTTCGTGATAGTTATGCTGTTTTGTTATGACTTTTTAGCTTTTTATTCAAAATGAGGCGCTGGAGCGATTGCTCCAGCGCCTTTTGCGACCGATTCCGTTAAATTTGCGTATCCCTCACTCACCCAAGCTGGCATAAATCTCGTCGATGGTCTCTTCCAACTGTTCGATTTTCTGCTGGAGTACCGCCGCCTGTTCCTCATACGCCGCCTGGTTGTCCGATTCAAGCGCATTGATCCCGGAAAGTTCCTCAACCACCTTCTCCACCGTGGAGAACGCGCAGTCATCCTGCTCTGTGTACGCCTGCATCGTGTCGAGGAGCGAGGTAACATAGGTTTCCGGCAGCGCGTCAGAACCGATACTGTCTGTCTCAAATACCACCAGCATGGCGGACTTATTGTTATAAAGGGCAGCCAGTCTGTCTTCCACCGTTGTGCCAGAGGAACTGAGATAAGAGTAGTCAAAATACACAGCCCCATCGGCTGTCTGGCCCGCTTCAGGCGCTTTGGAGTGATAGCTCGTGTAACCCACAAACCCGTCCTCCAGGAGCAATTGGATGTTGGATTCGCTGCTGTAGTCGCTCCGCAGGAGAAACACACCCGTTTGCTTTCGTTCGATGGATCTCAAATAAGAGAACACAGACATTACCGCATCGTTCACATCCTCAGAAAACGCCGGTGCATACAGCACGATCTCCCACTCATCCTCCACTGCGCCAAGGAGCTGCTCCAGCTCTGTTTGCTCCATAGTGCAGTCCAGAACCAGTACCGGAGGAAATTGATAGGTTTCCGCCTTTTCCGCAATGTAATTTAAATCCGCCGTGTCCGAGCAAAGAAAGCCCACCATCAGATCTCCTGCATCGCTGGTGTAAGAAACGGCGTTCTCCAACGCCTCCAATTCCGCCTCCAGCTCCTCCATCTCCTGCTCGTAGGGCTTGGCCTCCTCTACTGCTGCCTCGATGGCGGCGGTTTCCGCCTGCTGCTCCTGGTGGTTCGTGTAAAGCAGATACCCCAGGCCGCAGGCCAGCAGGATACAGAGGATAGCGCAGATAATGTTGCGGATAAGAGTCCTTTTTACTTCCATGATGTGCCTCCCGTTTGGTTTCCCCTCTTAAAGCACTTCTTCGGTGATCTTCGTGTGCTCAAACACCAGCCGCTTGCCGCAAATCTTCATCGCGGCCGGACGATGGGTCACGATCAGCACCGTCTGGTCGCCCAGTGCTTTCAGGTTTTGCAGCAGCCTGCGCTCGGTGGTCTCGTCCAAGGCGGAGGTCGCCTCGTCCAGTAGCAGGACAGGCGCGTTCCGATACACCGCCCTGGCGATGGCGATGCGCTGCATCTGCCCCTCTGACAGCCCCGCGCCCTTTTCCCCCAACACGGTGTTGTAACCGTCGGGCAGCTCCCGGATGAACTCGTCCGCGCAGGCAACCTTACAGGCCCATTCCACTCGTTCCCGTTGCGCTTTGGTATACGGTGCGGCGTGTAAGAAATCCACCGCCTCGTAAATGCTCCCCGACATGAGCATATTGCCCTGGGGAACATAGGCGAACCACCGGCGGGTGGACGGGCCGATGTCAATGTCCCGCCCCTCACAGGCGGCGCAGAGCCGCCCGGACGCAGGCGCGTAAAGGCCCAGCAAGAGTTTCAACAGGGTGCTTTTGCCAATGCCGGAAATGCCGGTCAAAGCGACGATTTCCCCTGGGGCAACGGCAAAGGTGGCGTCACTGATGACCTCCTCCTCGCCGTCATCATAGATGAAGGTCAAATTCTCTGCCCGGAAGCCGTTGAACCGGGGCAGGTCCTGCCGGGCGGCGGCGTCCTTGGGCAGCTTCTCCAGCTCAATGAGCCGCTCCGCGGAGGCCAGCATGGAGTAATACTGGGGCACAAAGCCGGAGATGTTGGCGAAGGGGCTGCGGATCTGCCCGATCAGCTCCAGCACGGCGGTCAGGGTGCCGTAGGTCAGCGTCCCGTTCAGGATACCGAACCCACACCACACCAGGCCAAAGAGATAACTGCCCTGCATCACCGCGCCAAAGCCCACGTTGCAGACGTTGGAAAACGTTTTTCGCTTCATGCGGGCGCGCTTGTGGGCGGCGGCTTTCTCCTCCGTCCGGCCTGCGGCCATGTCCTCCGCCTGGAAGCTCTTCAAAATCAGGATACTCTCCACCGACTCCTGGAGCCAGGAGCGCAGCTTGCCGTCGGCCTCCTGCACCTCTTTGTGGAGGCCCTTCATCCGGCGGCGGAACAGAAACGTCACGCCCAACATGACCAGCCCGCCCGCCAGGAACAGCCCGCCGAACCGCCAGTCCAGCACCATCAGCACCGCCAGGGCGCAGACCAACTGCACCGCCATGGAACACACGCCGGGAATCAGGTCGGTGGCGTAGTCCGCCACGATCTTCGCGTCGTTGGTCATGCGGTTTTGCAGCTCACCGGTGTGGAAGGCTTTCAGCCCGCTGTAGCTGCTGCGGAGGATGTTCTCATACGTATGCTCTTTCATCCGGTTCTCCAGGGAGGCCCGGATGCGCTCGTCTTCCTGTCGGACGATGGCCCGGAGACCCAGCCGCACCAGGATGATGCCCAGGTACACCCCGCACCACCGCAGGAACCCGGCCCGGTCCAGGGCTACGGCGCTGTCGATGGCGTTGCGCATGACCAGGGCCAGCAAAACGGTGAGGAACGCCGCAGCCCCCGTACAGACCGTCAGCAGAACGATTCCCGTCAGGCTGCTCTTGACCATTTTGACCACCCAGCCCAGGGTGGTATCCCCCAACAGCAGCTTGCCCAGCCGCTTGACGGCCTCTTTCGCCCGGTGTTTCAGCAGGCGGAGGGGATAAATCAGGTTCCAAAACCAGACGTACAGCCGATAGAGGAAGTCCGTGGTGTGAATCTCCCGGTTGCCCCGCCAGACCGTCTCCAGGACGCCCCTGACGGCGGAAAGCGGCACCCGCTCCAGGCCAAAGGTGTTGTCGCCGCGGATGAGGCAGACATCCCCCTCAAACCCCAGGACCCGGTGCAGCACCTGGGCGCCGTCGGGACGGACATAGAGGACCACATCGTTCTTTTTGGGCTTACCCTCCAGCCGCCGGATGAGGACGTGGGAGGAATAGGTATACAACAGTGGCTGCATACTGACCCCCTTGATGGGGATGACGATATAACCGGCGGATTCCAGCTCGTCCAGCTTGGTGGTCTCGATGTTGCTGTTCGGCTCCATGTCAGCCCCCGTTCATGCCGCGATAGGCCACCAGCGCCGCCTCCGGGGAGAGATTGCACCGCAGCCGGTACACCGGCGTCTCCTTCACCAGCTTGTCCAGCAGGTCCAACTGCTGAACGGCCTGCTCCGCCGTCTCCGGCAGCAGCACCTGGCAAAAAATCCTGTCCAGCACCGTGTCGATGTCCGCCTGGCTGATGGCGTTCTCCGCGCCCCGCTCCAGCAGGCACACCCCCCGCAGGGGGACCATCTCCCCGCAGCCCAGGCGCTCCTTGCCCCGCCAGGGGGTGCCGCAGACGAAAAACCGCCCGCCAATCCGCCGGAGGATGGGCTTGTCCCCGTTGACCATGACGGCCCTTGGGCCAAAGGCCCGCATCCAGAACCCGGCGTGGGTGCTTTTGCCGGTGCCGCCGGGAGCGGTGAACACATACCCCGCGCCGTCCACAGCCACCGCCGCGGCGTGGAGCAGGAACCCGTCATAGTCCAGCATCCCCAGCGCAGCGCGGCGGTACAGGCAGTTGTCCTCGCAGGCGGCCAGGTCAAACCGGCCCTCCAGCCGGTCATACTCCCGCCGCAGGTCGTCCTCGGTGGCGGAAATGGCGAACTGCGCCGCCGCGTCCGTCTCGTGGCCATCCAGACACCAGGCGGGGAGGCCGTACCGGTGCGTCACCGCCACCGTGACCCCGGCGATGTTCAGTCGGGTCTCCATCACTCGTCCAGGGTCAGCGCGCCGATCTCCGCCATGCGCTCCACCGCAGCGCGGTAGGCGGACCGGGCGCGTTCCTCGGTCACGTCATACTGGGCCAACATCTTGCCCACCGTCTGGTCCTCGGCGTCCCCCGCCAGGAGGGACTCCCACACCAGTTGGGCGGTGGCGTTGAGCTTGACCACGCCCTGGAAGGTCTTGCAGGCGCTGCCCACCGGCACCGCCACGCAGCGGCCTCCCACCTTGCGCAGCACAAAGTTTCGGTTTACCTTCATCGTGCAACTCCTTTGCAGCATGGGAGAAAGCCCGGCAGCCAAACAGCATACCGGGCTTTCCGTTCGTTTCAGGGTTCGTTTAGGGGATGATGGGCAGAGTGACCTCCATGTCGGTGAAGTCCTCGTCGGTGAAGTCCTCCGCCTCGGTCTCGGCTTCCAGCTCGCCTTCCCCGACCTCCTCGGCCTCGCCCACCTCGATCTCGATGCCTTCGATGGGGCCAAGCCCCGCCGTGTCCCCGGCGGCGCTGTCTTCGGTCTCTGTGGGGGCGGCGCTGGTCTCCGCCTCCGGCTCCGCGCTGTCGGCGTCGGCCTCGGCGCTCACCGCCGCGCTCTGGGCGGCTGCGGCGTTGGCGGAACCATCAGCCCCGCTGTCAGCGGGGCTGCAGCCCACCAGCAGGGCGGCGCACAGGGCCGCCAACAGCAGCGGGAGGAATGTGCGTCTACGTTTCATCACTTAGCTTCCGTAACTTCATCATTCGTTGTTCCGACTACAACCTCAACGCCGGAAAAGCCACAGAGAACATCACCTGAGGAAAAGGCAATTACCGTGAACTCCGGTTCCTCAAAAAAGCTGTTTTCCATAGTGTGACCTCCTTATTGTTCCCCGGTCCGCCATCGAATGGCCCAAAGAGCGTACGTATAAAGCGCCTCGCCCAAGAAACGGCATTTTTCATTATCACTACTCGCCAACAGGTATGCGTAATACATACTATTTACTCGTATCGTCATTACTTTTTCATTGGAATCTGTTATTTTGAATTGCATAGTATTGTACATATCAGCAGCGTCCATCCCGGAAATCGTGAGGACGTTCCCGTCTACCGAGCACACACCATTACGAGTATTATTCCAATCTACGGAGAAAGCGCTGCCTCCATCAGTGCCGTCAATGGTTTCGGTGAACTTCAGTTTAAGCGTATAATCGTAATCGAAATACATGCTCATGCTATAAAGGCTTGCACCAGCATAGTCGTTATCTTTTGATATAATGTCCAACTCTGCATCCTTCATATCCTCTGCGGTATACAAGGAGTTCTCGTACTGAGTAACCTTACTATCGTTGTGTGCCTCAAAAAAAGCATCCATGTCCCTCATATCCCAGCCATCGTTTGCCAGGTTAGTACTCTCGTAATCGGTATACAACTGTGCCGCTGCACCATAGTTCAGCATGGACACCAACGTCCAATACCGATTTGAGGTCTCGTAATCCCATCTTTCTTCAGCTTCGCAACTCAGCAGGACTTTTTCGGCGTATTCCTTGACACTGGTCTCGTAGGTAATCACATAACCATCCGACAGATAGAACGTAACGGTCAGTTTATGCGTCATCATCCGGGGGTCAATGCACTGGGAAACGACGAAGCAATCGAAATAGCTGTTATAATCCTCTACGTAAACATATGAATACCACGAACCCTGCCTTTCGGGGTCATTGTCTCCCTCCATTGCTATTTCGTAATCGTAAGTAACGTCATCAAGGCTACCAGAGTACATCCCATACCAATCACTTTCTGCACCCATGAGATACACGCTCAGCATCAGGTAATTGCTCGAACCCACTGATGCCTCCATCCGTTGTCCGACACCCCAGAAAACGTAATAATCCGGTGCGTCCTCATCGGTAACACTCTCGCCCTTCGCTGCGAGCTGGCAATAGTCGGCCAGGTACGCCTTGTCAAAGGCTGTATCGTAGGTGCCGCCTTCGATCCACCACCCGGCGATGCTGCCCTCTGCTGCGGTAATGGTGCCGGTGAAGTCGCCGCCATAGATGGCAATGTACGCTTCCTCCGGATAACGGTAGTCCTCTGCATCCACGATGCTGTTGTCATAGAGGACATAGCTCTCAGATGTGAAGGTGCCGCCGATAATATCTATTTGACCATAATCGTAGGAATAGCCTTCGTTCCAAATCGTGCAGGCGCTTCCGGTGGCGGTGAAGTCGCCGCCGGTGATATACGCATATTCGTAGTTCCCAATCACAGCACAACCATCGCTGCTGTTGGAGAAGGCACCGCCGTTGATGGTCATTTCGTACCAGTTGATAATGGTATTCCAGCCGCCGGAGAAGGTGCCGTCGTTGATGGTCAACTCACCATCGTTGTAGATGGCGCTGGTGTATTCTTTCGTCTGGCTGTTGGAGAAGGTGCCGCCGTTGATGGTCATTTCGCCATCGTTCCAAACAGCACAACTATCGTTGTAATAGGTTACGCCAGCGTCATACTCGTCGTACTCATCGCCGGGAGCGCAGGTATAGGTTCCGCCGTTGATGGTCACGACGCCATAGTTCCTAACAGCACAACTATAGCAATACCGGTATGTGTCATTATTATTGTACCACCACCACGTGGATAGCGCATACTCCTGGCTCACGGTGCCTTTGCCCGTAATCGTCAGGGCTGCATTGCCATAAACAATGATGGCAGAATACTTCTCCGCAGTGATGTTGTATCCGTTCAGGTCCAGTGTGAAGTCGAAATCAGGAGTAGCAACCCAGCTATCGTTGTCGTCCCATTCGCCTTTGGTGTAGGTATAGCTGCTATCACCAACCGTAATGCTTTCAGTAACGTCTGCCAGCAGAACGACGGTGTCGCCGTCCTCAGCCGCGTCAAAAGCGGCCTGGAGGGTTTCGTAATGCACATCATCGATGCTGGCAACGCCAATCACGCCCACGGTGAAAGAGCCGTCCTCATTCACAAAGGCCATATAGCCCTCCGCGACAAAAGTCTCCGGGCTGCCGCTGTCGTCGCCGCTGGCCGGGCTTTCACCGTAGAAGGTGCCGCCGGTGACGCTGATGGTCGCGCCGGAGCCGTTGCCCACGTTCAGGACGATGCCCTTAAACGCGCTGTTGTATGCGTAGCTTGTGGCGCTGTTGGTGAAGGTGCCGCCGGAGATGTTCACGGTGGCGGAGCCGGTGGCGAACACCACGGCCTCATAGATGGAGTTGGTAGTGAAGGAGCCGCCCTCGATGTTCAGCGTCGCGCTGCCGGACGCACCCACCACGTCAACATAGGTGTTTACGTCCGCCGTCTGGATAGTGCCGGTGCCGTCGGCGCTGGTGTCCACGATGGTCATTGCGCCGCTGGCGACCTTCAGGCCCCACGCGCCGTCGGTCAGGGGCGCGCCGTTGAAGTGGTCTTCCCCGTCATAGGCGAAGGTGATGGTCTTGCCGTTCAGGTCCAGGGTCACGGAAGCGGTGTTCTCGTAGACCAGGGAAGCGTTCAGGGTCACGTCGTCCACCAGGGTGACGGTGTCGCCATCCGCTGCCGCTGCAAAGGCATCCGCAATGGAGGTGTAATAGGCGCCGCTGATCTTGGCGACTGCGCCGCTCTCTTTGACTTCGACGGTTTTGTCGTCCTGGGTGGAACGGTAAATGGTAACGGTGCCGGAGACGCTCTTGACTGCGGTGTTGCCCGCCGTGTCGTATGCGCCGTAACGCTCATCCAGCATCGCCACAGGCTCGACCATGTACAGGCTGTTTTTGGCGGTATAGGAGCCGCCGGTGATGACCACCCCGTTGTTCTCGCTGGTGCGGGCCAGCAGGGCGATGTCCACGCCGACGAAGTTGCCGCCGGTGATGGTACCGGTGGCAGTGCAGTTCGTGCCAAAGACGATGGCGCGCTCATTGCTGCTTGCCGTTGTCGTGTCGGTGATGGTGCCGCCGCTGATGTTGACCGTACCGGAGGACACGGAAACGGCTTCGTTCCCGGAGATATCTTCGGTCTTGGTCACGGTACCGCCGGTCATGGTGAAATCGCCATAGGTGGAAACGCGGCCATTGATCGCGCCGCCGCTGCCCGTCAGCGCGCCGCCGGCCTTCACGGTGATAGTGCCGGTGACTGTGCCGCTCTCAACGGTCATGCTGGTTCCATCCGCCACAGTCACGTTTGCGGTGATTTCGCCGCCCTTCACGGTCAGGCTGGCATCCCCATAGTTTTTGTTCAGGGACAAGGTGCTGCTGCGGGTGATGCTGCCGCCGTCCGCCACCACGTAGTTATAATAGAGGGCGTTGGTGGCCTCGTAGTTGGTGGATTCAGCGCCAATGATGTTGTGGTCGTTGAAAACGATGGTGTAGTTGTCCACACCGTTGTTGAGAACGCCGTTCACCGGCTTGATGGAATAGTTGCAGCCGGTCAGGGTGACGGTGGAAGCGCCATCGTCGTCGTAAACCACAGAGCCGCCGGCCATGTTCGTGATGTCGCAGTTGGTCAGCGCAATGGTTGCCACGCCGCCGTCCGCCACATGGAGGAAGTTGGAGGCGACACCACCGCCGTTAAAGGTCACGTTCTCCGCCGCGAAGGAGCAGTTCCCGCGCAGGATGTTGAACTGGGTGTAGTCGCCAGCCTCGCTGATGGCCACGGTGCCGTTCTTGACGGTCAGGGAGCCGCCGTTCAGCACGCCAAAGACGCGAGTGGTGTCCACGGTCAGGGTGTGGCCGCACAGGTCCAGGGTCACGGCCTTGTTGCGGACCTGATACAGGCCGCTGCCGTTGTAGGTAGCACCGGTGACGGTCTCATCGCCCGTCAGGGTGATGATCTCGCCGTTCTTCACGGCGCTGAACGCCGCGGACAGGGTCTCATATGTAGTCTCGCCAATGGCTGCGACGGTGGTGGTGGTCTCTTCGGGGGTCTCCTCTTCGGAAGACTCAGAGTTTGCTTCCTCGGTGGTTTCCTCCACCTCGACGGAGCTGTCCGCAGAGGTGTCCCCGCCGGAGCTATCCGCAGGGTCGCCACCGCTTTCGTCTGTTGTGGTCACTGTTGCCTCGCTGGATGTCTCCCCGGTCCCCGTCGCGTACACAGGCGTGACGGCCAGCGAGAACACCATCGCAAGGGACAAAAGCAAGCTCAACAGGCGTTTTGCTTTCGTTTTTGCCATGTTTTTGGTTCCTCCATTCTTTTCTCAGTTCATTTTGGAGCACAGCCGCCCCGCAGACAGACTGGACCTCCGTGTTTTGCGGCTCCGCCGCATGAGGGAAATGGATGCTCTCAGCAATACCACTCCCCTTCCCAGTCGGTCCGGCTCCGCGTGGGTTCGCTATCCAAAGCGTAGAATAAGACACAACTGTTTGGTTTATTGTGGGGGGGGGGGGGGGGGGGGGGGGGGGGGGGGGGGGGGGGGGGGGGGGGGGG
>JAJPXR010000210.1 GCA_021205375.1 Clostridiales bacterium | reverse complement strand
TCTGGTGGACTTCACCCGGCCCAGCCTGACCCCCTGCCACGACGTGGTGGAGAACCTGGTCTATGCCGCCCGGGGCGGCGACGTGTGCCTGACCATGGCCCGGGGGAAAGTCCTCTATGAAAACGGCGTCTTTTTCACCCTGGACCTGGATAAAATCAAGAGCGAGGTGGAGGGGTACGCCCTGCCCACTATGTTTGGATAACCACCGGGGGCAGTTTCCCCATATCTAAACCATCCCTTTTGCTTAGCTTGTGGACGAAACCCCTCCGCCACCGCCTAAAGGCGGCGGCCCTCCTCCCCTTTCAGGGGATGCAAGAGGGGTGGTCAGTTGACGAACCTGAGTTCTCTGTGGAAAACTGGTACTATGCTGGGCAAAAGTGCTGACGAAACAGCAAAGCATATCATCGTTCTGCACAAGGAGGAACGTACATGTCCGAAGAAAAGCAACAGAAGAGCGGCAGCACCTTTTTTGGCGGCGCGGCGATTCTGGCCGTAGGCATTTTAATTGTCAAGGTCATCAGCGCGGTGTACAAAATGCCCCTGGTCAACATTCTGGGGGCGGGGTACACCGACTTCACCGCGGCGTTTAACATCTTCAACATCCTGCTGATGATCTCCACGGCGGGCATCCCGGTGGCGGTCTCCAAGATGATCTCCGAGGCCAACACCCAGGGCCGCCCCAACCAAATCAGGAAGATTTTCCGGGTGGCGTTCCTGTTCTTCTTCGCCTTTGGCGCGGTGTGCTCGGCGGTGATGTTCCTGGGGGCGGACGGCTTCGCCGCCCTGATGGGCGACAGCAAGGCCGCCGACTGTATGCGGGCACTGGCTCCCTCGGTCATGCTGGTGGCAGGGCTGGCGGTGTACCGGGGCTACTGCCAGGGACACCAGCACATGACCCCCTCTTCTATCTCCCAAATCATCGAGGCCCTGTTCAAGCTCATCGTGGGCCTGAGCCTGGCCTGGTATCTGCTCAAGGTGTTGGGCCAGCCCGACCACGTGGGCGCGGCGGGAGCCATCATCGGCGTGACCGTCTCCGAGCTGGTGGCGCTGCTCTACATGACCGGCGAACACTTCCACACCCGCGCCAAATCCCCCCTGGTGGGGAACGACCGACCCGACAGCACCAAGCAGATCCTCAAGACCTGCCTGAGCCTCGCCATTCCCATCACCCTGACCTCCTCCTCCACCTCCATCATCACGGCGGTGGACAACGCCATGGTCATGCGGCGGCTGCAAAACGCGGGCCTTTTCCTGACGGAGAACGACGCCCGCGCCCTGATGAGCAACTACACCGGCGTTCAGACGGTGTACCAGATCCCCGCCTCCCTGATGGTGGCCATCACCGCCTCGGTCATCCCGGCGGTGACCATCTGCTTCACCAAGAAGGACCGGAAGGGCGCAGCCCGCATCGTGGGGTCCTCCCTGAAAACCGCCGCCCTCATCGCTTTCCCCTCTGGCGTGGGCATGGTAGTGCTGGGGACGCCCATCGTCAAGCTGCTGTTCCCCGCGCTGGATTCCTCTGTGGCGGGGGTCATCCTGTCCATCCTGGGGGTGGCGAACATCTTCGTCTGCCTGATGCTGGTGTGTAACTCCGTGTTGCAGAGCCACGGGGTCCTGCACCTGCCCATCTTCACCATGCTCATCGGCGGCACCATCATGGTGCTGGCGGACTACTTCATGGTGGGCACCGCCTCCATCAATATCTACGGCTCTCCCGTGGGCACCTGCATCTGCTACGGCACCACCTGCTGTCTCGACCTGTTCATCGTCTACCGCATTGTCCCCGGCTGTCCCAGCTTCGTCAAGGTCTTTGGCAAGACCCTGCTGGCCTCGGTCATCATGGGCGGCGGTGCATGGGCCATCTACGGCCTGATTTACCGGGCCACCGGCAGCAACACCCTGGGTGTGGTCGTGTCCATCCTGGCGGCGGTGGTCATCTACGCGGTGCTCATCATCGCCCTGCGGGTGCTGAACAAGGACGATCTCTCCCTGATGCCCAAGGGGGACAAGATCGGGAAGCTGCTGCATATTCAGTGAGCTGTTGGCTTTTAGCTCTTAGCTGTTAGCCAGGTGCTGCAAACCAAGAACGAATGGCTAATAACCAGAATAGTACCGGTTTTCCACGGAGAACTATCTTTTGGCAACCAACCGCCCCCCTTGCCTCCCCTGAAAGGGGAGGAGGGCCGCCGCCTTTTGGCGGTGGCGGAGGGGTTTTACCTCTAAAGTTAGCAAAAAGGCAACTAATTCCGACAACAAGCAGGAGAAAATGGCAGAGAAAATACGGAGAGGAAAGTCCCATGAACATCTATCTTGACCTGTTTCTCACCTTCGCCCAGGCAGGGGTCTGCACCTTCGGCGGGGGCTACGCCATGCTGCCCATCCTCCAGCGGGAGGTGGTGAACAAGCACCACTGGGCTACCGACGAGGAACTGGCGGACTACTACGCCATTGGCCAGTGTACCCCCGGCATCATCGCCGTCAACACCGCCACCTTCATCGGGGCCAAGCAGAAGGGCGCGCTGGGCGGTATCGTCGCCACTCTGGGACTGGTGTTTCCCAGCATCGTCATTATCACCGTTATCGCCGCCTTTTTGCAGAACTTCGCGGACCTGCCGGCGGTGGCCCACGCCTTCGCGGGCATCCGGGCCTGTGTGTGCGTTCTCATCCTCAACGCGGTGCTGAAGCTGCGCAAGTCCAGCGTCATTGACGGGCCGACGGCAGTGATTTTCGCGGTGACCTTCGTGCTGTCCGCCCTGTGGGGCATCTCCCCGGCCATCATCGTGGTGCTGTGCGGCGTGGTGGGCCTGGCCCTGAAAATGACCAAGAAGGGAGAGCAGGCGAAATGATGTTTTTACAACTGTTTCTGGAGTTTTTCCGGACGGGCCTCTTCGCCGTGGGCGGCGGCCTGGCCACCATTCCCTTCCTGACCGACATCGGCCAGCGGACGGGCTGGTTCACCAACACGGAGCTGGCCAATATGATCGCCATTTCCGAGTCCACCCCCGGCCCCATGGGGGTCAACATGGCCACCTATGTGGGCTTCGAGACGGCGGGGGTCCCCGGCGCGGTCATTGCCACCCTGGGCCTTATCACCCCGTCCATCATCGTCATTCTCATCATCGCCGCCTTTTTGAAGCGGTTCCGGGACAACAAATATGTGGAGGCCGTGTTCTACGGCCTGCGCCCCGCCTCCACCGGCCTCATCGCCGCGGCGGGCTGGAGCGTGGTCTGCATCTCCCTGCTGACCGTGGCCTGGAGCGTCAGCGGGGACGCCATTCTGGTGGACATGAGCGTCAACTGGAAATGTGTGCTGGTGGCCGTGGCGGTGTTCATTGCCACCCGGATACCCAAGGTGAAAGACCTGCACCCCATCGTGTGGATCGCCCTCTCCGCTGCGGCGGGGGTGGTGTTCGCGCTGTGAGGAGCGGCTAGTGGCTAGTGGTTAGTGATTAGTGGTTAGTAGGACAGCGCCTGTCGGTTGCCCAGCATAGTACAGGTTTTCCCCGGAGAACTGCGGCGTGGCCACTGACCACCCCCTTGCCTCCCCTGAAAGGGGAGGAGGGCCGCCGCCTTTAGGCGGTGGCGGAGGGGTTTCCCGCGAGAACCGACCAGACCCCATTCAGAGGTATCAACCAAAACGGAAACAAAAAGGTAACAAACGGTAAAAATGATTACAGATTGCCCGGCGCCCTTGACAGGGTGTCGGGCATATGTTATGCTATGTACATACTAGATGTCGTAATACGGACCTGACAGGAGGGAGGTATAAAGTTTGAATAAAAGACGCGATTCATCAAAAATATTCACAAAAACCCTTGACTATAGGCCCGTTCCGGTGTATGATAAAGGCGTATTATTCTGCTCCATACACCCACTATGGCGCGACAGAGGTGATCGTGTGTTTTTAACATTGAACTACAAGAGCAGGAAGCCCCTTTGTGACCAACTGTGCGACGGTGTCATCCGTCTGGCAGCTTGCGGCGGGCTGGAGCCCGGCGAACAGCTTCCCTCCGTTCGGAACCTGGCCCAGGAACTGGGCATCAACCCCAACACGGTACAGAAAGCCTACCGCATCCTGGAGAGCCAGGGTGTGCTGGAGACCGTCCCCGGCAAGGGTTCCTTCCTGGCCAGCGAAAACAACGCCCAGGAGCAGCTCCGGGCCAGAACCAAAAAGACCCTGGGGGTCGCCTTGCAGGAGGCCCTGGACCGGGGCCTGACCGTGGAGGAGGTGGCGGACTTCTGCGCCGAGTATCTGCAAAAGAAGAAGAAAGAGGAGGACGCCTTATGATCGAAATTTTGGATTACACCAAGCGATTCGACAACGTGGTAGCGCTGAATCAAATTTCCTTCCAAATCCAGGAGGGGTGCATCTTCGGTCTGGTGGGCAGCAACGGGGCGGGTAAATCCACCCTGCTGCGCAGCCTGTGCGGGGTCTACGCCGCCGACGGCGGCGAGATCCGCATCGACGGGGAGACCCCCTACGAAAACCCCAGGGTCAAGGACCAGGTGGTGTTCGTGCCGGACTTCCCCTATTACCTGCCCCAGGCCAGCCTGCGCACCATGGCCGACCTGTACCGCCGGGTCTACTCCGGCTGGAGCAAGGACGAGTTCCAGCGGCTGTGCAGCCTGTTCGGGCTGAACCAGAAGATGAAGCTCCACAACATGTCGAAAGGAATGCAGCGCCAGGCCGCTCTCATCTGCGCCCTGGCCGCCCAGCCCAAGTATCTGCTGCTGGACGAGGTCTTTGACGGACTGGACCCGGTCATGCGCCAGTTGCTCAAGCGCATCGTCTCCGACCAGGTGGCCGAGCGGAACATGACCGTGGTCATCGCCTCCCACAACCTGCGGGAGCTGGAGGACTTCTGCGACCACGTGGGCCTCATCCACCAGGGCGGCGTGGTCTTTGAGCAGGAGCTGGACACCCTCAAGCTGGGCATCCACAAGGCCCAGGCGGTGTTCCAGCCCCCGCTGGAGCAGCAGCAGCTCCAATGGCTGCGGGAGCAGCTCAACATCGTCAAGCTGGACACCAGCGGCTCCATGATCAGCCTGGTGGCCCGGAAGGACGAGGAAACGGTGGAGCAGACGCTGGCGGAGCTGCACCCGGTCTTTTCCGAGACCCTCCCCCTGTCCCTGGAGGAGGTATTTATCAGTGAAATGGAGGCGGTAGGTTATGACCTCGACAAGATCCTCTCGTGACGAACGCAAAAACGGCGCGTTCCGCCGGGTGTTCTGGTGGCAGATGCGCAACAACCGGGTGTTTTCCGTGTTCTTCGGCCTGTGGACCATCCTCTCCATGCCCATCGTCACCCTGAGCGTCATTCTGGGTAACCAGGCGTATTACACCGACATGACCAACTGGGAGGGCTATACCGCCGAGTCGGTGGCCCAGCTCTACGGGCAGGCGGTCTACTACAACCTGCTGGCCTTCCTGCGCACCGGCATTTTCCTGGTGCTGATGCTCTACCTGGTGGTCTACTGCTGCAACAGCTTCGGCTATATGCACACCCGCCGCAGCGTCGATTTGTTCCACGCCCTTCCCGTCCGGCGGCGGCCTCTGCTGCTGGGAGGCTATGTGGCGGGACTGGTGACCTCCATCGTCCCGCTGGCCATTGGCTTCGGTCTGTGCCAGGTGGTTTGCCGGGCCTACAGCGTACCCCTGCCCAACGCCGCTCTCTCCCTGTGGGCGCTCTTCGGCTGCTGCGCGCTGATGACCTTCGCCTGCCTGACCTTTATGCTGTTCTTCCTGGTGACTGCCGGGACCCTGCTGGACGCGGCGGTCTCCCTGACCGCCACCGCCGTGGGCTGGCCCCTGCTGTGGGACGTGCTCAACGCCACCATGAATCAGTTCCTGCCGGGCTATGTGTCGGTGATTCCCAGCGCATTTTACACCGCCCTGTGTCCGTTTGCCGCGTTTTATCAACTGTTCAGTACCAATTATACTATCTTGACCGGAATGTATTACGCCGATGGTTCTGCTATCACCGCCGACCTGCCGGGCATGGGCATTTGGAGCATCCTGTGGTGGGTGCTGTTCACCGTGGCGCTGCTGCTGGTGACGGTGTGGTACTATGGCCGCCGCAAGAGCGAACACGCCGAGAATAGCTTCTGCGCGCCGGTGCTGCGGGGCGCGGTGCGGTTCCTGCTGTCCGTGGCCGTGGGGCTGGGCCTGGCCGACATCCTGGGCGACATGACCAACAGCAACCAGGTCTACTTCATCAGCGTGCTGGTGGGGTCCCTGGGGACGTACATCATCATCCAACTGATTTGGGCCAGAGGCTTCCGCAAGTTCTGGCGGGCGGTCCCGGCCTACCTGCTGACGCTGGTGGCCTGTGTGGGCTTCCTCTACTGCCTGTACACCGGCGGCCTGGGCTATGTGACCCGCACACCGAACATGGACAACGTGGTCAGCGTCAGCTTCTCCCTGCCCGACATGGCGGGCGACACCTCCAAGGAGTGCTATCTGGCCGCCCATGGCGTGGGCGCGCTGGATGTCACCTATGGCGACTACAACTGGGGCTATTTCAACGTGGAGTTCACCGACGCCGCCGAGCAGAGTACCGTGTTGGCCCTGCACCAGGCGATTTTGGAGAAGTACCCCGGTCCCTACCTGCCCTATGGGGACGACACCAACCAGTATTATAATTCGGCCTCCATTTCGGTCACTTATACCCTGGCCAACGGCAGCACTTTGAAGCGTGCCTACTATGTACCCCTGTACGAGGATGACGAGAACATCTTCTCCGCCATCGCCGCCGTGCAGAAGTGCGACACCTATCAGCTCTACGACACCTTCTATTCCATGGACGCGGACGACCTCAACGGCGTTTACGTCACCCAGTACACCAGCGAGTATGACTACGACGCCAGCAACTACGAGCTGACCGCCGAGCAGAAAGAGCAGGTCTGGAGCACCTTCCTGGAGGAGCTGGACAGCGCCGATTTCTCCTATGACGAGGGCCGGGATGAATACATCATCGAGACCGACTCCGAATACGACGAGGATTACGAGGAGCTGGAGTCCCTGGCCGGAGAGCGGAGCTACTACATCTCCGTAGACGATCTCAAGTATGACGACTTGAACGCCGAGCAGCAGGCCCTGCTGGTGCGGCTGCTGGGCGAGGCCGACGCCGCCACCGCCGAGGTGTACAGCTACGGCTTCACCATACCGAAGTGCTGCGAAAAGACCCGCGCCCTCATTGACGAGCTGACCGAGGCCAACGGCGAGTACTACTGGTACGACGAGGATGGGGAGTACGCCGCCGCCGCTGGCGTCGAATCCGACCTCCCCGCCGAGGGCGAGACCGACCCGGCGGACAGCGGGACCGACCCCGCCGATTCCAGCAACGATGAGGGCGACGCAATCGTCACCGCCTTTGACACGGCGGATGTCAGCGCCGTGGGATAAGCACTGAGATCACACACCGTTCACTTCAATTTTTCCCCCGCCGCCTTTTCAGGCGGCGGGGGTTTGTCGTTTGGGGTATTTCTTTGAACCGGGCTTAGCTGTAATTGCAGGGGAAACCCCTCCACCATGCTTCGCATGGTCCCCCTCCCCTTTCAGGGGCGGCGAGGGGGATAGTGCTTGTCGTTTGTTTGCGTTTTTTCTTAAAGGTGAGCAATTTAGAAACAGAATCAGCTCAACAGAGAAAACCTTTCTCTTTGCGAACATCCTTTCGTAACCGACCACCTCTCTTGCCTCCCCTGAAAGGGGAGGAGGGCCGCCGCCTTTAGGCGGTGGCGGAGGGGTTACCCTCTCTGCCTTCTGGTGGTTTTGACGGGAAACGGGGGTAAATTTTTGTGGAAAACTGACCTGCGGAAGGGCGGGGAACGGTTGACATTTGGTGCAAAGAGCCGTATAATAACATTGTTAAAAAAAACACAATCATTTCACCATCCGCTCTGTTGTATAAACCCCCATTATTTTACTTTTCAGGAGGCCAATTTCAATGAAAGATGTCTATGTAGTCAACTGCTGCCGTACCGCTCTGGGCAAATTCGGCGGCTCCCTGAAGGACAAGACCCCCGCTGAGCTGGGCGCCATCGTGGTCAAGGAAGCCCTGAACCGCGCCGGTGTCGCCGCGGAGAACGTGGACGAGCTGATGTTCGGCTGCATCCTCACCGCCGCTCAGGGCCAGAACGTGGCCCGCCAGGTCAGCGTCAAGGCCGGTCTGCCCCTGTCCATCCCCTCCTACACCGTGGGTATGGTCTGCGGCTCCGGCATGAAGTCCGTCATCGAGGGCGCCCGCGCCATCAAAGCCGGCGACGCCGACATCATCGTGGCTGGCGGCACCGAGGTCATGTCCGGCGCTCCCTACGCCCTGCCCTCTGCCCGTTGGGGCGCCCGTATGTTCGACAACAAGATGGTCGATACCATGGTCAACGACGGCCTGTGGGACGCGTTCAACAACTACCACATGGGTTCCACCGCTGAGAACATCTGCGACATCTGGGGCATCACCCGTCAGGATCTGGACGAGTTCGCCGCCTCCTCCCAGCAGAAGTGCGAGGCCGCTCAGAAGAGCGGTCGGTTTGACGATGAAATCGTCCCCGTCCCCGTCAAGGTCAAGCGCCAGGTGGTGGACTTCAAGGTGGACGAGTTCCCCCGTGCCGGTACCACGGTGGAGACTCTGGGCAAGCTGAAGCCCTGCTTCCCCACCACCCCTGACGGCGCGCTGGACAAGGTTGAGATGACCTTCGACTCCACCGAGATGAAGGATATGCCCGAAAACGTGGGCCAGGGCCGCGTCACCGCCGGCAACGCCTCCGGCATCAACGACGGCGCTGCCGCCATCGTGCTGGCCTCCGGCGAAGCCGTTGAGAAGTACGGCCTCAAGCCCATGGCTAAGCTGGTCTCCTACGGTCAGGGCGGCGTCGATCCCAAGATCATGGGCACCGGCCCCATCCCCGCCTCCCGCAACGCCATGGCCAAGGCTGGCCTGACCATCGACGACATCGACCTGGTGGAGGCCAACGAGGCTTTCGCCGCTCAGTCCATCGCTGTGGCCCGTGAGCTGCACTTCGACATGAGCAAGGTCAACGTCAACGGCGGCGCTCTGGCGCTGGGTCATCCCGTGGGCGCGTCCGGCGCTCGTATCATCGTCACCCTGCTCCACGAGATGGAGAAGCGTCCCGAGGCCAAGAAGGGCCTGGCGACCCTCTGCATCGGCGGCGGCCAGGGCGTGGCTACTATCTTCGAGAAGTGCTGAGTTTGACGCAATAAAACGTATCACCAACGCATAATTTTGGGCGGTCCGCTTCGGCGGGCCGCCCTTTTTGCGTGGGGAGGGTGAAACCCCTCCGCCACCGCCTAAAGGCGGCGGCCCTCCTCCCCTTTCAGGGGAGGCGAGAGGGGTGGCCAGTTACAAAAGCCCTCCGCAGGAGTTTTGTCGCTTGCGGCAAAATAAAATGAAATCCGTGAGCCGGGCATGTACCGGCAAAAGCACACAGGGAGGCCCCAAACGTGCGCGCTTGCGCGTGCGCTGCCGGGGCCGCATTTTCGACCAAAATCCGTGATTTTGGTCGAGAGCCTGTCTTTGACAGGCTCAAACAAAAGCACCCAGACACAGCGGTCTGGGTGCTTTCGTTTAGGAGGGTATCAAAATGTGAGTTATTCGCTGTCGGTAGAGGTATCCGCGTCGGTGTCCTCCGCGTCCTCGCTGTCGTAGGTCAGGCCGTTGGCGGCCAGCTCCAGAGAGGTTTCGATACTGCTGGAAGAGATGAGATAGACCTCGTTGGGGTTGGTGTCCAGGGTGCAATAGTAGGCGTCCTCGTCCTCGTTATAGCCGCCCACGGTCAGGACGGAGGTGACGGTGATCTCGTCGCCGTCGTCGTCCTCATCAGTGTAGCGCACAGTGAGGGTCATGGTGGGCTCGGTCAGGCCGTAGACCTCCAGCGCCTCATCGGTGGGTTTGAAGGCGGCCAGGCTGTACATGGAGATGGAGTCCACCTCGGTGTTGAGGGAGGTGATTTGGCTCTGGTCGGTCACGTCCTCGCCATCCAAGAACCAGTGGTACTCGATTTCCGTCTCCGGTTCGCTGGAGGAGGAAGAGGCGTCGCCCTCGGCAGAGGAATCGCTCTCGGCGGAGGAATCCGCGTCCTCGTCCTCATCATCCGAGACTTCCACCTCGACCTCACCAATGGTAAAGGTGATCTCGCTGTCGCCGCTGGTCAGGGTCACGTCCTGAATGATGTCGCTGCTGAGGGTGGGGTAGTCCGCCAGGTCCGCCATATAGTAGAGGTCATAGCCCAGGTTGGTGGCCAAAGTGTCCTCGATGGTGTAAATGGTGTCGCCGTCCTCCAGCATGGCGTAGTAGTAATCGCCGGTGGTGCCGCCCACCAGGAGGGTGTAGGTATCCCCGTCCTCGGTGGTGTAGATGACCGACAGGTCGGGGTCCTCCAGACCGTAGGCGTCCAGGTCATCCACGATTTCAAAGGAGGCGTTGGCCTGGAAGTCCTCCGCCAGCCCCGCCACGGTCGCCACTGCGGTGTCGTCCAGCAGGAAGTCCTCGTCGTCGGCCCAATACCACTCGTCGTCGTCGTTCAGCAGAAATTCCAGGCTGGAGTCCCCGTTGACGAAGGTGACGCCGGTGACATCGTCCAGGGTCAGCACACGGGGGATGGCGGCGTCCTCCGCCGCCTCCTGGCGGGCGGTGTTCCAGTTGTTCAGCTGGATAGCCACCACCAGAATAGCCGCCAGTGCCGCCACGATGACCACCATGATGGTCAACTGTTTTTGCTTTTTCTTGCTCATTTGGGTACCTCGCTTACAGCTTGCGGCGGCGGAACCACCGGACAAAGCCGAAAATCAGCACGGCGATGGGCAGCACCACCAGGAACAGCAGGCTCCACAGCCCGGCGTTGGTCACGGTGTTGTAGGTGGTCTCCAGGCTCTTGGCGTCGATGGAGATGTTGGACACATCCTCGAAGCCGCTGGTGATGGTGTTCATCACCACGGTCAGGTTGACAATGGAGTCGCCAAAGCTGTCGGTGATGTCGTCGTTGACCAGGCTCTCGGAGGTCAGCACGGTGAATTGAGCGGTGACGGTGTTGTCCTCTTCCTCTTCTTCGTCCTCGTCGGACTCGGCGGAGGTGTCGGCGTCCTCGTCTGCCTCGGCGCTGGTGTCCGCTTCATCCTCATCGGTGTCAGCGTCGTCGGTGTCGGTTTCTTCTTCCTCAGTCTCCACCTCAATTTCCTCGGTGGCGGTGACGCCCAGGTAATACTGGCCGGAGACGGTGTCCTCGCCGTCCAGCATGACACCGCCGGAGCTGGTGGTGCCCAGGAAGTCGTCCACAGAGATGGTGTCCCTGGCCGGGTCGATGAGGTTCAGGCCGAAGGAGGTGGTGACCAGCACCAGCGCGTCAGAGGAGATGCCCTCCGCCGCGTCAGAGCTGGAGGTCAGCTCCGGGAAGAAGGTGAAATAGCTCTGGGTGGCGGCATAGTAACGGCTGGTGTCTCCCACGTAGCCGGTGGTCAGCTCCATGCCGTAGGTGGCCATCAGGCTGTCCAGGTTGGGGTGTTCAAAGGAGGTGCTGCCCCAAATCAGCTCCACCTTGCCGCCTGCGTCGAGGTAATCATAAATCATGTTGATTTCCTCTTCGGAGAAGTCGCTGGTGGGGACGTAGATCATCAGCAGGTCGCAGTCCTCCGGCACAGAGCCGGTCTGGAGCAGGCTGACGGTGCTGGCGGTGAAGTGGTTCTTGTCCAGCAGCTCGGAGAGGTTGGTCCCCACGTCGGACTCGCCGTGGTTCTCGGTGCAGTAGACGGTGTAGCTGCTTTCGGAAACCACGTAGTCGATGGCGGAGAGCACCTGGCCCTCGCCGTCGAAGGAGGTGTAATAGGTGGTGCCGTAGTAGTAGTAATAGTAGCTGTCAGGGACCAGGATGCTGTCGAAGCTCACCTGATAGGTCCGGTCGGTTTCCTCACAGGTGACGATGAGGGTGTTGCTGTCGCAGTCATAGGTGGTCAGGGCGGAGGGATAGGCCACGGGGTCGATCCACTCCAGGGTGACGTGGTCGGAGAGGGCCGCGTACTTCTGGAGGAACTTGACGATGCGGGTGTCGGTGTCGTCCTGGGTGGCTACGGCGATGAGCTGCACGTCGGTGTCCAGCTCGGCCAGGTAGTCTTTGGAGGTGTCGGAGAAGCTATAGAGCTTGGTGATAGACAGGTCAAACTCCATCACACCGGAGGGAATTTGCCCCACCGCCAGGTTGAAGATCAGGGTGATGACCACCGCCAGCACGATGAGGGTGGTGGAGAACAGGCCGTTCCGACTGCGGATGCTCATGCTCTTGCCGCCCTCGCTCTTGCCGCCTTCGGACAGCTTTTGCAGCTCTTTGGCCTGCTTTTTGGCCTTTCTGTCGGGCTTTTTATCAGTATTCTTGTCGTTTTTGGAGAAAAGAGACATAGTGCGCACCTCCTCAGTTCCAGCGGCGTCTCTGGATGACCTGGACGGTCAGGAAGAGACAAAGAGCGGTCAGGGACACATAGAGCAGCAGACCGGCCACGTCAAAGACCTGGTCGCTGGCGAAGCTGGAGATGACCTCAGACACGGAGAACTTGCCCAGCACGTTGACCAGCAGGCTCTCGTACAGGCTGCTGTCCGCGATATAGGTGATGACGATGGCCGCCAGGCCCACAACGCCCACGCCCACGGTGATTTTCGGGGAGGAGGTCAGGCTGTCCAGCAGCAGGCACAGCAGGGCCAGGATGAAGATGGTGGCCGCCAGGTTGCCGATGGCATTGGTGGGCAGGAAGTCCACGATGCTGTTCCACATATAGAGGATGAACAGCGCGGCGAAGGTGCCCACGGCGGAGAGGATCTGGCTCTCGGTGGTGGAGGAGATGAGCAGGCCAATGGCCAGGTACAGCCCGCCCAGCAGGAAGAAGGCCAGCAGGGTGGCGTAGTCGGTGGCCCAGTAGACCTGGCCGCTGGAGCCACTGGCCAGCTTGATGATGACCGGGCAGAAGCAGAACAGCACGCAGGGGATGGCGTACACCGTCAGCAGGGCGAAGAACTTGCCCAGCACCACTTTGGTGACGCTGATGGGGGAGGTCAGCAGAAGCTGGTCGGTCCGGGAGCGCCGATCCTCCGCCATGGAGCGCATGGTCAGGATAGGGATGACCACCAGGAAGATGAACAGGGAGGCGCTCAGTGCGTCGGCAAAGCTGGGGTCGCCGCTGTAGAGGTTGTAGGCCATGAAGTACAGCCCCACCACCGCCATCAGAAAAGCGATGCACACCGGGGCGATCATGTTGTTGAAGTAGGAGGACAGCTCCCGCTTGTAAATCGCTTTCATCAGTCAGTTCCTCCTTCTTCGGATTCTTCCTCCAGCTCCCAGCCGGGTTCCGGCTCTGCCGGTGCTTCGCTTACCGCGGGAGCGGACTTGGCGGCGGTACTGTCGCCCTCGGTCAGCTCCAGGAACACGTCCTCCAGGGAGGCGGTCTGGACGGTCATTTCCAGGATGGCTTTCTTGGCGCGGGCGAAGGTGAAGAAGATGTCAGCCCGGGGGTCGCTGCCCGGCTCCATCTCCACCAGGGCGGTGGTGGTGCCGTCTTCGTTTTCGGTCAGCTCCTGAACGGTGACGCCGCTGACCAGGTTCAGCAGGTCCCCGGTGTCCTCGGCATCGGCCTGGAGGGTCAGGCGCAGCACAGCGGTGCCTTTCAGGTGGGTCTCCAGGTGGTCGGCGCTGTCGTTGGCGATGAGCTTGCCGTGGGAGATGATGATGATCTGGTCGCAGATCTCCTGCACCTCGGAGAGGATGTGGCTGGAGAGGATGACCGTGTGCTTTTTGCTGAGCTGGCGAATTAAATCACGAATTTCAATGATTTGCTTGGGGTCCAGACCCACGGTCGGCTCGTCCAGGATGATGATGGGCGGGAACCCCAGAATGGCCTGGGCCAGGCCCACCCGCTGGCGGTAGCCCTTGGACAAGTTGTGGATGAGGCGGCCCTCCACGCCGTCCAGCCGGGACATGTGGATGACGCTCTCGATTTGGGCGGCCTGCTGGTCCTTGGGGACGTTTTTCAGCCCGGCGCAGAAGTTCAGGTACTCTGTCACCGTCATGTCCATATACACCGGCGGCTGCTCCGGCAGGTAGCCGATGCACTTTTTGGCCTCCTCCGGCTCCTCCAGGATGTCGTGGCCGTTGATGATGATTTCGCCCTCGGTGGGGGAGAGATAACCGGTCATCATGTTCATGGTGGTGGATTTACCAGCACCATTTGGGCCGAGAAAACCGTAGATTTTCCCTTCCTCGATGGTCAGGTTCAGGTGGTCCACCGCCAGGTGGCTGCCATACCGCTTGACCAGATTCCTGAGTTCTATCACAGGGGTTCCTCCTTTTCGCGGG
>JAJPXR010000045.1 GCA_021205375.1 Clostridiales bacterium | reverse complement strand
TCCATAACCGACCACCCCTCTTGCCTCCCCTGAAAGGGGAGGTGGCACGGCGCAAACCGTGACGGAGGGGTTTCTAACAGCGAATCACGTTAGCTGAGAGACAGCCAGAACGCCGCCCGTCCCTGGATGGATGTGGTGTTCACCGAATAGCCCTCGGTCATCAGCGTGCCGTCGCAGGAGACAAAGAGAGCGGTCCCGGCGGCTTCGTTCACATCCCGTAGCCACCACAGGGCGTCCTTGGACCCCATGACCTCCTGATAGGTCAAATACTCCTCGGCGCTGAGCAGGAAGATCTGGTCGGTGACGCCATCCCCGGTCTCGGTCTCCTCCATCAGGTCGCGCTCCGCCTGGGAGAACCGCGACGAAGCGTACTCGCCGTTCAGGGCGGCGCGCATATCGCTGTCCGCCCAGGAAACGTCCTCGGTGGAGGCGTTAAAGGGCGCTTCGTTGTAGAGCTTGGAGGAGAGCAGCAGCGCATGATCCTCGGTTTTGTCCAGCAGGATATACTCGTCCTTGCCGTAGGTCATCCGGTCCCCCGGCTCCAACTGGGCCAGATAGGTCACCTCCGTCTGGTAGCGCAGCTCCTCGCTGCCCTCCCAGTCCCAGGCTTTCAGCAGGTGGTTCAGGGCGGATTCGTAATCCCCACTCTCCACGGCGGTCTCGGCCAGGTAGTAGTGGCACTCCTGGGCCAACATATCGCTGTCCGCATAGCCCTCGCATTTGGCAAAGTGGCTGGCGGCGGAGGAATAGCTGCCCTTTTCCATCTTTTCCAGGCCCTGCTCATAGCGGATCTGGTTCATCAGCTCATCGCTGTCCCTGTACTCCACGCCGCTGAGCAAATAGGAGGCGGTGGATTCCAGCCCCACAGAGGAGAGGGCTTTGGCCGCCTGGTAGCGAAACGCATCGGTCTGCACGCCCTGGACGACGCCGAAAATCACCAGGACCGCCAACACGATCGCTGCAATGGTCAGGGGCCGCCGGGCGGCATGAATTTTTTTCAGTCGGTTTTCACATTCCTCGGCCTGTTGGTCGGCGTCCTCGTAGCCGGAGATGCGCTCAAAGGCCCGGGCCGCGGTAAACCAGTCGTTTTCCGTGATGGCGTGTTTCTTTTTGTCCAGCGCCGCCTGATAAGCGTCCCGGTATCCCTCTGCCAGGGTGGTTTTGGCCTGGGCAGCGTACTGCTCCGCCAGGTGGGACGCGTCATGCAGGTCGCCCGCCCGGGCGAACATCTCCGCCGCCTTCTGGTAATAGGCCGCCTGTTCCTGAAAGGGCACCGCGCACCTGGCTCCGGCCAGGTATTTGGTCCCCTGGTCGAAAAAATCCTCCGGGCTTTCCAGTTTTGGCTTGGCGCTGGCCTTCTTGCGGGCGTTTTCCCGCTTTTTGGATGCAATTTGCTCCACCGCCTTGAGGCTCAGGTAGCGACTGGCGATCCGCTTGGCGTAGGTCACATCCTCCCGGCTCTTCTTTTTGGCCGGGCGGGAGGGCAGACAGATGATGTCCACCTCCGGCACCGGGGGCGCTTTCGGGGGTGCGGCTGCCTGTTGGGTTGTGTTTGGTTCGGCCATATGGCTGACAGCTCCTTTGAGAATAGCTCCTAGCTTATAGCTTTTAGCTCTTAGCTTGGCTGTGCTTGCTTTTACAGATTATCCTTTTAAATCAGCTTTATCGGTAATTTCAGCGGAAAAACCCTGCGCCACTGCCTAAAGGCGGCGGCCATCCTCCCCTTTTGCGACTCGCATGGCCGAAAGGCCATAGCTCCGCCGTCAAGCGGCACTTCCGCTGCGCTCTCTGCCTGCATTTGCGCGAAAGAGGAATTGGCTATTGCCGTCAAGGGCACTTCTGCCCTCAAGGGGCACTTCCGAAGCTGCGCTTCTCCCTGCGGGGCTGCGCCCCTCCTTGTCGGCCAGCGCTTCACAGGGGAGGCAAGAGGGGTGGCCGCTTGTAGGGCTGCTTTTTTCCTTTTTAGCTGTTCGCTTCCGGTTTGTAGTGCCTGACTAACAGCCAACAGCTAATGGCTAACAGCTACATTATACCATTATCAGCGGGAAATGCAATGGTATTCTCACAGGCTGTCCTGGAGCCGCTGGGAGTCCCGCAGGCGGAGGGACCCGTAACCGGTCTCCACCAGGCCCTCTTTCGCCAGCCGGTTGACCACCCGGCTGACCGTGACCCGGCTGGTCCCCACGGCGGCGGCGATCTCCTCCTGAGTGCAGGCCACCGCGCCCTCCTGCGTCCGGGGCAGAGAGAGAAGATACCGCACCACCCGCTGTCGGGCCGGGCGGAAGGACATATCGTCCACATGGGTGGAGAGCATCCGCACCGTTCGGGCCAGGTATTGCAGCAGCGCCCAGGCCAGCCGGGGGTCGTCGGCCAGCACACGAGTGGCGTCCTCCCGGCCAATGCGCACCACCTGGCAGTCTGCCGCCGCTATCGCGGAGGAAACCCGCGGCAGCCGGTCAAAAAAAGACGCCTCCCCGAAGAGGTTCCCCGCCTGGTAGACGGTCAGCACCTTTTCGCCGCCGTCCTCCGAGCTGATGAAGGTCCTGACCCGCCCGGACTGGAGGTAATAGAAGCTGTCCGCCGGGGTGTCCTGCAAGTAGATGAGCTGCCCCGCCCGGTAGTGGGTGGGCCGCCGGATGCGGGCGAAGGGCGACCAGATGTCAGTCGGCAGTCCCATCTCCTGAATATTGAAGTATTCCACAGCGCCTCCACCACTTTTCCTGATTTCTGCTTAAATTGTAACATAGTTTACATTCTTTTTCAAGGGATAATGTCATAATAGAAAAGAAGTTCATGATTATCGCTTTGCCCAGATGCGGCACAAAGATTTTCAAACTATAGCTTGCATTCCCTTATTGACCACCCCCTTGCCTCCCCTGAAAGGGCAGGGAGGGGCAAAGCCCCGGAAGTGCCGCTTGACGGCAGAGGGGTTTCACCTCAAAACTGTACGAAAAAACAATCAACATGACGCATTTATCGTGAAGGAGGAACGATCCCTATGGGCATGACAATGACCCAAAAGATTTTCGCCGCCCACGCCGGGCTGGACCATGTGGAGGTGGGCCAACTGGTGGAGGCCAAGCTGGACCTGGTGCTGGGCAACGACATCACCGCCCCGGTAGCCATCAGCCAGTTTGAGAAGTACGGCCTGACCCAGGTGTTCGACCGGGAGAAAATTGCCATCGTGCTGGACCACTCCACCCCCTGCAAGGACATCAAGTCCGCTCAGTTGTGCAAGGTGGCCCGTGATTTCGCCAAAAAGCACCGCATCACCCACTTCTATGACGTGGGCACCGTGGGCGTGGAACACGCGCTGCTGCCGGAGCAGGGCCTGACCGTTCCCGGCGACCTCATCATCGGCGCGGACTCCCACACCTGCACCTACGGCGCGGTGGGGGCCTTCTCCACCGGCGTGGGTTCCACCGACATGGCCGCGGGCATGGCCACCGGCCTGAACTGGTTCAAAATTCCCCCCGCCATTAAGGTGAATCTGGTGGGTTCCTTCCGGCCCTTCGTCTCCGGCAAGGACGTGATCCTACATTTAATTGGCATGATTGGCGTGGACGGCGCGCTGTACAAGTCCCTGGAGTTCACCGGGGAGGGCGTCAAGTCCCTGACCATGGACGACCGGTTCACCATCTCCAACATGGCCATCGAAGCCGGCGCGAAAAACGGCATTTTCCCCGTGGACGAGCAGACCCTGGCCTATCTCAAGGGCCGCACGGACCGGGAACCGGTCATTTACGAGGCTGACCCCGACGCGGAGTACGAGCAGGAGATCACCATCGACCTGAGCACGCTGGAGTCCACCGTGGCCCTGCCCCACCTGCCGGGCAACGCCAAAACCATCGGCGAGGTGAAGGGCATGGCAATCGACCAGGTGGTCATCGGCTCCTGCACCAACGGGCGCATCTCCGATATGCGGGCGGCGGCGGCCATTCTCAAGGGCCGCAAAGTGGCCGACGGCATCCGCTGCATCGTCCTCCCCGCCACCCAGGACATCATCAAGGAGATGATCGCTGAGGGCATTTATCAGGATATGCTGGAGGCGGGCTGCGCCATTTCCACCCCCACCTGCGGTCCCTGCCTGGGCGGACATATGGGCTGCATGTGCGAGGGCGAGGTGGCTGTCTCCACCACCAACCGGAACTTTGTGGGCCGCATGGGGCATGTGGACTCCAAGGTGATTTTGGCCAGCCCCACCGTGGCCGCCGCGTCCGCCGTCAAGGGCTGCCTGGCGGACCCCGCCGAGCTTTGAGGAGGTAGGAACTATGTCTAAAATTTATGTGTACGGCGACAACGTGGACACCGACGTCATCATCCCCGCCCGCTACCTGAACGACCCCAGCGAGAAGGCCCTGGCCTCCCACTGCATGGAGGACATCGACGCCACTTATGCCTCCACCGTGGAGCCGGGGGACATCATCGTGGGCGGCGCCAACTTCGGCTGCGGCTCCTCCAGAGAGCACGCGCCTCTGGCAATCAAAGCCAGCGGCGCCAAGTGCGTCATCGCCGCCTCTTTCGCCCGCATCTTCTACCGCAACGCCATCAACATCGGCCTGCCCATCATGGAGTGCCCCGAAGCCTCCGCCAACATCAAAGCCGGGGACCAGGTCTCCGTGGACTTCGCCACCGGCGTCATCACCGACGAGACTACCGGGCAGCAGTTCCAGGCCGCGCCCTTCCCGGAGTTCATCGACCGCATCATCCAGTACGGTGGGCTGATGGAGTCGCTGAAAGCCCGCGGGCTGGCGAAATAATGAGCTGTTAGCTATTAGCCGTTAGCTGTTAGCCGGGATTGTAGTTGCTGTTGGGTCAGCACTTTTGCCCGGAAAAGTACAAGTTTTCCGCAAAGAAACACCGTTCAACAACTGACCACCCCTCCTGCCTCCCTAATGGGAACCCAACCGAAGCCCAACGAAGTGGGTTCGGTTGGGAGAGGAGGTGTGACGGAATGGACGAGACCTGCCGCTTGCGGCGGGGCGAGGGATATGAAGTCCACACCGACGAGGGAGGAGGACCGCCGCCTTTAGGCGGTGGCGCAGGGAGAAGCGCAGCTTCGGAAGTGCCGCTTGACAGCGGAGGGGTTTCTTGCAAATTGAATAGAAGGGATGTTGTATCCATGAATTATAAAATCGCCGTCATTCGGGGCGACGGCATTGGCCCCGAAATCGTCAACGAGGCCGTCAAGGTCATGGAGACCGTGGGGGAGAAGTTCGGCCACAGCTTCCAGTTTGTAGACGTCCTCATGGGTGGCTGCGCCACCGACGAGTGCGGCAAAAGCTACCCCGACGGCACCGCCGAGACCTGCCGGGCCTGCGACGCGGTGCTGCTGGGGGCCGTGGGCGGTCCCAAGTGGGGCAGCGACAAGCCCGCTGAGCAGCGGCCGGAGACCGCCCTGCTGAACATCCGCAAGGATTTGGGCCTCTTCACCAACCTGCGTCCCGCCACCATGCGCAAGGGCATGGAGGATGCCAGCCCCCTGCGCCGGGAGACGGCGGAGAAGGGCTTCGACATCATGATGGTGCGGGAACTGACCGGCGGCATCTACTTCGGCAAGCGGGAGCGCTACCAGACCGAGGACCGGGGCCAGGAGGCCACCGACCTGATGGCCTATTCCGAGATGGAAATCGAGCGCATTGGCCGCCAGGCGTTTGAGCTGGCCCGCCTCCGCCGGAAGAAGGTCACCAGCGTGGACAAAGCCAACGTGCTGGCCACCAGCCGGCTGTGGCGGGAGGTCATGCACCGCCTGGCCCAGGAGTACCCCGACGTGACCTATGAGGACATGCTGGTGGACAACTGCGCCATGCAGATCGTCCGGGACCCCAGCCAGTTCGACGTGGTGGTGACGGAGAATATGTTCGGGGACATCCTCTCCGACGAAGCCTCCCAGGTCACCGGTTCCATTGGCCTGCTGCCCTCTGCCTCCCTGGGGGAGAAGGCCCCCGGCCTGTATGAGCCCATCCACGGCAGCGCCCCGGACATCGCCGGGCAGGACAAGGCCAACCCCATGGCCACCATCCTCTCCGTGGCGATGATGTTCCGCTACTCCTTCCACCTGGCGGCGGAGGCCGACGCCATCGAGCAGGCGGTGGACGCTGTTCTCTCTGAGGGCTGGCACACCGCCGACATCGCCGGAGAGGGCGCGCCGGTGGGCACCAAACGCATGGGCGAACTAATTCGCGCGCACATCTGACCGCCAGGGAACGCCACTCTCAATTCGTCAGCCTGTCATAAAAAACGGCCTTTGTGCAGGAACTCTTTGTGAAAGTTGCAAAAAATGAATTGCAAGGTGACTTGCAATTCATTTTTTATCGTTTTGTGCAAAATAAAACTTGCAATTCTGCAAGTTCGAGAGTATAATATGTCAAGTAAGGTTCAAGGACGCGCCGCACAAGCCATTTTCGGTTTGGGCGGCGTTGGTTCGGAGCAGGTCAGTCCGGCGGAGAGAGGAACAACTGCCGGGCAGCGGTATGGATAGAAAGGAACGTTGTATATGAAAGCGCTGTCTGTCATTGCGGAGAATGTCCAGGCGTCAACCACCCTGGCCATGGACGCCCTGTATAAAGAGATGAAAGCCGCCGGTGTGGACGTGATCGGCTTCGCCGCCGGGGAACCGGACTTCCCCACCCCGGACTATATCAAGTACGCCGGTATTGAGGCCATTGTCAACAACAACACCCGGTACACCCCCGCCACCGGCACGATGGAGCTGAAAAAGGCCGTCTGCTACCGGCTGAAAGAGGACCTGGACCTGGACTATGAACCGGCCAACATCGTCTGCACCAGCGGCGCGAAGCACTGCCTGTATGCGGCGCTGCGGGCCATCATCAACCCCGGCGACGAGGTCATCATCCCCGTGCCCGCCTGGGTCAGCTACAGCGAGATGGTCAAGATGGTGGGCGGTCTGCCCGTCTACGTCCACTGCGACGAGGACAAGGACTTCAAGATGACCGCCGCCCAGTTGGAGGCCGCCATCACTGACAAGACCAAGTGCATCATGCTCAACAACCCTTCCAACCCCACCGGTATGCTCTATGAGCGGGAGGAGCTGCAAGCCCTGGCCGATGTCTGCGTCAAGCATGACGTGTTCATCATGGCGGATGAAATTTACTACAAGCTGCTCTATGACGGAAAGACCTTCACCTCCGTCGCCTCCCTGGGCGACAAGGTCAAGGAGCTGACCATCATCATCAACGGCGTTTCCAAGTCCTACGCCATGACCGGCTGGCGGATCGGCTACATCGCCGCCGATACCCGCGTGACCTCCGTCATCGCCAAGTATTTGAGCCACTCCACCGGCAACCCCTCCGCCCCGGCTCAGGCCGCTGCCGTGGCCGCGCTGATGGCCCCCCAGGACACCGCGGAGGAAATGCGCAAAGCCTTCGAGGAGCGCCGGAACTACATGGTGGAGCGGATGAACCAGATCCCCAACATCAGTTGCCTGAAGCCGGAGGGCGCGTTCTATGTGATGATGAACATCACCAAGCTCATCGGCAAGACTATCCACGGCAAGATGATCCTCAACGCCGACGACTTCGGGGACGTGTTCCTGAAAGAGGGCCTGGTTTGCCTGGTGCCCTGCACGGGCTTTGGCGACCCCTACTTCCTGCGCTGGTCCTACGCCACCTCCATGGAGAACATCAAAGAGGGCCTGGACCGGCTGGAGAAGTTCCTGGAAGGGTAATAGTAGCGGAATTTTCCGACATAGTATATGTTTTCCACAGAGAACTGTTGTTCGGTAATTGACCACACCTCTTGCCTCCCCTGAAAGGGGAGGAGGGCCACCGCCTTTAGGCGGTGGCGGAGGGGTTTATCAATGAGCCACATATAAATGAAAGACAAACGTTTTCCCCCGCGCCATGACTGGCGCGGGGGTTTTCGCGTTCAGAACGCTCTCAGCAGCAGTTGGTCCGCAGCTTGGTGATGGGGTCGATGCCGCTGGCGTTGGAGGGCGGGAAGAAGTCGCCCAGGGGGAAGTCCACCCGCTGGAACACTTCGCAAGGATCGTCCTCGTTCTTCTCCGAGCAGCAGCACTCCTTATCCGGCATACAGTAGTCGTAGACGGGCATCAGCAGGTGGGCGTCCCGCTCCAGCCGGAGGATGGAGAACTGGCCCAGAGTGAAGTAAATGCGCTTGCCGGGGCCATTGTCGAACACAATTTCCTCGTCAAAGGCGGAGAGGATGCCCGCGGGGACCTCCGCCAGCGGCAGCTCCCCGGCTTCGGGCCACTCGCTGGCGTCGGCCAGCCGGGTGGCCAGCACGATGGGGTCCACCGCCTCGCACACCGCCACGGGCAGGCTGGCGTCGAAGTCCAACGAGGACAGGCGCACCCGCTGTCCCGCGCCCCGGGAGGAAAAGGTCTTGGAGGTGGCCTCGCTGCCGAACAGCACCGCCCGCTTGTCAAAGACGGCCAGGCCGTCCACCAGAGCGGGGCGGCTGCACCCGCAGTTCACCTCCATGCTCATGCGGTAGAAAAACCGCATATCCACCGCGTAAAAGCCCCGGCCCATGCCCACCGGCTGGACCTCGATGTAGACGTAAAGCAGCTCCGCCCGCCCGGAGCGGACCGACAGGGCCTCGTTAATGGCCTTCTGGCCGGAGGCCGTGGGGTAGAGCCGCAGGTCCTCCACACAGTCCTTGGCCTGGCAGGAATCAAAAATTTTTCGGGTGTGTACGCAGGTCGCCTCGGTGCGGCCCGCTTCCAGCTCGATGGCTTCGGCTTCGATGTTGTCGGGCATGAATCGTACCTCCTTATCATACAAGGCGGTCCCGTCCGATACGGACTGGGAACAGCCGCCTTCTGTGTCATTCTACGTCGATAGCGCAAAAAGGTGACTGGAGGCGGTGCGAGGCAACAGAAAACGATATGCCGACAGTTTCGATTTCAACAGCAGAAGCAGACCTGGCTGCTTGAACGCGTAAAATAGGATAGAAGCCGAAAAAACAGGGGCGCTGCAACGCAGCGCCCCATATTTTGGTTCAAACTCAGTCCCGATACCCGTTGGGGTTGTTCTTCTGCCAGTTCCAGGAATCCCGGCACATCTCCAGGATGCCGTACTGGGCCTTCCAGCCCAACTCCCGCTCGGCCTTGGACGGGTCGGAGTAGCAGGTGGCGATGTCCCCGGCCCGGCGGGGCTTGATGGAGTAGGGGATCTTGACGCCGCTGGCCTCCTCGAAGGCGTGGACCACGTCCAGCACAGAGTAGCCCTTGCCGGTGCCCAGGTTGTAGATGGCAAGGCCGCAGCCCTTTTCCACAGCGGCCAGGGCCTTCACATGGCCCACCGCCAGGTCCACCACATGGATGTAGTCCCGGACGCCGGTGCCGTCGGGGGTGTCGTAGTCGTCGCCAAAGACGCCCAGCTCCGGCCGCTTGCCGATAGCCACCTGGGTGATGTAGGGCATCAGGTTGTTGGGGATGCCGTTGGGGTCCTCGCCCATGGTGCCGGAGGGGTGCGCGCCGATGGGGTTGAAGTACCGCAGCAGCACCACGTTCCACTCCGGGTCGGCCTTCTGCATGTCCATCATGATCTGCTCGATCATGCTCTTGGTCTGGCCGTAGGGGTTGGTACACTGACCCTTGGGGCACTCCTCCGTGATGGGGATGACGGCGGGGTTGCCGTACACGGTGGCGGAGGAGGAGAAGATGATGTTCTTGCAGCCGTGGTTGCGCATCACGTCCAGCAGCACCAGGGTCCCGGCGATGTTGTTGTCATAATACTCCAGGGGTTTCGCCACGGACTCGCCCACGGCCTTCAGCCCGGCGAAGTGGATGCAGCAGTCAAACTGATGCTCCTCCATCACGCGGGTCAGCCCTTCCCGGTCCCGGATGTCCACCTGATAGAAGGGGACCTCCTGCCCGGTGATAGCGGTCACCCGCTGGAGGGATTTTTCAGAGGCGTTATAGAGGTTGTCCACCACCACGACCTGGTGGCCCGCCTGTTGCAGCTCGATGACGGTGTGGCTGCCGATGTACCCGGCGCCGCCGGTGACTAAAATCTTCATATCCGGTTCCTCCAAACAAATTTAAGAATAGGGGGACGGCGTTTCCGTCGTTTGGTTCTTTTGCTATCTTACAACAAGCGCGGCGCGGTGTAAATAGATTTTTGCGGCGAAAAACAAGCAAATTTTACTGTGCGATTTTGGCTGCCGGAGCCGGACAGGAAAAGAGCGCTGCCTGTCCAGGGGACAGACAGCGTTCCTGCGTCTACATTATATATATGCTGCCCGGCGTAGTTGGTTCTTTGCTGCCTTACAGCGCCTTGAACGTCTGTACCGCCGCCGCAACGTCCTCCGCGCAAAAGACCGCGCTGCCAGCCACCAGCACATTGGCCCCGGCCTCCACGCACTGGGGGCCAGTGGTGGCGGCCTTCACGCCGCCGTCCACGGAGAGCATGGGGTGCAGATCCCGGCGTTCACACTCGGCCCGGAGCTTGCGCAGTTTGTCCAGGGCGCTGGTCTGGAAGGGCTGCCCGCCGTGACCGGGGGTCACACCCATCACCAGCACGAGAGACAGCTCGTCCAGATAGGGAAACACCGTCTCGGCGGGGGTGTTGGGGTTGACGGCCAGCCCCGCTCCGCAGCCGCAGGCGCGAATGGCGGCGATGGTGGCCCGGGTGTTGTCGCTGGATTCGATGTGGAAGGTGATGCAGTCGGCCCCGGCCTCCGCAAACTCCGTGACGTAAGTTAAGGGGTTGGTGATCATCAGATGCACGTCAAAATAGGCGTCGGGGAGGGCTTTCCGCAGCCCCTCCAGCACCGGCAGGCCAAAGCTCAGATTGTCCACGAAATGGCCGTCCATCACGTCGAAGTGGATCATATCCGCGCCTGCGTCCAGCACCGCTTTGCAGTCCGCGCCCAGCCGGGCGAAGTCGGCGGAAAGGATAGAAGGGCTTACCTTAGTCATAAAAATGGCTCCTTTGTCGTGAGAAATACGGAAATCCGTTTAGTTTGGTCAAGCGCCTGCTGAAACACGGCAGGCGCTCGGTTCATATCCCGCAAAAACGCCACGGGGAAGAAAAGGTGGTCTGAGGAGGTAAAATGATGCAGAGCGAACCGTGGCGTTTTTGCCGAACATGAAAGAGGTCCCACACGGGGGCCTGTACCCGATTGCTCGGATACAGGCCCTTTATCAAGTAGAGGGGACGGAAAGCGAACAGATAGGAGAGGTCAGGAAATTAGTCCATGTGGGAGCCGCCGTTGATGTCGATCTCTTCGCCGGTGATGTAGGAGGCTTCCTTGGAGGCCAGGAACACGATGGCGTTGGCGACTTCCTGGGTCTCGCCGGGACGGCCCATGGGGATACCGGCGATGACGGCGTCGGCCTGCTCCTTGGGCATACTCTTCCAGATCTCGGTGTTGATGAGGCCGGGGCAGACGCAGTTGGTGGTGATGCCGTACTCGGAGACCTCGCGGGCCAGGTTCTTGGAGAAGCCCAGCACAGCGGCCTTGGAAGCGGAGTAATGAGCGCCGCCGAACACGCCGCCGCCCCGCTTGCCGGAGACGGAGGACAGGTGGACGATACGGCCATAGTGCTGCTTCTTCATGACCTCGCAGACAGCCTTGGTGATGAGGAACAGGCCAAACATGTTGACGTTGAAGATGCGCTTCATGTCGTCCAGGGTCATGTCGGCCACAGTGACCTTCTGGGAGACGCCGGCGTTGTTGACCAGCACGTCGATGCGGCCATACTTCTCCACGACGGTGTTGACCAGCTCATTGACGCTGTCCTCATCGCAGAGGTTAACGGTGTAGCCCGCGGCCTCGATGCCCATAGCCTTCATCTCGGCGACGTTGGCGTCCAGACCAGCCTGATTGATGTCGCAGATAACGACGGTAGCGCCCTGCTTGCCGAAGGTCTGCGCGATGGTGCGGCCAATGCCTTTGGGGGAACCGGCGCCGGTGACAAGAACGACCTGACCATTGAACTCTAACATAAGAAATACTTCCTTTCTAAAAATGAGAAATCATGATTTTGGGGTCCCCTCCAGCAAACCAGGGGTGCGTTTGCCGGAGGGATGCTTAGGAAACAGTTGAATGAGGTAAGATACCTTTCATTTGCTGTATGACATAGGAGTTGAAAAAATTTAGAGAACCTTAGGCGTTCAGCTCTTTTGCCAGCTCCACGATGTGCTCCACGGTGACGCCGTTGATGGCCAGCAGCCGCTCATAGGGGGCGGACTGACCGAACTGGTCCTGGATACCCACCCGGCGGAGGATGCCCTTGCCGCTCTCGGCGACCACCTCGGCCACAGCGCTGCCCAGGCCGTTGAGGATGTTGTGGTCCTCCACGGTGATAATTTTGCCGATGTCGTTGACGCAGGCGGCGACGGCCTCCACGTCCAGAGGCTTGATGGTGTGCATATCCAGCACGCGGGCGGAGATGCCCTCGGCCTCCAGCACTTTGGCGGCCTCGATGGCCAGACGGACGGTGTCGCCGTTGGCGATGATGGCTACGTCCTTGCCCTCCCGGACCTGATGGGCCTTGCCGATGGTGAACTCGACGTTCTCGTCATAGATGACGGGGATGGCGTCACGGGTGAAGCGCAGGTAGACGGGACCGTTGAACTCCGCGGCTGCGCGAACCAGCTTCCGGGCGGACCAGTAGTCGGCGGGCATAATGACGGTCATGTTGGGGATGGTGCGGAGGATGCCCATGTCCTCAATGGCCTGGTGGGATGCGCCGTCGTTGGCGGGGGTCACGCCGCCGTGAGAGCAGGCGATCTTCACGTTCAGCTTGGGATAGCAGATCTCCTGGCGGATCATTTCGCACATCCGCATGGAGCCGAAGGCCGCATAGGTGACCACGAAGGGGATTTTGCCGCAGGAGGCCAGACCAGCCGCCACGCCAGCGCCGTTCTGTTCCGCGATGCCCACGTTCAGGTGCTGCTGGGGCAACTGCTGCCGGAACGCGCCGGTCTTGCAGCTCTTGCCGATGTCAACGTCCACTACCAGAATATCGGGGTTTTCCTTGCCCAGGGCGACGATTTCGTCACCAAAGCCGTCACGAGTCGGCAGCTTGACAGTTTCACTCATTTCTGTTCTCCTCCTTTAGCAGGACACATACTGGGTGTCCAGTTCAGCGATGGCCTGTTTGTACTGCTCCTCGTTGGGAGCGGTGCCGTGCCAGCCACAGACGTTTTCCATGTAGGAAACGCCCTTGCCCTTGACGGTGTGGCCAAAGATGCACTTGGGCTTGCCGTCCTTGGTGGCGACAGCCAGGTCCAGAGCCTTGACCATCTCGGCCATGTCGTTGCCGTTGATCTCGTACACGTCGAAGCCGAAGGCCCGGAACTTGGCGCCCAGGTCCACGGGAGGCATGACCTCGTCGCAGGTGCCGTCCAACTGGAGGTTGTTGTAGTCCACAAAGACCACCAGGTTGTCCGCATTGACACGTTCGAGGGGTACAAAGCAGACCTGACGCTGTATTATAAGCGGAAAGAGTAAATAAAAAGTTTATTGTAATTCACAATATTATATTGTTTTTTCTGCGCCGCTATGCTATACTGACAATGGTTGAGTATGCAGGAGGGCTTGTTATGACGTACAACTATGATAAGTTGTGGAAACTGCTGATAGACAGGAAAATGACGAAAACGGAAATGCGCATACAGGCGGGCATTTCAACGAATATGCTTGCGAAAATGGGCAAGGAAGAACCTGTCACAATGGAAACCCTTGCAAAGATATGTACCGCCCTGAATTGTGGGCTTGATGATATTGTAGAGATACAGAAAGACGGTGATTGACTATGGCCGGCGGCAGTTTAGGAAATGCAAAGAAAGTAAAAAATGACGAGTTTTATACTGTCTATGATTATATTCAAAAAGAAATGAACGCTTATCTTGAATACGACCCTGATGTTTTTAGGAATAAAGTTGTGCTTTTGCCTTGTGATGACCCAGAATGGAGCAATTTCACAAGGTATTTTGCGCAAAATTTTGAAAGTTTAGGGTTGAAAAAACTGATTAGCACAAGCTATGCTATTGATTGCAAGAAATGCCAATATGAAAAATACCATCAAATGTCTTTGTTTGAATTAAATTCCCCACTGTATGACCCCAAAATATCGAACGCAAGAGGCAAAATATTTACGCTTTCCCGCTCACGCAGAAAAAAGAAGCCTATTGATATTGATGATTTAGAGTGGAAATACTTACAAGGCGATGGCGATTTTCGCAGCGATGAAGTTAGGGCATTACGAGACGAAGCAGATATAATAGTAACCAATCCGCCATTTTCGCTTTTTCGTGAATTTGTGGCATGGGCTATGGAAGCAAACAAAAAAATTGTAGTTATCGGAAATCAAAATGCGATAACATATAAGGAAATCTTTCCATTATTAAAAGAGGTTCTATGTCAAGAGTTGGGGCAGAGAAAAATAACCCTCAAAAATAGTGAAGC
>JAJPXR010000140.1 GCA_021205375.1 Clostridiales bacterium | reverse complement strand
GGCCGGGGCCAACGTGGTCATGCCCAACCTGTCCCCTGTCGGTGTGCGGGAGAAGTATTCGCTGTACGAGAATAAAATCTGCACCGGCGAGGAGGCGGCAGAGTGCCGTTCCTGTCTGGAGGGCCGGGTACGGCTGGCGGGCTACGAGATCGTCACCGCCCGCGGCGACGTGAAGGAGGATATCCATGATTGAAAAAGAGGTGGCGGAGCTGCGGCGACAGCTCCGCCCGGACCGGCACAGCATTTCCCGGGTCTACGGGTGCTATGTCAACGAACAAAAGGAAATTATCTCCACCTTTGAGCAGCCCCTGGGTCTGCTCACCGAGGAGGAAAACGAGCAGTACTTAGGCTTGCTGAAAAAGGTGCTTTCCGGCGGGCTGGGACGGAATCTGCTGGACATCGCTTTTTCCACCCGGCAGGTGGCGGACAGCCCGGAACACAGTTTGTTGATGCAGATGCGGGACAGTAAGCTCCGGGACGAGGAAAGCCGCCAGCAATTCTATGAAAAAGTCATCGGTTCGGTGGAATTTGAGGGGAATTACCTGATTTTGCTGGCCCACAACGCCTATGACGTGCCCTTCCGCAGCCGGGACGGGGCCAGGCAGAACGACGCCTCCGAGGAGGTGTTCTCCTACCTGCTGTGCAGTATTTGTCCGGTGAAGCGCACCAAGCCCGGCCTGAGTTACGACACGTCAGAGCAAGCCTTCCACACCAACAAGGGGGACTGGCTGGTGTCCCCGCCCCAACTGGGGTTCCTGTTCCCCGCCTTCGACGACCGCAGCACCAACCTTTACAACGCCCTGCTCTACTCCCGGAACCTGGAGGACAGTCACCCCGCCTTTGTGGAGGCGGTGTTCCGCACCGACCCGCCCAGGCCCGCCGCGGAGCAGAAAAAGAGCTTCGAGGCCGTCCTCTCCAACGCCCTGGGAGACGACTGCCGGTTGGAGGTAGTGCAGACCGTCCACGAGCAGTTGACCAACCTGATTACCGCCCACAAGGAGAGCAAGTCCCCGGAGCCGCTGACAGTCACCCGGGACGAGGTGGGCGAGATGCTGGACGCCTGCGACATCTCCGAGGAACACCGGGCCGCCTTTAACGTTCAGTTTGACACGGAGTTTGGCACCGGGAAGGCCGTCAGCCCCGGCAACCTCATCGACAGCCGCCACTTTTCCGTCAGCACCCCCAGCGTGGTCATTCAGGTGGACCCCGCCCGCAGCGATCTGGTGCAGACACGGGTCATTGACGGGGTGAAGTACCTGCTCATCCGGGCCGACGAGGATGTGGAGGTCAACGGCGTGGATGTGTTTCTGAGGGATGAATCATGAGCCGGCGAAAAACTGCCCGGCAGGTCCTTGCCCTGCTGCTGAGTTTTGCGCTGGCGCTGAGTTTGGCCGCCTGCGGCCAGACGGCGGAGGAGGAATCCAGCCTTTCGGCGGAGGAAAGCGTTGGGGCGGTATCCTCTGCGGATAGTTCCACGGAAACAGAACCGGAAACCGACCCCGCCGATTCCAGCGCCGCCGGGGACAGCTCCGCCCAGCCCACAGAAGAAATTCCCACAGAGCCGGAACCGAAAGCCTTCGAACCCGACCCGGACACCGCCTATGAATACACCCTCTGCTTCGCCGGTGACGTGAACCTGGCGGAAGGGCAGTACACCACCGCCGCGCTGGACTCCTACGGTCTCTCCGGCTGCGTCAGCGAGACGCTGCGGAACTATATGACCGGCGCGGACATTATGTGCCTGAATAACGAGTTCACCTACAGCAGCCGTGGCACCCCGCTGGAGGACAAAACCTATACCTACCGGGCCAGTCCCTCCCGCGTCTCGGTGCTGGAGGAGCTGGGGGTAGACGTGGCAGTTCTCGCCAACAACCACATCTATGACTACGGAGAGGAGGCCCTGTTGGATACCCTGGACACGTTGGACGGGGCGGGCATCGCCCGCATCGGCGCGGGAGAGGATTTGGAGGACGCCAGCGCCGTCTATTACGCCCAGTTGGAAAACTGCACCGTGGCCTATATCGCCGCCAGCCGGGTGGAGTGGTCGGCCCAGACCAAGCCCGCCACCAGCGACAGCCCCGGCACCTTCTACACCGCCTACGACACCGACTTGCTCTACCAGCGGGTGGGCGAGGCGAAGGAGCGGGCGGACTTCGTGGTGGTCTACATGCACTGGGGCATCGAAGGCACCGCCGACTTGGAGGAGTATCAGACGGAGGTGGGCGACGCTCTTGTGGACGCGGGGGCCGACCTGGTCATTGGCGACCACCCCCACCAGCTCCAGGGGGTGCGGTACTACAACGGCGTCCCCATCTTCTACTCCCTGGGCAACTACTGGTTCAGCCGCAAAGAGGAGTACACCATGCTGGTCAACGTCACCCTGACCGGGGACAAAAACGGCGTGCGGGAGGTCTCCTGCCAAATCGTCCCCGCTTACCAGCAGGCCAGCGCCACCGTCACCTGGCTGGAAAATGCGGACAGCCAGCGGGCCATGTATAACTATCTGACAAGTCTGCCCGGCTCCAATGTCACCATTGACGATGGGGGCGTGGTGGCGGAGAAGGAAGCCTAAAGCGGGGTATTTCTTCAATTTTTGTCCAATATAGCACACCTTTTCTACAGAAATCCACAGTTTGACAACTGACCGCTTCTCTTGCCTCCCCTGAAAGGGGAGGGGGACCATGCGAAGCATGGTGGAGGGGTTATCCCCCTCCACCACGAACAAAAAAGGCTGACCGCCCGATTTTCTCAGGTAGTCAGCCTTTTTGTATTGCTTATTGCTTGCGCTCCGTCATCCCCGGCGCAGCGGTGTGGCAGCTACTGCCGCCGCAGGCGTGGGGACAACCGGCGCATCCGCCGCCGCAGGAGTGTTTTCCCTGCTTGCGGTCGCGGAGCATCCCACGGAGGATGGCCGCGACGATGGCAAGAAGGATCAGTCCCACGACGATGGTCCCCGCGTTGGCGGTGAGCCATGCGATCATTGCACATTCCTCCTTAATAGTCGTTGAAAATGGGGGTTACACTCTGGCCTTGTCTCTCAGGGTCTCCCCGGTCTTGGCGGGGCGGAACAGCAGGTAGAAGAACAGCACCACAACGGCAATGGCGATCACGGTGAAGATGCCGAAGCCCTGCCCGGTGACGAGGCCGCCCAACTGGTTGACCACCAGCGCCACCAGATAGGCGAAGCCGCACTGATAGCCAATGGCGATCCAGAACCACTTCATGTTGTTCATCTCCCGCTTGATGGCGCCCATGGCGGCGAAGCAGGGAGCGCACAGCAGGTTAAAGGCCAGGAAGGAGTAGCCGCTGACGGCGGTGAATGCCGCGCCCATGTTCTGATAGACGGTGCCGTCCCCGGCGTTGTAGAGGATGCCCAGGGTGCCGACGATGTTCTCTTTCGCCACCAGACCGGTGATGGAGGCCACGGCAGCCTGCCAGTTGCCCCAGCCCAGAGGAATGAACAGCCAGGCAATGGCCTTGCCGATGGTGGCCAGGATGCTGTAGTCGATCTGGTCCTCCTCCAGCATGGTGAACGCCCCGTCGATGAAACCGAAGTAGGTGGTGAACCACACAAGAATGGTGGACAGCAGGATGATGGTGCCAGCCTTCTTGATGAAGCTCCAGCCGCGCTCCCACATGCTCCGCAGTACGTTGCCCACAGTGGGCATATGGTAGGGGGGCAGCTCCATGACGAAGGGGGCGGGGTCGCCGACAAACAGCTTGGTCTTTTTCAGGATGATACCGGAGCAGATGATGGCGGCAATGCCCAGGAAGTAGGCGGAGGGGGCCACCCAGGGCGCGCCGCCGAAAATCGCGCCCGCAACCATGGCGATGAAGGGCAGCTTTGCGCCGCAGGGGATAAAGGTGGTGGTCATGATGGTCATTTTGCGGTCCCGCTCGTTCTCGATGGTCCGGGAGGCCATGATACCAGGCACACCGCAGCCGGTGCCGATGAGGATGGGAATGAAGGACTTACCGGACAGGCCGAACCGCCGGAACACCCGGTCCATGATGAAGGCGATACGGGCCATGTAGCCGCAGGCTTCCAGGAAGGCCAGGAAGATGAACAGCACCAGCATCTGAGGCACAAAGCCCAGCACCGCGCCGCAGCCGGCCACAATGCCGTCCAGGATCAGGCCCTCCAGCCAGGGGGCGACGTTGGCGGACTCCAGCAAGTTACCCAGCAGCACAGGGATACCGGGGACCCAAATGCCGTAGTTGGCGGGGTCAGGCTCCTCACAGCCGTAGGCCGCGTAGACCTCCACAGCGGCGGCCAAATCTGCGCCGGTGTAGGTGGCCTCTTCCGTTGCCAGGGTCTCTTCGTCCTCCAGCTCAATGGTGGCGGTGTCCGCCTCGCTGTACTGTGCGGCGTAAGTAGTCAGGGCAGTCAGCGCCGCGTCAGCGTCGAAGCTCTCGGACTCCGCGTCCAGCGCCTCAGCCAGGGCTTCGCCGTCCTCGCCGCCCAGCTCGATGAAGGCGTCGATGGCGTTGGTGGCCTCGCCGTATTCGTCGGCGGCGTCGCAGTAGGCGCTGTCGCCGATCCAGGCGAAGTGCCAGCCGTCGCCAAACACGCCGTCGTTGGCCCAGTCGGTGGCCCAACCGCCCACGGTGGTGACGGAGACGTAGTACACCAGGAACATGACCAGGGCGAAGATGGGCAGGGCCAAAATTCGGTTGGTGACGATTTTGTCGATCTTGTCGGAGGTGCTGAGCTTTTCCTTGCTGCTCTTTTTCAGGCTGTCGTCGATGATGGAGCCGATGTAATTGTACCGCTCGGCGGTGATGATGGACTCCGCGTCGTCGTCCATCTCCTCTTCGCAGGACTGGATGTCCTTCTCGATGTGGGCCAGGTTCGCCTCAGAGACGCCCAGCTTCTCGATGACCTTCTCGTCCCGCTCAAAGAGCTTGATGGCGAACCACCGCTGCTGCTCGGCGGGCAGGTTGTGGAGCAGCAGCTCCTCGATGTGGGCCAGGGCATGTTCCACGCTGCCGCTGAAACGGTGCTTGGGTTCGGTCTTGACGCCGGACTCCGCCACCTTGACGGCGGCTTCGGCGGCCTCCATGACGTTGGTGCCCTTTAGGGCGGAAATCTCCACCACCTGCACGCCCAGGTCTTTGGCCAGACGTTGGCTGTTGATAGCGTCGCCGGACTTCTCCACCATGTCCATCATGTTGACGGCCACCACCACGGGGATACCCAGCTCCACCAACTGGGTGGTCAGATACAGGTTCCGCTCCAGGTTGGTGCCGTCGATGATGTTCAAAATGGCGTCGGGCCGCTCGTCGATCAGGTAGTTCCGGGCCACGATCTCTTCCAGCGTGTAGGGCGAAAGGGAGTAGATGCCGGGCAGGTCCATAATGGCCACGTCCTTATGGCCTTTCAGGGTGCCCTCCTTCTTCTCCACGGTGACGCCGGGCCAGTTGCCCACAAACTGGTTGGAGCCGGTCAGCGCATTAAACAGTGTGGTCTTGCCGCAGTTGGGGTTGCCGGCAAGGGCAATCTTAATACTCATAGCTGCTTCCCTCTTTTCTAGGTTTGAACGATAGATTTGTTCGTTTTTGCTAACTCCCGTTAGCATTTCCTAACACATAGTCCTTTTTTTACGGCCTTTCGGCCGTATGGGGTCAGTTTGTTCACTGGACCTGGATCATTTCCGCGTCCTCTTTCCGCAGGGAAAGCTCATAGCCCCGGACGGTGATCTCCACCGGGTCCCCCAGCGGAGCCACCTTGCGGACGTAGATCTCCACGCCCTTGGTGATGCCCATGTCCATAATGCGGCGCTTCACTGCGCCTGTGCCGGTGATTTTGGTCACTTTCAGGGTCTCCCCTACCTTGGCCTCTTTCATGGTTTTCATTGCGTTCATCCCCCTAAACAATAATTTTCATCGCCATTTCCCGGCTGATGGCCACCCGGGACTCCTTGATTTTGACGATCAGGTTGCCTCCAAGCTCAGAGACCACGGTGACCAGCGCCCCGGGGACAAATCCCAGGTTCTCCAGAAACTGTCTGGTCTCCGCCTTTCCGCCAACCCGCCGGATGAGCTTTTCCTGGCCCGTCTCTGCCATTGTCAACGGCATAAGCGATTCATCTCCTTGTCTCTTTTGTCGCTGTCGGGTTTTTGGGTACTTCTCCAACAGGAAAAGGGCCGTTAGGCTCGCCTAACTTCCACCCGATATGTTAGCATCAACTAACGCCAATGTCAACCACCTTTTTCAGATTTTACAAACTCTGTCCAAATTCACAAGGAACCTCTCCCTTGCCCCCGCCTTTTTTGGGCGCTTGTACACGCTCTTTTTTTGCCGCAGGGCAAATTTACGCTTGACAATTCTGCCGAGTTAGTGTATGCTAACTCCTGTCAGGGACAGTTCCGGGGTTCCTCTCTCCCCACTCCTTGGCGGGACGCTTTTCTTTGTTCCCCTGCATGGGCTGCGGCCTTCTGCTTGCCGCCGCCCATCTCCGGGGGACCGGGGCTTAAATGCACGCAACGCCGGTCCCCCAACAATTACCGCTGCAAAACGCGGTTTCTTTTCTCCCCTTTGGTTATCCTATGCTAACCGGAATGTGACTTGCTCCGGTCGATCGCATGGAAAGGATGATGATGCACGATGTCTGAACAATTCAAGTGGTGCCTGTACCAGAACTGTTCCCCCACCCTGCGCCGGGTGAAGCCCTCGAATATTTTCACCCTGCACAAGGAAAAATATCCAAATTGGCAGCAGGACCTGGCCGAGTGCCGCAGCACCCTGCGCCGCTACGGGTACGACCTGGTACTGCTCCAGGAAAATGACCGCTTTCTGGTGGTGATGGTCTACTGCCCGGACGCGCTGGGGCGGTGTCTGGACCAGGCGGAGCTGCGGCGGTATCTCCAGAGCATGGGCTACCAGGAGGCGCTGCCCCTGGAGGCCAAGCTGACGCTGCTGGGCCAGCGGTTCCAGCGGGACAGCTTTCCCCACGAAATTGGGCTGTTTTTGGGCTACCCTCTGGACGACGTGACGGGGTTCATCGCCAACAAGGGGGAAAACTGCAAGTACACCGGAGAGTGGAAGGTCTACGGCGACGTGAACCGGGCCAAACAGCTCTTCCGGGCCTATCAGGACAGCCGCAGCAGCGTGATCGACCAGGCCAGTCACGGCATGGAGCTGGACGACATTCTCCGTGCCTGCTGAGATAAGCTATTAGCCATTAGCTGTTAGCCATTGCCGTCAAGCGGCACTTCCGAAGCTGCGCTTCTCCCTGTAGCCAGCCACTACTGACGGAAAGCAAAGCACGTAAAACGAAAAGTGAAAAGAACCGTTCGTAAAGCGCGACCAGCGACAAGTCAGATACTAAAAGCTAAAATAAAAAACCGAGGTGTATTTATTATGAAAGCAGCCGTTATTTACTGGTCCATGACCGGCAACACAGAAGCCATGGCCCAGGCCGTCCAGAAGGGCCTGACCGACGCCGGGGTGGAGACCGACCTGCTCCAGGTCAGCGAGACCGACGCCGCCACCGCCCTGGGCTATGACCTGTTGGCTCTGGGCTGCCCCGCCATGGGCAGCGAGCAACTGGAGGAGAGCGAGTTTGAGCCGTTCTTCTCCGAGCTGGAAGGCAGCCTCAGCGGGCGCAAAATCGCCCTCTTTGGCAGCTACGCCTGGGCCGAGGGCCAGTGGATGCTGGACTGGGCCGAGCGCGCCGAGGGCGCAGGGGCGATTCTGGCCACCGGTCAGGGTCTGGCCGTCTTTGAGACCCCCGATGACGAGGGCACCGCTCAGTGCGAGGCCCTGGGTAAGGCCCTGGCCGCCCTGTGAGGCTGGCAGTCTCTCCCCAGCCCTAAGCACCCAACACAAGCGCCGGTCAGCTCAGCAACGGGCTGACCGGCGCTGTTTGCGTATAAAACCAAATTTTCTGGTTATCCCTTTGAATCAGCTTTGTCGTTAGTTCCAGCGTGAAACCCCTCCACCATGCTTCGCATGGTCCCCCTCCCCTTTGCGACTCGCATGGCCCAAAAGTGCCATAGCTCCCTGCATTTGCGCTAAAAGAGGAATTGGCCATTCGGCCAGCGCTTCACAGGGGCGGCAAGAGGGGTAGCGGTTGCCGAAACGTTCTTCTCTGTGGAGAACCTATACTATACTGGACAAAAGTGCTGAGCAAAGGGGATAGTCATGCTAAATTTATTTGGTCGGCGTTATTCCCCGACCACAATGCGGACCTGCCCGTCCTCGGCAATTTTCAGCCGCATGGTTTTGATGTGCCGGTTGTAGAAGTTCACCTTCTCCTTGTCGCTCATCTGCACCCATGTGCTGTGGAACGCCTCCTCCAGCATGGTTTTTGCGTTGAGGTCCACCGCCTCGTCCAGCCGGTTTTGCACCTCCGCCAGGATCGTTTTCGTTTTGATGGCGTAGGTGGCCCCGGTGCAGAAGTCGTCGATGAAGCAGTAGGGATGTCCCTGGCTCTCCAGGGCGTTTCGGATTTGCAGACCGCTTTTGGCCTTCTCCAGCATGACCAGGAAGCGGATGCCCGGCAAGGATTGAATCAGCGCCCAATAGTCGCTGTCGCTGGAGACCAAAATCACCGAATCCACCTGATTCAGGTAGACTTCCCGGCAGGTGTTGGCCGCCAGGGTCATGTCCACCTGGGATTTGTGCTCGTAAATTCTGCCCACCACAATGTGTTCCGTATTGTACTCCGCGGGAAGACCCATCTGACAGAGAGTCGTCCACGCCGCCGTGGTGTAATCGGAATCAAACAGCATGATTTTGTGAATGGAATTTTTCTGGGCAGCGTTGAGGCTGGACAGCACCGCCGCCAGCTTGACCGGGTCGCTGTTTTCGCAGTCCACCACGATGAGGGTCTTTTCGCTGCGGCTGATGAAGTCGTACAGGTCGTCCATCTTCTGGTCGCCGGCCCCCCGCACCAGACTTTTGTCCTCGAAGCTGTCGCCGTACTTTTCATAGAGCAGCCGGACGAATTTGTAATCGGAGTTGAGGATGTTCCCGCAGCCGTCCCGGTCCCAGTTCATATAACATTGGTAGGGGTAGCGGTTCCGGTTGGTGTTGTAGTAGTCCCCCGCCGCCTTGATGCCTTCTTTTTTGAAACCGTTGGGCATGAGGAACAACGGGCGGATGTACTCCCAGCGCACCCATTCAGGGAACAGGTCTTTGACGCTGTTGATGCGGTTTGAAAGCTCCCGGTTGATGGTCATGATGTACTGGTTCACATCCGGCTTGGTGCTCTGTAAGTCGATACCGTCCGCCAGCAGGCCGTTCACGGCTTCTGTGGGGATGAGCTTGGGCAGGGAGGACAGGTTTTTCAGGTCGTACAGAAAGGCGGAGCGGATTTGGGAGTACCCCTGCTCCAGCGCCGTCCGTATTCTGCACAGGTTGCGGATGATACGGGCGTTTTTATTTTGGTCGTGCTTTTGAAAATTTTCGGTGAGCTGCGGGTCGTGGGCCTCAAAATGCCGGTACTCCACCCCCACCAGATACATCATCAGGGCGACCAGATTGTATGTGTTTTTGTGGTCGTAGACCGGAAGCGGTTCGGCCTCCTCTGTGGGGAGCAGGTTTCCCAGTTCTTCCAACGATGTCAATGTTTTTCGCTTTTCCTCTGCGCCGGGCGGCGCCTGTTGTGTACTCATGTGATCGTTCCTCCTGTTCTGCGTTTGTTTTAGTGGTCGCAGCGATTCAGCCGGGGCCTCTTTTTATAGTATACCACACTTTGCAAGCGTTTGGGGACTTTGTTGCATGTTTTTTCGCAGCCACGAAAAAAACGCCGGCACCGCGCTTGACAGCCGGACCGTTTTATGGTATCTTACATCATAGTGAACGCAAAAAGCGTCACGAAGGGGCACACCACCTTTCGGGTGTGAATCTTCGTGGCGCTTTTTTTGCGTAAAGGAGGTGGAAAGCTGTGGTAACCATCAACGGAGAACCTGTCGCCGCCGCCGGGGAGAGCGTCGCCCACTACCTGGAGCGGGCGGGCTACCGGAAGGAGTACATCGTGGTAGAGCGGAACCTGGACATCGTGCCCAAGGCAAACTATGAGACCGAACTGCTCCAGGACGGCGACACAGTGGAAATCGTGCAATTCGTAGGAGGTGGCTGACGTGGTCCCCACGAAGGAAGAACTGGACCGGGCCTTTGACGCCCGCTTTCCCCAGGCGTTTCGCCAGGCGGTGTCCGCCGCACGGGTAGCGGTGGCGGGTCTGGGGGGCCTTGGCTCCAACCTGGCGGTCATGCTGGCCCGCTCCGGGGTGGGCCACCTGCTGCTGGTGGACTTTGACCGGGTGGACATCACCAACCTGAACCGGCAGGCGTACCGCATCCCCCACCTGGGCCAGTACAAGACCGAAGCCCTCCCCTCCATTCTGCGGGAAATCAACCCCTATCTGGATATCCAGACCTGGCAGGGACGGGTGACAGAGGACAACGCCGCCGCTCTCTTTGGTGAGTACCCCATCGTCTGCGAAGCCTTTGACCAGCCGGAGGCGAAATCCATGCTGGTGAACACCCTTTTGCGTGAGTGTCCCAACACCGTCATCGTTTCCGGCAACGGCATGGCGGGGTATGGCGACGCCAACCAGATACGCACCCGGCAGGTACTGTCCCGGCTCTACGTCTGCGGGGACGGTACTTCCGACGTGGGAGAGGGCATGGGCCTGATGGCCCCCAGAGTGGCGGTGTGCGCCGGGATGCAGGCAAATCAGGTGATTCGGCTCATCGCTTCGCAATGTGCAATGTGCAATTCGCTTGGTGGTGCTGATTTTTGAGGTTTTGCTTTTGAACCAGCCTGGTCTGTGACGTTGGGAACCCCTCCACCATGCTTCGCATGGTCCCCCCTCCCCTTTCAGGGCAGGGAGCGCAGCGGAAGTGCCGCTTGACGGCGGAGGCGAGAGGGGTGGTCAGTTACCGAAAGATACTTCATTTACGGATAAAGTATTTCTATTGATTAAATCACATTACATTGCAAAATCTATCTCATTTGAACAAAAAGCACAAGCCACACGACAAGCACTCGCCCCTTGCCTCCCCTGAAAGGGGAGGAGGGCCGCCGCCTTCAGGCGGTGGCGGAGGGGTTTCGCGTCAATGCTAAATAAAATGAATCGTTAGATTCCAAAGTATTACATCAAAACTGGAGGAAATGAATATGGATAACAAAAACGACAAACTGATCCTGGGCGGCAAGGAATTTACCAGCCGCTTCATCCTGGGGTCCGGGAAGTACAACCTGAACCTCATCAAAGCCGCCGTGGAGCAGGGCGGCGCGGAGATCATCACCCTGGCCCTGCGCCGGGCCAACACCAAAAAAGAGGAGAACATCCTGGACTTCATCCCCAAGGGCGTCACCCTCCTGCCCAACACCTCCGGCGCCCGCAACGCCCAGGAAGCCGTCCGCATCGCCCGGCTGAGCCGGGAAATGGGCTGCGGTGACTTCGTCAAGGTGGAAATTATGCACGACTCCAAGTACCTGCTGCCCGACAACTACGAGACCGTCAAATGCACCGAGATTTTGGCGAAAGAGGGCTTTGTGGTGCTGCCCTATATGTACCCCGACCTGAACGTGGCCCGGGACTTGCAAAACGCCGGTGCCGCCGCCGTCATGCCTCTGGCCTCTCCCATCGGCAGCAACAAGGGCCTTGCCACCAAGGAGTTCATTCAAATCCTCATCGACGAGATCGACCTGCCCATCATCGTGGACGCAGGCATCGGCAAGCCCTCCCAGGCGTGCGAGGCCATGGAGATGGGAGCCGCGGCGGTCATGGCCAACACCGCTATCGCCACCGCCGGGGACGTGCCCGCCATGGCCAACGCCTTCCGCCAGGCCATTGAAGCAGGCCGCGCCGCCTACCTCACCGGCATGGGACCGGTGCTGGCCCGTGGCGGCAGCGCCTCCGACCCGTTGACCGGGTTCCTGCGGTAAGGAGGGGCGAGAGATGATCGACGAAGAAAGCCAGGTTTATTTTATCGACAGCGACCAACTGCCCCCTGAGGCGCTGAAGCGCAAACACCAGTTGGAAAACGACCCCTCCGTCCGCTCGGACCACATGAAGTACCTGCCGGGCATGGAGGTGCTGGACTCCGACGTGAAGGACATCGTGCTGCGGGAGTTCGCCGCCTACGACTATGACCGCTACACCGCCGACGACGTGCGCCGGGCGCTGAGCCACGACCGGGTCAGCGTGGAGGACTTCAAGGCGCTGCTCTCCCCCGCCGCCGCCCCCTTCCTGGAGGAAATGGCCCGGAAAGCGGAGGACGAGACCCGCAAGCACTTCGGCAACACGGTGTACATCTTCACGCCGCTGTATATCGCCAACTACTGTCAGAACTACTGCATCTACTGCGGTTTCAACTGCTACAACAACATCCGCCGGAAGAAGCTGACCTTCGAGGAGATCGAGCGGGAGATGCAGGTCATCGCCGCCACTGGCATGGAAGAGATCCTCATGCTCACCGGCGAGAGCCGCAAGTATTCCGACCTGACTTACATCGGAGAAGCGGTGAAAATCGCCCGGAAATACTTCCGCAACATCGGCATTGAAATTTACCCCGTCAACACCGACGAATACCGCTACCTCCACGAGTGCGGCGTGGACTACGTCACTGTGTTCCAGGAGACCTACAACCCCGACCACTACGAAAAGCTCCACCTGCTGGGCCACAAGCGGGTGTGGCCCTACCGCTTCGACGCCCAGGAACGGGCGCTTCGCGCCGGGATGCGGGGGGCCGGGTTCTCCGCCCTGCTGGGGCTGGACGACTTCCGCAAGGATGCCCTTGCCAGCGCCCTCCACGTCTACCTGCTCCAGCGGCGCTATCCCCATGCAGAGCTGAGCCTGAGCTGCCCCCGGCTGCGTCCCATCATCAACAACGACAAAATCAACCCCAAAGACGTGGGCGAGCGGGAACTGTGTCAGGTGCTGTGCGCCTACCGGCTGTTCCTGCCCTATGTGGGCATCACCGTGTCCAGCCGGGAATCCCTCTCCTTCCGCAACGGCATCACCAAAATTTGCGCCACAAAAGTGTCCGCCGGGGTGTCCACCGGTATTGGCGACCACGAGGCCAAGTACAGCGGCCAGCAGGATGCCGACGTTGGCGACGAACAGTTTGAAATCAACGACAACCGCAGCTTCGAGCGGATGTACCACGACATGGAGGAGGGCGGTTTGCAGCCCGTCCTGAACGATTACCTCTATGTATGACCGCCTGATCGCCGTCACCAACCGCGCCCTGTGCCAGCGGGACTATGTGGCGCAGATGGAGCGGGTCTGCGCGGCTCAGCCCAGGGCGGTACTGCTGCGGGAGAAGGATTTATCCCCAGCGGAGTACCTGACCCTGGCCCGGCAGGTGCAGGCAGTTTGCCAGAGGGCGAACGTTCCCCTCATTCTCCACGGCCACCCAGAGGCGGCGCGGGAGCTGGGGATTTCCCGGCTCCACCTGCCGCTGCACCAGCTCCGGGCGCTGCCAAATCCCGGCGCTTGGGAGCAGTTGGGCACCTCCTGTCACAGCATGGCGCAGGTGGAGGAGGCGCTGTCCCTGGGGGTAACGTTCCTGTTTCTGGGCAACATCTACGAGACCGGCTGCAAGCCGGGTCTCCCCGGCAAGGGGCTGGCCCTTCTGCGGGAGGTCTGCGCCCGCTCCCCCGTCCCGGTCTGGGCCATCGGCGGGGTAACACCGGCCCGGCTGTCAGAGCTGCTGGCCTGCGGCGCGGCGGGGGGCTGCATGATGTCCGGGTTTATGCTATTGTGAGACAAATAAAGAGGTCAGGTTGCCTTTGGGCATCCCGGCCTCTCTTTTATATTTATCTGACTATCCCTTTTGCTCAGCAGCGCGCCGGAAACCCCTCCGCCACCGCCTTCGGCGGCGGCCCTCCTCCCCTTTCAGGGGAGGGAGCGAAGCGGAAGTGCCGCTTGACGGCGGAGGCAAGGGGATAGTGCTTATCATTTAGTGCCGCTTTTATTCACCAAATATGGAATTTTCGGCAAAAACGCCTCTTTCTAACCACTGATTATTCACCGCTTGTTTCGCACCGCCAAACTAAAAGCCAACAGCTAACAGCTAATTCGTACTGACCAGCCGGTAATAGGCGTTGGAGGTGATGCGGTACACCACAGCGTACACCACCGCGAACGCCCCGAAGCAGCCGCAGGCAGTCCCCACAAAGAGGGGCAGATTGTCCAGGGCGACCATCAACAGCAGCCGCCGGACGATGAAACAGGCAAAGAACAGGTGCAGCCCCGCCATGACCACCGGCAGGAGAAAGACGGTGAGCATTTGGGAGTTGACGCTCCGGCGGATGTCCCGCCGGGTCATGCCCACCTTCTGCATGATCTCAAACCGGGCGGCGTCCTCGTAACCCTCGGAGATCTGCTTGTAATAGATGATGAGCACCGTAGCCAAAGTGAACACCACGCTGAAGAACACCGCCAGGAAGAAGATGCCGCCGAACA
>JAJPXR010000050.1 GCA_021205375.1 Clostridiales bacterium | reverse complement strand
AAACCTCTTGCTAGCCACTAATCACTAGCCACTAGCCACTGAAAACGCGGCTGATTCAAAGGAACAGCCAAAAATGATTGTCTCACCCTTCTTCCGTCTCGTTGAAATAGGCGCTGATGGCGGCGTTCAGCCGCCGCAGGGTCTCCTTCACGGAGGTATCCCGCAGTTGTGCCCCCGCCGCGTTGCCGTTGCCGCCGCCGCCCAGGGTCTCCAAAATCACCTGCACGTTGATCTCACCGGAGCTGCGCCCGGAGATGTTGACACACTCGTCGTCGGCAAAGACCACGAAGGACGCCTCTACCCCCTGGACGTTCAGCAGCTCGTCCGCCGCCTGCGCCGCCACGATGCGGTCCACCGACTGCAAGCAGGAGGCCACGGCCACGCCCTCGTGGACGAAGGTGGCGTCCTTGAGGACCTCGTAGCGGAGGATGGTGCGGTTCAGGTCGTTCTGGAACAGCTTGCGGACCTCGGTGGTGTCCGCTCCGCAGCGCCGCAGGAAGGCCGCCGCCTCGAAGGTCCGCCCGCCAGTGCGGAGGGTGAAGTTCTTGGTGTCCAGCACGATGCCGGCCAGCAGCGCCTCGGCCTCCACCCGTTTCAGGTCGCTGGGGTCGATGGAATATTGAATCAATTCTGTCACCAGCTCCGAGGCGGAGGAGGCGTAAGGCTCGTGGTAGTTCAGCGCAGCGTTGGAGATGTAGTCCGCCGCCCGGCGGTGGTGGTCGATGACAGCCACCTTCCGGCAGGCGTTCAGCAACGGCTGAGAGATGACCTGGTCAGGGCGGTTGGTGTCCACCACCACCAGCAGCGTCTCCTCATTGACCCGGCTGATCGCCTCCTCCGGGGAGACGAAGAGCGTTTCATAATCCTTGTCCTTTTCCAGCACTTTAGTCATCACCGTGCCGGGGACCACCTTGTCCTCCTGGATGATGTGGACCTCCACGCCCTTTTTCCGGGCGATGGCGGCCACGCCCACGGCGGCGCCCACCGCGTCCAGGTCGGCGTGGCGGTGGCCCATCACGTAGATCAGGGGGGAGGACAAAATCAGTTCCTCCAGGGCGTTGGCCATGACCCGGCTCTTGACCTTGGTGCGGCGCTCCTGCTCCTTGGAGCGGCCTCCGTGGAACTCGAAGTCAAAGCGGTTCTTGATGACCACCTGGTCCCCGCCCCGGCTCAGTGCCATTTCCATGGCCAGCGCCGCATAACGGAACATCTCGTCGAAGGACCCGTCCCGGCCAATGCCGATGGACAAAGAGGCGGAGATCCCGTTGGGACTGACCACGTTGTGGACCATGTCCAGTACGGAGAACTTGTTCTGCTTCATCCCGTCCAGGTACTGTTCCTCCATCAGGAACAGATACCGGTCCCGGTCATACCGGCACAGGAAGCCGTTGCAGCCGTCTGTCCACAGGTTGAGCTGCCGCTCCACAGCGGCCCGGATGGTGCTGCGGTCGCTGTCGGAGATGTTGCGGATCAGTTCTTCATAGTTATCAATGACGATGATAAAGACCAGAGGCCGGGTGGCGTAGAACCGCTCCCGGATGTCCGCCAGGTCGGTGATGTCGATCCAGTAGGTGGTGGCCAGGGGATTCCGCTCCTCGCCGGTCCGGGCCGTCAGGCTGCCAAACACCAGATACCGCCGCCCGTGAACGCTGTACTCCACCGGAGACTGGGTCTCCCCGTTCAGCAGCCACCGGGCGTCGAACTCCGGCACCGCCGAGGTGATGCGCACGTCGGCCAGGTGCTCCCGCCGCCCGGTGACCTCCAGAAAGCGGTCGTTGCTCCAGATGACCTCGCCGCTCTCCGGGCGAAAGACCACCATGGGAAACGGGGAGTCCAGCAGGGAGTTCTTCCCCGCCCGGCTCAGGTCCTGGATGGCCTCGGCGATGACCGCGTCAGCCCTGTGCTTGCGGCGGTGCCGGGTGACCAGGATAAAAATCAGCAGCAGCGTGGTGGCGGCCAGCTCCGCCAGGCCCAGGAAGGGGGCTTTCCAGACCGTCAGCAGGGAAAACAAATACAAAAGGGCAAAGCTGACCTTTAGATGAGGCTCAAAGAGTTTATTCAGGGATTCGGACAAACGCTCCGCCCCCTTTCGCGGGAAAATTTGGCCGTCAGGCCGCGCTGCAATACAAATGGTGTTTTGCAGTACAAAGGCCATTATAACAAATCGGCGGGCAAAACACAACCGGAAACCTGTTTTTTTCCTTTTTCTCTGTCAGGAATGGGGTCCGCCATGAAACGCTTCCTGCATTTTGTGGAAAAATGGTGCATTTCCTGCAAAACAGTCTGCAAAAAAGGCGATGAGAAGGATAATTGGCGAAAAAAAGAGGGGTTCGCTCTTGCGAACCGGCAGGAAATCCGCTACAATAAAATGGAGCTGTTAGTTAAGTGCTGCCAGTCTAAAGCGAACAGCGAAAAAGGAAACTGAGCGTGAAACCACCCGTTTGTAAAGCAATGCAAACGACATACGCAGTACGCAATACCCAGGACTCACAAAGCTAATAGCTAAAAGCTAAGAGCTAAGAGCTATCATCGCCTGAATATACAACCGCTAGGAGAGAGAGAAATGAAAACACCCTTTGTCACCAAAGAGCAACTGGAAGCCATCTGCCAGACCTACCCCACCCCCTTTCACATCTATGACGAGGCGGGCATCCGCGCCACCGCCCGTGCGGTGAACAAAGCCTTCGGGTGGAACGAAGGGTTCCGGGAGTATTTCGCCGTGAAAGCCACCCCCACCCCCCAGATCTTGAAGATTTTGCAGGAGGAGGGTTGCGGCGTGGACTGCTCCTCCCTGACCGAGCTGATGATGAGCGAGCGTTGCGGCTTCCAGGGAGAGGAAATCATGTTCTCCTCCAACGAGACCCCCGCCGAGGAATTTGCCAAGGCCAACGAGCTGGGGGCCATCATCAACCTGGACGACTTCACCCACATCGACTTTTTGAAGGACACCATCGGCTATATCCCGGAGACCATCTCCTGCCGCTACAACCCCGGCGGGGTGTTCCAGCTTGGGGAGAGCAAAGAGGGGTTCCAGGTGATGGACAACCCCGGCGACGCTAAATATGGCATGACCAAGCCCCAGCTCTTTGAGGCGTTCCGGAAGCTGAAGGGCATGGGGGCCAAATACTTCGGCATCCACGCTTTCCTGGCCTCCAACACCATCTCCAACGACTACTATCCCGCCCTGGCGGGCCAGCTCTTTGAGCTGGCGGTGGAGCTGAAGGAAGCCACCGGAGCCGACATCCGCTTCATCAACCTGTCCGGCGGCGTGGGCGTCCCTTACCGCCCGGAGCAGCCCGCCAACGACATCGCCGTCATCGGGGAGGGCGTTCACAAAAAGTTCGATGAAATTCTGGTCCCCGCCGGCATGGGCAACGTCCGCCTCTGCACCGAGATGGGCCGCTTCATGCTGGCTCCCAACGGCCACCTGGTCACCAGGGCCATCCACGAGAAGCACACTTATAAGGAGTATATCGGCGTGGACGCCTGCGCCGCTAACCTGATGCGCCCAGCCATTTACGGGGCCTACCACCACATCACCGTCATGGGCAAGGAGAACGCCCCCTGCGACCACAAGTACGACGTGGTGGGCAGTCTGTGCGAAAACTGCGACAAGTTCGCCGTGGACCGGATGCTGCCCAAGATCGACATGGGCGACCTGTTGGTCATCCACGACACCGGCGCCCACGGCTTCTCCATGGGCTACAACTACAATGGTCGCCTGCGCTCCGCGGAGCTGCTGCTCCAGGAGGACGGCAACGTGCGGATGATGCGCCGGGCGGAGACGCCGGAGGATTATTTTGCCACGCTGGTGTGGTGATATATTTTTCGGCTGTCCTTTTGAATCTGACGAATCAGTGATTCCAACGGAAACCCCTCCGTCACGGCTTACGCCGTGCCACCTCCCCTTTCAGGGGAGGCGAGAGGGGTGGCCGGTTACAAAAGGATGTCCGTTAAGAGAAACGCTTTCTCTATTGGTTTTATTCCGTTCTTAAATTTACTCTTTTTGAACAAAACGCAAACCAAGCGACAAGCACTATCCCCTTGCCTCCCCTGAAAGGGGAGGAGGGCCGCCGCCTTTCGGCGGTGGCGGAGGGGTTTCGCCACACGGCTGAAAAATTGAGATAACCACCAAAAGGAGGACACCCCATGTTTCTAGCGGACACCCATATGCACTCCGCCGCCTCCTTTGACAGCACCGCCCCCCGACGGGAGATGGCGCGGGCGGCGGCAGCGCAGGGGCTGAATTTGATTTGCTTCACCGACCACCATGACGTGATCGACGGGAACAGCCAGCTCTGCCCCACCTTCGACTGGCCCACGGCCCGTGCGGAGCATCAGGCGGCGCTGGCGGAACATCTCGACCTGGAAATCTGTTACGGGCTGGAGCTGGGCAACGCCTTCGGGGACTATGCCGCTGCGGAAAACTCCCTGAAAGAGCCGGGTCTGGACTATGTCATCGGCTCCGTCCACAACACCGGCAAGGCGTTGGGATATCTGGATTATTATTACCAGCGCTACACCCCGGAGCTGGCGGCATCCCACCTGGAGGACTACTTCGCCTCCATGCTGGAGCTGGTGCAGTGGGGCAAGTTTGACTCTCTGGGCCACATCCCCTACCCCCTCCGCTACATGCGGGACCGGGACGGCTGTGAGATCAGTCTTTTCCCTTATTGGGACCAAATCGACGCGATTTTGCGGCAAATCGTTTCCTCCGGCATCGCTCTGGAGGTGAACACCAAGGGCTTCCGCCAGGCCCGTTCGGATTACGCCGCCCTGCTGGAGCGCTACCGGGAACTGGGCGGCGAGCTGGTCACCTGCGGCGGCGACGCCCACCGTCCGTCGGAGGTTGGCGCGGTCATCCGGGAGGGCTACGAGCTGATCCAGGAGAAGGGGTTCCGGTATGTGACCGTTTTCCGGCAGAGAAAACCAAACCTGATTCCGTTGTAGGAGGAACACGGATATGAGAGAAGTACAGTACGCGGAAATCGTCTCCGCCGTCCGGGACCTGTGCATCGAGGCCAACTGCAACCTCCCCGCCGACGTGCGGGAGCGCATCTGCGCCGCCTGCCAGACGGAGGAGTCCCCGGTAGGGCAGTCCATCCTCAGCGACCTGGTGGAGAATTTCACCTTCGCCGGGGAAAAGCGGCTGCCCATCTGCCAGGACACGGGCATGGCCATCGTGTTCATCGACCTGGGCCAGGAGGTCCACATCACCGGCGGTCTGCTGACCGACGCGGTGAATGAGGGCGTTTCCAAAGGCTATACCGAGGGCTTTCTGCGTAAGAGCGTGGTGGGGGACCCCCTCCGCCGGGTGAACACCGACGACAACACCCCCGCCGTGCTGCATTTGCGGCTGGTGGAGGGCGATAAGGTGGACATCACCGTGGCCCCCAAGGGGGCGGGCAGCGAGAACATGACCTCCCTGAAAATGCTCAAGCCCTCCTGCACCCAGGAGCAGGTGGAGGACGCCATTGTACAGGCGGTGTCCGACGCTGGGTCCAACCCCTGTCCGCCGGTGGTGGTGGGAGTCGGTCTGGGCGGCAACGCGGAACAGGCTGCCATCGCGGCGAAGCGGGCGCTGCTGCGGCCCCTGGATGAGCAGAACAGCGACCCCCTCTATGCCGGGATGGAGCAGCGCATTTTGGAGCGGGTGAACCGCCTGGGCATCGGCCCCCAGGGGCTGGGCGGCACCACCACCGCTCTGGCGGTGTCCATCATTCCTCAGCCCACCCACATCGCGCAAATGCCCTGCTGCGTGAATCTGTGTTGCCATGTGTGCAGACATGCGCGGCGGGTGGTGTGAGACTGAGGAAGGGCAGACTTGAAAATGGTTTGTGCTTGGGCGTTGATTTTTAGGAAATTGCCTGCTACAATATAATTGAAGAAAGGGGTGCTTTCAAATGAAGAAAAATCAGTTGGCTGCGCCCGTTGTGAAATGGGTTGGAGGAAAAAGAAAACTCATAGAGACGTATACCCCCCTGTTGCCAAAACGAATCACATCGTATTGTGAACCATTTGTGGGCGGTGGCGCCGTGCTTTTTCACTTGCAGCCAAGTATTGCCTATGTCAATGATATAAATAGTGATTTGATTGGCGTCTATACTGTTATCCGAGATAACGTGGAAGAATTGATCGAGGAATTAAAGCAGTATAAAAATGAATCAGAATTTTTTTATTCTGTTCGAGACTGGGATAGAAGCCAAGATAAATACGATTCGTTAAGTGAAGTGCAAAAAGCTGCACGCATCTTGTACTTAAATAAAACCTGCTATAACGGTTTATATCGTGTAAACAACGCAGGGGAGTTTAATTCACCATTTGGATATTATAAAAACCCTAATATTGTAAACGAGCCTGTCCTCCGTGCAGTCAGTGCATACTTTAATTCTGCGACAATTTATTTTTCGGCTGGAGATTATGCGGAGGTTCTGGAAAAAATAACAAAAGGGACTTTTGTGTATTTAGACCCACCATATGACCCGGTATCTGCAACTTCAAATTTTACAGGATATTCAAAAGGCGGTTTTTCCAAAGAAGATCAAATTAGGTTGCGTAAGAGTTGTGATGAATTGGATAAACGCGGAATAAAATTTATGCTTTCCAATTCTGCTACAGATTTTATCAAAAAACAATATGCGGCGTATAATATCACGATTGTACATGCGAAACGCGCAATCAATTCTGTTGCAAGTAAGCGAGGAGATGTTGACGAGGTGGTGATCAGGAACTATGAGTAATAAAAGCTTGAATGATGAGGCATGGGAAAAATTATTTGAAAAATATGATATTTTACATCATGTAGAGACGGATGGCTTTTTCAATATTTCCGCTGCTCAGATTAAGGACTATCGTGAGCCACGACTGATGGCAAAATTTGACCACACGGTAAACTTGCCGAAACTTTTTGCTGAAAATCATCTGGCGATTCTCCCTATAACCCGTGGCGATTATGTAATTTCTCACTTTGATGCGTACCACAGTTTTGAAGAAAATGATGAGCCAATCATACAGGTGTCAATGCCGTCTTATATACAAAGTCTGGACTATAATCATATCCCAAGCGAGGCCATTGCGCTGAATTGTGCGGTTGCCACAGGGATTATTGCAGATTTTATGGAAGATGACAATATTGTGGCTACGGTTTCAGGCCGGATGGGATCAGGCGACTTTTCGTTTTATATTGGAGATACGAAAAGCGGCGGCACTCGTCAGATTGATGTTAGCAATTCACAGATTGAAATTGATGCTGCTTATGAAGGAATCGAAAGTCTGGCATTATTTGAGGCAAAACGGGATTTATCGGAAGATTTTCTGATCCGGCAGTTATATTATCCATTTCGCGTATGGAAAAGCCGCATAATGAAACCGGTCAGACCGATTTTTCTTGTATATTCCAATGGAATCTACAGAATGTATGAATATGCTTTTGAGGATGAAAATAATTACAGTTCCTTAAAATTGATCAAACTGAGGAATTATTCGGTGGAAGATACAGCGATTTCGGCAGCGGATATTCAAGATGTCTTGAACTCTGGGGAAATAGAGGAAGAGCCGAAAATTTCTTTTCCGCAGGCAGACACATTTGAACGTATCATAAATCTGTGTGAATTGGCCCAAGAACACAGCTTATTCCATCAAGATATTACAGAACAATATGCATTCGATGCTCGTCAGACAGATTATTATACAAATGCAGCGCGGTACTTAGGATTATTGGAGAAACACGCAGAAGAAAAAGGAACTGTCTATTCACTTAGCATATCAGGCAAGAAAATCTTAAACCTGAATTATAAGCAACGACAGTTGGCTTTTTGCAGATGTATCTTATCTCACCGTATTTTTAACAAGGTGCTGCGGCTCTACTTTCGTTGTGGTGTTATGCCGTCAAAGAATGAGGTCGTTGCTATCATGAAGGAATTTGGTGTATATCGGGTGCAGAGTGACGAAACGTTTGAACGACGCGCTTCGACGATCAAAAGCTGGATAAATTGGATTGTTTCGCTTATCAACGAGTAGTGACAGGAAAAAATAGCTTAGAAAACGCAAACAACCCCCGCCCAAACGCAGACATCCACCTGCGCCCGGACGGGGATTTTTCACATTCTTTTCACATCATCAGCACCGCGAAGAACCCGGCGATCCACACCGCCGCCATCAGCGGGATACCGACGGTAAACTTTTTCTTGCGGGTCTTGTGGTGCCAGGTGTACATGCTCAGCAGCGACCCCAGCCAGCCCCCCAGCAGGGACACGGTCAGCAGCACTGACTCCGGCACTCGCCGCCGGTGGTGAATGGCCAGCGTCTTGTCCAGCCAAAACAGCCCCCAGGCCAGGATGTTCACCAGCGTCATGTAGGCGCTGCCGTACTGCCACACCAGCTCTCTCATTTCTCCGCCGCCTCCCACTGCTTCCAGACCTCCGGCTGATAGCCAACTGTGGCCTGTCGGCCATTGCGGACGATGGGGGTCTTGAGCAGCCGGGGTTCCTCCAGCAGGTGGGCCAGCTTCTGCTCATCGTAGGCCAGGTAGCTCAGCCCCGCCGCGCCGGGCTGCTTGGAGTCGATGACCGCGTCCAGGCCCACCGCCCGGATAACGCTGGTCAGCTCCCCCTTGCTCATGCCGTATTTGAGAATGTCCACGTTCTGCACCTTGATGCGGCGCTCCTTAAAGTAGCGCTGGGCCTTTTTGGTGTCGAAACACTTGGACTTGCCGAAAATCTGAATGTTCATGGTGTTTCCTCGCTTGTCTGTTCCAGCCGAAGCAAAAATTCCTTGGCGGCAAGGCCCCCGGCGGCGCTGAACCCAGTGAGCGCGCCGTTTTTCCCCACGACCCGGTGGCAGGGGACCAGCAGCAAAATGTCGTTGCGCCCGCAGGCGGCCCCTACCGCGCGGCTGGCCCTGGGACGGCCCAAAGCGGCGGCGATGTCGCCATAGGTCCGAGTTTCCCCGTAGGGGATTTTTCGCAGTTGCTCCCAGACCTGCCGCTGGAAGAACGTCCCGGTCAGGCGCACCGGCAGGTCAAAGTCCCGCCGCGCCCCGCGAAAATACTCCTTTAACTGCTGCTCCAGCCGGTCCAGCAGGGCCGCGTCCTCCGGGGCGCTTTGGCCCTCTGCCGGAGGCGCATGGGAGGACAGCAGCACCACCGCCCCCTGCTCTGCTCCGGCGGTCAGGGTGCCGATGGGCGTGTCGATCACCCGGCAGGTCAACTGTACCTCCGAATGACGGCCACCACCTTGCCCAAAAGCTGGCAGTCGCTGCCGTCGATGGGGTCATAGGCGGCGTTCTCCGGCAGCAGCCAGATCTTGCCGTTCCGCCGGCTCAGCCGCTTACAGGTGGCCTCCTCCCCCAGCAGGGCCACGACGATCTCGCCGTTCTGGGCCACCGGCTGGCGGTGGACCACCACGTAGTCGTCGGGGAGGATGCCCGCGTCGATCATGGAGTCCCCCCGGATGCGCAGGGCGAAATGTTCCCCAGACTGGCCCTCGGTGTCAAAGAGCAGATAGTCCTCCACACACTCCTGAGCCAAAATCGGCGCGCCTGCCGCCACGCTGCCCAGCACAGGGATTTGATTTTTCCGGGGAGCGGCCTCCTCCGGGAGGGCGCTGTGGACAGCGGTGATGGCCCGGGTCTTGCCGCTGTCCCGGTTGATGGCTCCGGCCTCTTCCAGCGCTTTCAGGTGAAAGTGGACGGTGGAGGGGCTTTTCAGCCCCACGGCGGCGGCGATCTCCCGCACAGAGGGCGGATACCCGTTTTCGGCGGTGAATTTCAGCAGGTAGTCGTAAATCACCTGCTGCTTGGGGGTCAGTTCCTTCATATTGTATCCCTCCAAAGCCCGCAGCATGGGCGGGCCGGGTGTTTTTTTGTTTTGTGTATCTCTTTGGTTCGGCTTTTGCCTGTAACCCCTCCGCCACCGCCTGAAGGCGGCGGCCCTCCTCCCCTTTCAGGGGAGGCAAGAGGGGATAGTGCTTATTGTCTGGTGTCAGTATTGCTTGACAGATGTGGTTTTTGGTAGATATGGCCTCTTTCTAGCCACTAATCACTAACCACTAGTCACTAAAACGCGGCCAACGTAAAGGGATACCCAATTTCTTATTTCCAGTGTACCACAGCCCGGCGCAAAATGCAAACATTTGTTCCAATTTTTTAAGCCAGACGAAAAATTTCCAGGGGAACCGTTGCGGGCCTTCGTCTGACGTGGTATAATAAGAGCCGGTTTTTGCCACGCGACCCGTCCAAACCAAGAAAGCGAGGTAGTTTCACACCCATGAACTCTGTTACCATTCCTGAGGGCTACACCCCTGTTTTGACCTCTTACGAGACCCAGCAGGCCATCTCCATGACCAAACGCATCTTTGCCGACACCCTCTGCGGTTCCCTGAACCTGCGCCGGGTCTCCGCACCCCTGTTCCTGGAGGCGTCCACCGGCCTGAACGACGACCTGAACGGCGTGGAGCGCCCGGTCAGCTTCTCCATCAAGGCCACCGGCACCGAGGCCCAGGTGGTCCACTCCCTGGCCAAGTGGAAGCGTCAGGCCCTGAGCAACTACTGCTTCATGCCCGGCACCGGTCTCTATACCGACATGAACGCCATCCGCCGGGACGAGGACCTGGACAACCTGCACTCCATCTACGTGGACCAGTGGGACTGGGAGAAGGTCATCACCAACGCCGACCGGACCGTCACCTACTTGCAGGACACGGTGCGGAAAATCGTGGGCTGCGTCTGCTATACCGAGAAAATCATCCGCAATATGTTCCCCGCGCTGAACACCCATCCCGTCACCGAGCCGGAGATCACCTTCATCACCACCCAGGAGCTGGAGGACCTGTACCCCGACCTGACCCCCAAGCAGCGGGAGAACGCCTTCGTGGAAAAGCACCACACCACCTTCCTGATGCAGATCGGCGGCAAGCTGAAAAGCGGCATCAAGCACGATGGCCGCGCCCCCGACTACGACGACTGGACGCTGAACGGCGACCTGCTGTTCTGGAACTACCCCCTGCACGAGGCTTATGAACTGTCCTCCATGGGCATCCGGGTGGACGCCGAGGCCATGGACCGCCAGCTCACCGAGGCAGGCTGCGACGACCGGCGGGCTCTGCCCTTCCACCAGGGTGTACTCAGCGGGGAACTCCCCCTCTCCATCGGCGGCGGCATCGGCCAGAGCCGCCTGTGTATGCTGCTAATGGGCAGCGCCCACATCGGCGAGGTGCAGGTGACGGTCTGGGACGACGAGACCCGGCGGGCCTGCGAGGAAGCGGGTATCCCGCTGCTGTGAGTTTAGTGGCTAGTGTTTAGTGATTAGTGGCTGAAAAGAGGGCATTTCCACCAAAATAACCACAGCTATTAAACAATACTGGCATCAGACGATAAGCACTATCCCCTCTTGCCGCCCCTGAAAGGGGAGGTGGCGCGGCGTAAGCCGCGACGGAGGGGTTTTCCGCTAAATAGTTTCCATACAACGCGAAACAACGGCGTTTCGTGGCGATTTGTCACGGAACATCGTTGTTTTTTTCTATGATTCAGGGTCAAATAGGGGCAAAACCGAAACAGGCGCCGGATGTGGTTTCCGGCGCCTTTTCCATTGGATTTTAGGGTTATCCTTTTGAACCCACCATATTGATAATTCCAGCGAGAAACCCCTCCACCATGCTTCGCATGGTCCCCCTCCCCTTTCAGGGGAGGCGAGGGAGGATAGTGTTTGCTGCTTGGTCAGCACTTTTGCCCTTCCTAGTACAAGTTTTTTACAAAAACCGTCCTTTTGTAACTGACCACCCCTCTTGCCTCCCCTGAAAGGGCAGGGAGGGGCGAAGCCCCGGAAGTGCCGCTTGACGGCGGAGGTGGCGCGGCGTAAGCCGCGACGGAGGGGTTTCTCACGCATGGATGAGTAAAAGAGCTATTTTCTCACGAAATATCCGCCAAATCCAGATACTTGTACCCGTTCTCCGAAATATGGTCCTTCCGGCCCTGGAGGTTGTCCCCCAGCAGCAGGTCGAACACCGTGGCCGTCCGCTCCACGTCCTCCGGCATGACCTTGATGAGCCGCCGGGTGGCGGGGTTCATGGTGGTCAGCCACATCATGTCCGGCTCGTTCTCGCCCAGGCCCTTGGAGCGCTGGATGGAACACTTTTTGCCGCTCAGCTCTCCGGCCAGCAGGTCGGCCTTTTCCTTATCGGAGTAGGCGAACCAGGTCTTGTCCTTCCAGGTGATCTCATACAGGGGGGACTCCGCGATATAGACATAGCCCTCGGTGATGAGCTTGGGGGTCAGCCGGTAGAGCATGGTCAAAATCAGCGTGCGGATCTGGTAGCCGTCCACGTCGGCGTCGGTGCAGATGATGATTTTGCTCCAGCGCAGGTTGGCGATGTCGAAGTCCGCCATGTCCTTGGCCTTTTTCACGCCGACTAAATCCACGCCGCAGCCCATGACCTTCACCAGGTCGGTGATGATCTCGCTCTTGAAAATGCGGTTGTAATCGGCCTTCAGGCAGTTCAGAATTTTGCCCCGGACGGGCATGATGCCCTGAAACTCCGCGTCCCGGCTGAGCTTGCACGCGCCCAGCGCGGAGTCGCCCTCCACGATATACAGCTCCCGGCGGCTCAGATCCTTGGTGCGGCAGTCCACGAACTTCTGCACCCGGTTGGACAGGTCCACGTTGCCGGAGAGCTTCTTTTTCAGGTTCAGCCGGGCCTTTTCCGCCGTCTCCCGGCTGCGCTTGTTCACCAGCACCTGCCCGGCGATCTTCTCCGCCTCGATGGGGTTCTCGATGAAGTAGACCTCCAACTGGCTGCGCAGGAAGTCCTGCATGGCCTCCTGGACAAAGCGGTTGTTGATGGCCTTTTTGGTCTGGTTCTCATAGCTGGTCTGGGTGGAGAAGTTGTTGGAGACCAAAATCAGGCAGTCCTGGATGTCGTTCCAGGTGATTTTGCTCTCGTTTTTGTTGTATTTGTTCTGCTTTTTCAGGTAGGCGTCGATGCCTGCCACAAACGCCAGCCGCATGGCCTTCTCCGGGCTGCCCCCGTGCTCCAGCCAACTGGAGTTGTGGTAATGCTCAATGCGGGTCTCCGTGTTGGAGAAGCAGAAGGCCACCGACAGCTTGACCTTGTAATCCTCCCGGTCGGCCCGGTCCCGGCCCACCCGTTCGGTCTGGTAAAAGACCGGCGTGGTCAGGGGATTCTCCCCCGCCAGCTCTGTCACATAGTCCACAATGCCGTTCTGGTAACAGAACTCCGTCACCTCGAACTTGTTCCCCACCTGGTTGCGGAACCGGAACGTGACCCCGGCGTTGACCACCGCCTGCCGCTTCATCACGTCCAGGTAGTAGTCCACAGGGATGTCGATTTCGGTAAAGACCTCCAGGTCGGGCTTCCAGCGGAACTTGGAACCGGTCTTGTGCTTCATGGGCTTCTTGTGGAGGCCGCCCACGTTCTCCCCCTTCTCGAAGTGGAGGGTGTACTGATAGCCGTCCCGGTAGATGGTGGCGTCGAAGTACTCGGAGGCGTACTGGGTGGCGCAGCTTCCCAGACCGTTCAGGCCCAAAGCGTATTCATAGTTCTCCGCCCCGGCGGTGTACTTGCCTCCGGCGTAAAGCTCACAGAACACCAGCTCCCAGTTGTACCGGCCCTCGGCCTTGTTCCAGTCCACCGGGCAGCCCCGGCCAAAGTCCTCCACCTCCACGGAATGGTCGGCGTAGCGGGTGACGATGATGACGTTGCCGTGGCCCTCCTTGGCCTCGTCGATGGCGTTGGAGAGAATTTCAAATACCGCGTGTTCGCAGCCCTCCAGCGAGTCGGAGCCAAAGATGACCCCAGGGCGCTTGCGGACCCGGTCTGCCCCTTTCAGGGAGGCGATGGATTCGTTGTCATAGGTTCTGGCCGTCTTTCTTGCCATAAGCTGCTTCACATATCCTTTCACAGCGGCACGGAGCCGCGCAGGTTTTCTAAAATATATCGGGTATTCCGGTGGAACTCCCTCCGTCACGGCTTACGCCGTGCCGCTTGACGGCGGAGGCAAGGGGTGGTTGATTTCTAAACGGTCGCTCTCTGTGGAAAACCCGTACTATTCCGGTTAAAAATGCAAACCGTTCGTTCAGCGCCGCCAAGCTAAGCGCTAAAAGCTAACAGCTCATTTTATCCGTTTTGGCCGCCGCTGTCAAGGAACGCTGCGAAGGCGAAAGAATCCGGCGCGAACGAACGGGCAAACCCGGCTTTGTCCCCTCCAATTGGCCCCACCCGTGTCCCCTTGGGGCGCGGCTGTCGCCTCGAAAAGTTTTTTTAAATTTATTTCAAAAAGTGCTTGACAATTCAGCATCGCCGTGGTATAGTATATTCAACAAAAAGAAAAGCCAAAATCAAAACCGAACGACAGCCACCACCCATTCGTGGAGGCCCGGTAGCTGATCCGTCACCTCAGCCTTCCCCCTATTCTGCATCCGCAGGACATTCGGATGATAACGATATTGAGATTGGCATTTCAGCGATGCGTGGACAATGGGGTCCACAAAAATACAAGAAGAAAGTGAGGGATAAGCGATATGCGTTTAGATTTCAAAATAGAACAGAAGTGACCTGATCCAGAGGTTGAATGGATCGGGTCACTTCTTTTTGGTTCTATAATAAATGTTGGGGTCAGGTAAAGCACCTGGCCCCAAATTCA